>JAJTFN010000122.1 GCA_021298285.1 Verrucomicrobium sp.
CGAGGAACTGGAGGCCGCGCTGCTGGCGGCCGACCTCGGGCTGCCCATGACCCAGCAGATCCTCGCGGCGGTGCGTCAGGCCTTCGAGACCCAGGGCAAGTCGGGCCTCGATTTCGTCGACATCGCCATCGCCGAGGTCGAGCGCAGCCTCGGTGGCATGGACCCGGCGCTCAAGGCCCGGCCCGACGGCGTGACGGTGGTGTCGATGGTCGGAGTCAATGGCACGGGCAAGACGACCACCTGTGCCAAGCTGGCCAAGCGGATGGCCGAGCGCGGTGAACCGGCGTTGCTGGCGGCCTGCGACACCTTCCGTGCCGCCGCCATCGAGCAGCTTCAGCTCTGGGGAGGTCGCCTGGACATCCCGGTCATCGCCGGCGCCTACCAGGCGGATCCGGCCTCGGTGGCCCACGACGCCGTCGTGGCCGCCCAGGCGCGGCAGGCCCGCTGGCTCTTCATCGACACCGCCGGTCGGCTGCACACCAAGCACAACCTGATGCAGGAGCTCCAGAAGGTGCACCGGGTGGTGGACCGCAAGTTCCCGGGGGCCCCGCACGAGGTGCTGCTGGTGCTCGACGGTTCCACCGGCATGAATGCGCTGGTCCAGGCCCGCGAGTTCCACAAGGCGGTCAAGCTGACGGGCCTGGTGATCACGAAGCTCGACGGGACCAGCAAGGGCGGTGCGGTGGTGGCCATCCAGAAGGAACTCGGCATCCCGGTGAAGTTCATCGGCGTCGGTGAGCAGGCCGACGACCTTCAGGCCTTCGACGCCCGGCAGTTCGCCGAGGCCTTGTTCTCGGCCAAGGGTTGATCCGCTCCACTCCCCGGTCCCATGAGCCCCGACGAGCGATTCATGGCGCGGGCCCTGACCCTGGCCCGGCGGGCCCGCGGGTGCACGTCGCCCAACCCGATGGTCGGTGCCGTGCTGGTCCGGGACGGGCAGGTCATCGGCGAGGGATGGCACCGGCGGGCCGGTGGCCCCCATGCCGAGGTGGAGGCCCTGGCCGATGCGGCCCGGCGGGGCAACCCCGTCGCCGGCGCGACCCTCCACGTCACCCTCGAACCCTGCTCCACCCACGGGCGGACGCCGCCGTGCACCGACGCGCTGATCCGTGCGGGTGTCGCCCGGGTGGTTGTCGGCGCGGTGGACCCCAATCCCCGCCATGCGGGCCACGGGCTCGAACTGCTCCGGGCCGCAGGCATCCGTGTCGACTCCGGGGTGCTCGAGGCCGATGCCCTCCGGCTCAACGAGGCGTTCCACCATTGGATCGTCCACCGGACCCCCTGGGTCACCGCCAAGTCGGCGATGACCCTCGATGGGCGGATCGCCACCGCGTCCGGCGAGTCGAAGTGGATCACGGGGCCGGCCTCTCGCGCCCACGCCCACCGGCTGCGCCTCGAGGCCGACGCGGTCCTGGTGGGCGTGGAGACGGTCCTGGCCGACGATCCCGAGTTGACCCCGCGGTCCCAGCCGGGGTTCCGCCTGCCGGCCGGGTTGCCCGCCAAGCGACGCATCGTCCTCGACACCCGGGCCAGGACTCCGACGGGGTGCCGGTTGGTGGTCGGTGCCGCACGCCAGGATGCCCTGGTGGTCGTGGGGGAGTCGGCCGATCCTGCCCGCGTGGCCGGGCTGGAATCCCGGGTGGGCGTGCTGCGCGCCCCCGAGCGGCAGGGCCGGATCGATCTGCGGTGGCTGATGACGGAGCTGGGCCGCCTTGGCGTCCTGCACCTGCTGGTGGAGGGCGGGGGCACCGTGCTGGCGTCGTTCTTCGAGGACCGGCTGGTGCATCGCACGGCCTTCTTCTACGCCCCCAAGGTCCTCGGCGGGCAGGACTCGCGGCGCGCGGTCGCGGGCCGGGGATTCCGGTCGCTGGCCGAGGCGCCCCGGTTGGCCGATGTGGAATCCCGCCGGTTCGGCGAGGACCTCTTCGTCACGGCACGGGTGCTTCCCCCGGAGGATTCCGTTGGACGGACCTCCCCGGACGCGCCGAGGGTTGCGGGCGGCAGCGGCTGAAGGATGCCCGCCGGCGGATGGCTGGTCCCTCGCGGGCGATCCGGGGCGGCCACCGGCGGGCTCGATCCAAGACACACTATGTTCACAGGTCTGGTGGAAGAGACGGGCGTCGTGCAGGCCGTCGAGCCGGGGGAGTCCTCGGTGCGGCTCTGGATCGATGCCCGCGTGGTGGCCCAGGGCGTGCGCCTGGGCGACAGCATCGCCGTCAACGGTTGCTGCCTCACGGTGGTGGCCGTCCGGAAGGGCGCCGGTTCGAAGTCCCCGTCACTCCGCCGATCCGCGCGCGAGTTGACGACCCGGCCGGCAACCAGGCTCGCCTTCGACCTGTTGCAGGAGACCTGGGACCGAACGAACCTGTCGTCCGTGAAGCCCGGTTCGGCGGTCAACCTGGAGCGCTCGCTGGCCGCCGGGGATCGACTCGGTGGCCATTTTGTCACCGGGCACATCGATGGCACGGGCTCGATCCGCACTTGGGAGCGTCATGGCCGGGACCATGTGCTGGAGATCACGGCTCCGGCCGCGATCCGACGCTACATCGTCTTCAAGGGATCGGTGGCGGTGGATGGCATCAGCCTCACGGTCGCGGGCGTGTTCCGTGGAGGCTTCCGCATCTGGATCATCCCGCACACGTTCGAGGTCACGGCCCTGCGCGAACGCCAGGTCGGCGACGTGGTGAATCTCGAGGCCGACATGCTGGGCAAGTATGTCGAGCGGTTCGTTCGGGCCAGGCGATGAAGCGTCTCCTGCGACCCAAGGCGTTGCGTCGCGGCGAGGTCATCGGCCTCGTGGCCCCGGCGGGAGCCCTCTGGCGACCCGAGCGGGTCGAGGCCTGTGTCCGCTACCTGGAAGGGCTGGGCTACCGGGTCGAGGTGGGCCTCCATGCGCTGGGAAACGACGGGGCGTTCTCCGGCACCGATGCGCAGCGCCTGGCCGACCTCAACGGGATGCTGCGGGATCCGCGCATCCGTGCGGTGATGGCCCTGCGCGGAGGCTATGGAACCCCGCGCCTGCTGGACCGGATCGACTACGCGGCGGTCCGGCGCGATCCCAAGATCGTCGTCGGCTACAGCGACATCACCGCGCTGCAGATGGCCCTTTTCCGGAGGGCGGGCCTGGTGACTTTTTCCGGTCCGCTCGGGGCGGTGGAGTTGGCCGGCCGGCCCGACCCGGTCACCGAGGAGAGTTTCTGGCGACTGGTGACCTCGCGGCGCACCCGGGGACGGCTGCCCCTGCCGGCGGACCATCCCCTGGAGGCCCGCCGGGTCGGCGTCGGCGAGGGGCCTTTGCTGGGCGGGTGCCTCTCGCTGGTAGTCGCCCTGCTGGGCACCCCCTTCTCGCCGGACTACCGGGGGGCGGTGTTGGCCCTGGAGGATGTGCACGAGCAGTTCCACCGGTTGGATCGCATGCTGACCCAATTGCGCCTGGCCGGGGTGCTCGGACGCCTCGGGGGAATGCTCCTGGGGCAATTCACCCAGACTTCGGCGGCCGATCCGGCGCATCCTTTCCACGATCTCGAGGCGGTGTGGGATTCGGTGCTCCCGGGCCTCCGGTGTCCGGTGCTGGCCGACCTTCCGTATGGCCATGTGGCGCGGAAGGTCACCTTGCCCTGGGGCATTCCGGTGCGTGTGGACGGCGCAAAACGGTCGGTCCTGTTGCTCGAATCCGCCGTGGTCTGACGGAATCCAGGCGTTGCGGCGCCGGGTGAGGTTGGTGTTTTTCGACGTGGTCCGTCGGAACCGGGTCCGCCAGTCCCAGACCATCGGTCATCGCACCGGGCCGCGCGATCGTGGTGCTGTGACAAGAAAAAGCGCGGCCCCCTTTCGAGGACCGCGCCTTGGAGTTTCCCGGTTCGGGGAACGGTGGGATCTCAGTAGTCCATGCCGCCGCCGCCGTGATGAGGATCGGCCGCCGGCTTCTCCTTCTTCTCGGGGATCTCGGTGATCACGGCCTCGGTCGTGAGCAGCAGGCCCGCGATGGACGAGGCGTTCTGCAGGGCCGAGCGGGTGACCTTCTTCGGGTCGACGACACCGGCCTTGACCAGGTCCTCGTACTCGCCGGTGGCCACGTTGTAGCCCTCGTTGCCCTTGCGGCGCTTGACCTCCTGGACGATGAGGCCGCCCTCGACGCCGGCGTTGCGGGCCAGCTCGCGGAGCGGGGCCTCGACGGCGCGACGGACGATGTCGACACCGATCTGCTCGTCGGTGATGCCGAGCTTCAGGGCCTCGATGGCCGGGAGCGTGCGCAGGAGGGCCACGCCGCCGCCGGCGACGATGCCTTCCTCGACGGCCGCACGGGTCGCGTGCAGGGCGTCCTCGACGCGGGCCTTCTTCTCCTTCATCTCGGTCTCGGTCGCGGCACCCACGTGGATGACGGCGACGCCACCGGCCAGCTTGGCGAGGCGCTCCTGGAGCTTCTCGCGGTCGTAGTCGCTGGTGGTCTCCTCGATCTGGCGGCGGATCTGGTTGACCCGGCCCTGGATCTCGGAGTTCTTGCCGGCGCCCTCGATGATCGTGGTGTTCTCCTTCTCGACCACCACGCTCTTGGCGCGGCCGAGGTCGGCCAGCTCGAGGCTCTCGAGCTTGATGCCGAGGTCCTCGGTGATGAGGCGGCCACCGGTCAGGATGGCGATGTCCTCCAGCATGGCCTTGCGGCGGTCACCGAAGCCCGGAGCCTTGACGGCGCAGACGTTGATGGTGCCGCGGAGCTTGTTGACCACCAGGGTGGCCAGGGCCTCGCCCTCGACCTCCTCGGAGACGATCAACAGCGGCTTGCCGGTCTTGGCGACCTTCTCGAGGATCGGGAGCAGGTCCTTGAGGGAGCTGATCTTCTTCTCGTAGAGGAGGATGTAGGCGTCGTCCTGCTTGACCTCGAGGGTCTCGGCGTTGGTGACGAAGTAGGGGGAGAGGTACCCCTTGTCGAACTGCATGCCCTCGACGACGTCGAGGGTCGTCTCGATGGACTTGGCCTCCTCGACGGTGATGGTGCCGTCCTTGCCGACCTTGTCCATGGCCTCGGCGATGATGTCGCCGATGGCGGTGTCCCAGTTGGCGGACACGGTGGCGACCTGCTTGATCTCCTCCTTGTCCTTCACCTTCTTGGCGATCTTGGCCAGCTGCTCGGCGGCGGCCTCGACAGCCTTCTGGATGCCGCGCTGCAGGGACACCGGGTTGGCGCCGGCGGTCACGTGCTTGAGACCCTCGCGGTAGATGGCCTCGGCCAGCACGGTGGCCGTGGTGGTGCCGTCACCGGCGATGTCGCTGGTCTTGCTGGCGACCTCGCGGACGAGCTGGGCGCCGATGTTCTGGTAGGGGTTGGAGAGCTCGATCTCCTTGGCGACGGTGACGCCGTCCTTGGTGATCGTCGGGGATCCGAACTTTTTGTCGATGACCACGTTGCGGCCCTTGGGACCGAGGGTCGCCTTGACCGCCTTGGCCAGGACCTCGACGCCCTTCAGGATTTCCTGCCGGGCTGCTTCGTCGAACAGAAGTTGTTTGGCTGCCATGTGCTTGGTGTCGTTGTGATGTTGTGGTTGAGAGAGGGAATGATCCGAATTGGAATTCGCCGGGTTGGAATCAGCCGACGACGGCGATCAGGTCGTCAGAGCTGAAGATCTTGTATTCCTTGCCGTCGATCTTGACCTCGGTGCCGCCGTACTTGGAGACCAGCACGCGATCACCGACCTTGACCTCGAAGGCGATCTTCTTGCCGTCGTCGCCGGTCTTGCCGGTGCCGAGCGCCTTCACGACGCCCTCGCTGGGCTTCTCCTTGGCGGAGTCGGGGATGATGATCCCGCCCTTCTTGACTTCCTTCTCCTCGCCGATTTCCACGAGGACGCGATCGCCCAGGGGTTTTACGTTCAGTGCCATATGTGGTTGCTAGTGTTTTGTTGTGTGTTTGCGGATGAAGCCCACCGCGTTCGCGGCCGGGCAAAATGTCCCTCGGTGTCTTGGTTGGCCGGATGACCGTGAGGGTGTCAGGCCTTCTTCTTCTCGTCGACCACCTCGGCGTCGATGATCGGGCCCTGATCGCCCGACTTGGATTGGCCGGCCTTGGCACTGCCGTCGGAGGTGCCCTGGCCACCCGATCCCGCGGAGGCCTGTTCGGTCCCGGCGCCGGGTTCCTTCTGGTACATGCCTGCGCTGGCGGTCTGGAGCGAGCCGTTGAGCTTGTCGAGCGCCGAGCGGATGGCGGCGGCATCGCTGCCCTTGAGGGCGTCCTTGACGGAGGCCACGGCCGTTTCGATGTCGGATTTTGACCCGCCGAGCTTGTCGCCGTTGTCCTTCACGAACTTCTCGGAGCGGTACACGGCGTTGTCGGCCTCGTTGCGGAGCTCGACCTCTTCGCGGCGGGCCTTGTCCTCCTCGGCGTGGGACTCGGCATCGCGGCGCATCTTCTCGACCTCGTCCTTCGAAAGGCCGCTGGAGGCGGTGATGACGATGTTCTGGCTCTTGCCGGTGCCGAGATCCTTGGCGCTGACGTTCAGGATGCCGTTGGCATCGATGTCGAAGGTGACCTCGATCTGGGGCACGCCGCGCGCCGCCGGCGGGATGTCGGTGAGCTGGAACTTGCCCAGCGACTTGTTGTCGCGGGAGAATTGCCGCTCACCCTGCAGCACGTGGATCTCCACGCCCGGCTGGTTGTCGCTGGCCGTGGAGAAGATCTCGGACTTGCGGCTCGGGATCGTGGTGTTGCGGTCGATGAGCTTGGTGAACACGCCGCCCAGCGTCTCGATGCCCAGCGAAAGCGGAGTGACATCGAGCAGCAGCACGCCCTTGACCTCACCCTTGAGCACACCGCCCTGGATGCCGGCACCGATGGCCACGACCTCGTCGGGATTGACGCCCTGGTGGGGCGGCTTGCTGACCAATCCGCGGGCGGTCTCGACCACCCGGGGCATGCGGGTCATGCCGCCGACCAGCACGAGTTCGTCGATCTTGTCGGCCGAGATGCCGGCATCGCGCAGGCAGGCCTTGGTCGGGGTGATGGTCCGCTCGAAGAGGGAGTCGCAAAGCTGCTCCATCTTGGACCGGGCGAGCTTGAGGGCGATGTGCTTCGGCCCCGTGGCGTCGGCCGTGATGAAAGGCAGGTTGATCTCGTACTGTTGTGACGAGGACAGGGCGATCTTGGCCTTCTCGGCCTCCTCCTTGATGCGCTGGAGCGCGTCGGCCTGCTTGCGGAGGTCGATGCCCTGATCTTTCTGAAACTCGGCCAGGATCCAGTCGATGATGGCGTTGTCCCAGTCGTCGCCGCCCAGGTGGGTGTCGCCGTTGGTGGCCTTCACCTCGAACACGCCGTCACCGATCTCGAGCACGGAGATGTCGAAGGTGCCACCGCCGAGGTCGTAGACGGCGATCTTCTCGTCCTTTTTCTTGTCGAGGCCGTAGGCGAGCGAGGCGGCCGTGGGCTCGTTGATGATGCGCAGCACCTCCAGGCCGGCGATCTTGCCGGCGTCCTTGGTGGCCTGGCGCTGGGTGTCGTTGAAGTAGGCGGGGACCGTGATGACGGCCTGGGTGATGGTTTCGCCCAACCGCACCTCGGCGTCGGCCTTGAGCTTGGCCAGGATCATGGCGCTGATCTCCGGCGGGCTGAAGGCCTTGGGCTTGCCCTCGACTTCGACCTCGATGTGGGCGTCGCCGTTGGAGGCTCGAACCACCTTGTAAGGCACGCGCTTGAGCTCCTCTTGGACCTCGTCGAACTTGCGGCCGATGAAGCGCTTGACCGAGTAGATGGTGTTGCGCGGGTTGGTGACCGCCTGACGCTTGGCCGCCTCACCCACAAGCCGCTCGCCGTTCTTCGCGAAGGCGACCACCGATGGCGTGGTGCGCTTGCCCTCGGAGTTCTCCAGCACGAGGGGTTCGCCGCCTTCCATCACGGCCATGCAGGAGTTGGTCGTGCCCAGATCGATTCCAAGGACTTTTGCCATAATTGGTATGCGTTTGAGTGCCGCTCCGTGGCGTCTCCCTGCAAGGTCGGTGCCGATTCCGGGAATGCTTGGGAAATCAGTGGAGAATCGGGAAAAGCCCCAAAATCCAGTGCCTTTGGCGCATTCTTGATTGTTGGGTCATCGATCGCCTCGGAACGATTGTGACAGGGTTGGGCCAGAGTGGCGCATCGGGTGGTGAACGGTGTCCCAGTTGGCGCAAGCACCGGGGTTCTTTCGGAGGGGTGGTGGGGTCACGGGGTGGGGATGGTTTGTGAGGGAGTTCTCGGCGTTGGCGGGTTGCCTGTGTGGTCGCGCCCGCGTGGTATTCATCGCCGTGGGGCGATCCAAGTGGGGCGATCCTTCTGGAAGCCGGTGCCTCGGGGCATTCCAAGCATGCCGCCAGGGCGGGGTGGGGTGGGCGTCGAAGGGATTTGACCCTCTGGTCGCGGGTCGAATACCCCGATTCCCCGGGCCGGGTTGGTTCTGGTGACGGCTGAGCCCCAGTGAACCCGGAAGAGCCACCCGTCCGGCGCACGTCAGATCATGAAATCTGCATCCGCTGGATCGGCGGCCCGCAAGGTCTCGGCGCGGGCGACCAGGTCTGCGAGGGTTGTTTTCTCCAGGTGGTGGGCGATGGAATCCCGGACCTCCTTCATCAGGGAGCGCAGGGCACAGCGTGCCTCGTCGGGGCAGTTGCACTTCTCGTAATAGTTTTCCGAGACGCATCCGATCGGGGCCAACGCCCCCTCGATATGCCGGATCACCCCGGCGATCACGATCTTTTCGGGCGGTTTCGCCAGACGATAGCCTCCGGCCACTCCCCGGCGGCTTTCCACGAACCCTCCCGTGCGCAGGTCGTTGAGGATCTGCTC
>JAJTFN010000123.1 GCA_021298285.1 Verrucomicrobium sp.
TCTCGGCGTTGTCGTACTGGGGCAGGACCTCGGCGGTGCCGGCGGCCACGTCCGGTCCGGGAGCGAGGTTGGCACTGAAGATCAGCCGGTCGCCCGGGCGCAGCCACCGGGCCAGGCGTTCGAAGAGAAAGCCCGGCTCGAAGTTGGGGAACATGCCGAAGAGGGTCACACAGCGTCCCTCGCCCGGCGGATGCAGCGGGGCCAGCGCCGCGTCGAGATCGTCGGCATCGGCCAGGTCGGCGACCAGACCCTGGACCAACGAGCCGGGAACCCTCCCGAGGGCCGTCTCGCGCGAGACGAGCACCAGCGGCACACTGACATCGACCGGGATGTAGACCGACGCCAACCGCCGGGCGGCCAGGGCGGCCAGCACCCGGGCCTCCTTGTGTCCGCTGCCGCAACCGAGGCCCACGCAGGTCCAGGGGCGGGGCTCCAGGCGTTCCACCGCCTCCGCTACCGCCCGATCATACAGCGAAACCGCACCGCCGGCCGTCGGGGCCGGGGCGTGGGCGGCGTGGACCGCCATCCACCGCCGGGCCCGCCGGGCCGTGTCGTAATGGAAGGCCCCATGGATGCGCCGGGTCTGGAACGAGGCGCGCAACCGGGCATGCACGGCCTCGGGAAACAGGCTCGGATGGACGAGCACCGGGACGCAGGGCGAGATCATCGGGGCCGCAGCAAACGGGGCCGCCGCCTCCGCATCAAGCTTCAAGCCGGGCGCCAGCCGCGTTTTCCATGGGGCCAACCCGCAGGGCTCCACGTCCGAGCGCTCGGGATGGCCCCTGCCGTCGGCTTGTCATCCAAGCCCGCGCCGGGGTTGGATGGGGAGCATCATGGGCAACCATCCACCCACCTGCGGACGACGGACCGCCTTCCTCATCCTGATGGGATGGTTGGCAGGCTGGGTCTTCGGCCCGCTGCGGGCCAGCGAGGGACGCATCAACCTCCTCCCCGGCACGGACACGCTCCTCGCCTCGGCCGCCTGCGGCGATGGGACGCACCGGGTGCTGTGGCAGACGGCCGACCGCCTGGAGGGACCGTGGCGTGTGCTCGAGAGCACGCCGGCCACCAACGGCTTGGCCACCTACGCCTGGAAGGCCACCGGGACCAACGGATTCCTGAGGGTGCAACCCAAGCCGACACCGGGGTTCCTCGAGCGGTTGACGCGCATCCGCGCCCAGGTCCTGGAATCATGGGCCGAGGCCGGTCTGCTGGAGGCCCACCTGCTCGTGTCGGACTGGACCAGGACGTATCCGGATTCGGCGGCCGTCCGGGCGGTCTTCACGATCGCCAACGGCACGGTGACCGCCGTCGAGCAGGCGCCGGGGGAGGATGTCGCCCTGTCGATCGCAGACCGGCCGTGGATGGGCAGCCAGGTGCTGGCCTGGCCCATCGCGATGGACCTCGAGGTGGCCGAATCACGGCTCCGCGAACGCGGGTTTGGTCCGTCCTACCGCACCTTGACCCTGCGGCAACCGGTCTATCCCGGCATGGTCGAGCCGTACTGGATCTTCGGGACCGAGGCCGGCTTCGTCTTCGTGGGAAGCCGCACCGGCTCGGTGAAGCCGGCCGAATGACGGGCCCGCGCCGCACGGCCAGCACGGGCCGGATCCGGCGCGGGGTGCGGCGGGTCGCCGGCACACGGATCAACTTCCCCAACCCAGCCCCCCGTGGAAGACTCCTCCCATGGTTTCCCCCGGTGCTCTGTCCAGGCTCCTTTGCGGGTCCCACGTTGACCGACCCATGGGGTGCCGGCGCCTGCGCGCGCTGGCCGGAATGCTGGGGCTGACCGCCTTGCTCCTCGGGGCGGCGCCCGGGCCGAACGCGTCGACGCTCCCCGCCGCGCCCCCGCGGATGCCCGTCGGGGCCGCCAGCGTGGACCTCTCGCCGCGGAGCCCGGTGCGCCTGATGGGCTACGCGGCCCGGGCCCAGTCGCCCGCCCCGACGAACGTGGCCCAGCGCCTGAGGGCGCGGGCCCTGGCCTTGGGCGACGGCCCCGAGGCCTGCGTGGTGGTGACGCTCGACAACTGCATCCTGCCCACCGGCGTCTCGGAGACGATCCGGAGGCGCCTGGGCACCGAATGCGGCCTGGCCGCCGACCGCATCGCGCTGACGGTGACGCACACCCACAGCGCTCCCTGCCTGACCGGGGCCGCGCCCAACATCTTCGCCCAGGCGATCCCACCGGAAGACCAGGCCGCCATCGATGCCTACACGGGCTTCTTCATCGACTCGACGGTCGCGGCGGTCCGCGAGGCGCTCGCCCGACGCCGCCCTGCCCGGCTGGCCTGGGGCCAGGGTCGGGCCGACTTCGCCCGCAATCGCCGCACGCCCGGAGGCCCCGTGGATCAGGCGGTGCCCGTGCTGCGGGCCACCGACGACGACGGGAGGCTGGTGGCCGTATTGACGAGCTATGCCTGCCATTGCACGACGTTGAGCGGCGAGTTCAACGCCTCGCATGGTGACTGGGCCGGGGTGGCCGCCGCATCGATCGAGGCGGGGCATCCCGGGGCGGTCGGGCTGGTGGCCATCGGCTGTGGCGCCGACGCCAACCCGTCGCCGCGCGGCACGCTGGCCCTGGCCGAACAGCACGGGCGCAGCCTCGCCGCCGAGGTCGAGCGGCTGATCGGCCTGCCCCTCGAGCCCCTGCACGCGCCCCCGACCTGCCGGCTGGAGACGGTGGAGATCCCCTTCCAACCCCACTTCACCCGCGACCAGTGGCGGCAGCGGGCCGGAGCCGCAGGCATCGTGGGCTTCCATGCACGGCGCTGGCTTGAGCGCCTCGACCGGGGCGAGGCCCCCGCCCCGACCCTGCCCTACCCGGTGCAGACCTTCTCGTTCTCGACCAACCTCGGCATGGTCTTCCTCGGCGGCGAGGTGGTGGTGGACTACGCCCTGCGCCTGAAGTCGGAGCTGGATCCGAGGCGGCTCTGGATCAACGGCTACGCCAACGACGTGCCGGGCTACATCCCCTCACGCCGCATCCTGAAGGAGGGCGGCTACGAGGCGGAATCGTCGCTGTGGTACTATGACCGGCCACAGCAGTTCGACCCGGCGCTCGAGGACCGGATCGTCGCCGAGGTGCACCGGCACCTGGGCCCGACCTACCGGCCCCCACCGGCCCGCGGCGAGATGATCGAGCCGCTGGCCGAGCATCGGGCCCTCGAGGCCTTCCAGGCACCCGAAGGCCTGACCGTGGACCTCGTGGCCGGCGACGACCTGGTGCAATCGCCCGTGGCCATCGACTTCGGCGCGGATGGTCGGCTCTGGGTGTGTGAGATGGCCGACTATCCCAGCGGCCTGCGTGGCGGCATGGAACCCGGCGGACGCATCAAGGTGCTGACCGACACCGACGGCGATGGCCGCATGGATCACGCCGAGGTCGTGGCCAGCGGCCTGCCCTTCCCGACCGGGCTGATGACCTGGAAGGACGGGATCCTGGTCTGCGCGGCCCCGGACGTGCGGTGGATCCGGCGCGGACCAGACGCCTCGCAGGCCATCGACGAGGTGCTGCTGTCGGGATTCGCCACGCACAACTTCCAGGCGAGGGTCAACGGGCTGCGATGGGGGCTCGACGGCTGGGTGCACGGCGCGGGCGGGCTTTTCGGCGGCGTCATCCGCTCGCATCGGGCGGGCACCGAGACCGACGCCCGTCAGCGGGATTTCCGCTTCCTGCCCGAGAGCGGCCGATTCCAGGCGCTGCCGGGCGTGAGCCAGCAGGGTCGGGTGCGCGACGATTTCGGCGAGTGGTTCGGCAACGACAACGGCTCGCTGCTCTGGCACTTCCCCCTGCCCGCCGATGCGGCCGCGCTGGGGGTGGAGGCCGTGCAGGCGAGGATCCCCAACGACCGCGACGACACCCGGGTGTTCCCGATCAGCCGCACCCTCGAACGCTTCAACGACCCGCACACCGCCAACCACCTCACCAGCGCCTGCGCGCCGGAGATCTTCCGGGACACGGCGCTGGGCTTGGAGTACGCCGGCGACGCCTTCGTCTGCGAACCGGTGCACAACCTCGTGCGCCGGGCGAAACTGGCCCGCGACGGGGTGTCCTTCGCCGCCCGGCGGGCCCCGGGGGAGCGGGAGCGGGAGTTCCTCTCCAGCACCGACTCCTGGTTCCGGCCCGTCGAGGTACGCACCGGCACGGACGGGGCGCTCTGGGTGGTGGACCTCCACCGCTTTGTGGTGGAGCACCCGAGGTGGATCCCGCCCGAGCGGCTGCGCCAGCTCGACGTGCGGGCCGGAGCCGACGGAGGCCGCATCTACCGGGTCCGACGGCGCGACATGAAGCCCGGGCCGCTGCCTCGCCTCACCGGCCTGCCGCCCGAGGCCCTCGCCCAGCGGCTGGGCTCGGCCAATGGCCCGCTGCGGGACCTCGCCCATCGGGAATTGCTCGGACTGCCGGGCGCGGCCTGGCGTCGGGCCTCCAACGGCGTGAAGGCCCTGGCCGGCGACGGGGCATCCCCGGCGGTGCGAGCCCAGGCCCTGTCACTCCTGGCCAGCAAGGGCGACCTGCCCGAGGCGTTGCTCGAGGCCGCGCTGCGGTCGGAGCATCCGGGCCTCGTCGGGGTGGCCCTCGGCCTTTTGCCGTCTGGACACGCCACCGCCCGATGGGTCGATCGGATCCCGGCCTCTCTCCGGGCCGATCCGGCCATCGCCTTCCGTCGCTCGCTGGCGCTGGCCCGTGGCGATGCCTCGGCCATGGAACCGCTGGTCCGGATCCTTGCCGACCGTCCGACCGATCCCTGGGTCCGGAGCGCCGTCCTGGCCGCGGCGCGCCGCCATCCGGCCGCGATCCTCAAGGCCTTGGCCGGCCACCCGGCCCTGCTCCGTCCAACCACCGGTCCGATCGCCGCGCCCCCCCAAGGCATCCCGGCCACCCGTCCGACCGCGGATCTCCTGCCCGACCTGCTGGCGGTATGGGATGCCGCGGGCTCGGCCCCGACCCTCGAGAGCGCACTGGCCTTGGCGGAACGGATGGCTGGGCAGGGTGGCGGCGACCCGACCCGGCTGCTGCCCGCCTGGATCGCCGCGGAATCCCTCACGACCTCGTCGCCCGCCCTGGTGGCGACGCGGGCGCGATGGCGCCGCGCCCTGACGCCGGGACTGGCGGCCTGCCTCGACCGGAACGACCTCCCGGAGCCGGTCCGGGTGGCCGCCGCCCGGCTCTGGGTGAACGGGCTGCGCGAGAACCCGGCCGGATATCCGGAGCTTTCCGGCCTCATGAGACGGTCGTCGCTCCCTGCCGTCGTACGGACCGCCCTGCTGGGCGAACTCCGGCGATCGGGCCAACCCGCCGCGAGGGACGCCCTGCTGGACGGCTGGTCCTCCCTGGCGCCGGCGGAGCGGGCGGAACGACTGGGCACCCTGATGGGGCGGACCGAATGGATCCCGGGATTGCTGTCGGCGTTCGAGCGGAACACGGTGCCGATGACGGACCTGTCTCCCGCCCAGAGGGACCTGCTGCGGACCCACCGCGACGAGGCGATCCGGACCCGGGCGCTCCGGCTCTTTCCCGCATCGGCGGCGGGCGTGGATCCGGCGACCGAGGCGCGTCGGCTCGCCGGGGCCGCCCGACTGGCCGGGGATGCCATGCGGGGCCGGAGCCTGTTCGCGGAGCGGTGCCTCGCCTGCCATGCAGTCCGGGGGCAAGGCCACGCCGTCGGTCCCGATCTCTCCGTCTACGGCACGAAGCCCTTCGAGGATTTCCTGACGGCCCTGGTGCACCCCGACGCCGCGGTGGATCCGCGCCACGCGGGCCAGACGGTGGAGACGACCGACGGGTTGGAATGGACCGGTGTGGTGACCGAGGCCACGGATCAGGCCCTCACCCTGCGGTTGCCCGGCGGACACCGGGAGCGGCTCGCGAGGTCTTCGATCCGCCGGCAGACGCCGCTGCCGCGCTCCCTGATGCCCGAGGGGTTGACCGAGGGCTGGACGCCCCAGCAGGTGGCCGACCTGTTGGCCTGGATCCGGAACCCGTGATCGGGGCGGCAGCTCCGGGCGGCGAGCGCGACCCCGAGGGCGCCTACTTGGTCAGGGCCTCGTCGAGGTTCAGCAGCGTGCTGGCCACGAGGGCCAGGGCGGCGATCCGCGGCTCACCACCGACGGGCCCGGCGAGTTCAGCCTCGGCCGCATACCGGGCCCGGGCCTCGGCATGCAGGCGCTCGAGTCGGTCGAGGGTCGCCGGCGTGGCGGCTTCGCTGGTCACCATCCGACAGGCCCAGGCCAACTGATCCCGCAGGCTCGCGCCCTGCGTCTGCATCCGACGGGCCAGCGCGAGGGCGGCCTCGGCATAGACCGGATCGTTGAGCGTCACCAGGGCCTGGAGCGGCGTGCTGGTCGTGACCCGGCGCGGCGTGCACATCTCGCGGCTCGAGGCGTCGAAGGTCACGAACGACGGATAGGGACTCGTGCGACGCCAGTAGGTGTACAGGCTGCGGCGGTGGCGATCCTCGTTCTGCGGGGTCACCCACTGCGACCCGTTGTAGACCACCTGCCAGACGCCCTCGGGCTGCAGGGGCATCACCGGACCGCCGCCCATCTTGTCGCTGAGCAACCCGGAGACGGCCAGCGCCTGGTCACGGATCATCTCGGCGGCCAGGCGCGTGCGCGGGCCGCGGGCGAGGAGCCGGTTGCGGGGATCGGCCGCCAGTCGCCGGGCATCCGCGCGGTGGTCCTGCCGGTAGGCGGCCGAGAGGACGATCTCACGCAGGAGGGCCTTGAGGCTCCATCCCAGTTCGCCCTGGAACCGCAGGGCCAACGCATCGAGCAGTTCCGGATGGGAGGGCGGCAGACCGGTGGATCCGAAATCCTCCACCGTCTCCACGATGCCCGTGCCGAACACCTCGGCCCAGACGCGGTTGACGGCCACCCGGGCGGTGAGCGGGTTCTCGGGCGAGACCAGCCATCGGGCCGCCGCGAGACGGTCGGCCGGCCCGGCGGGCAGCGGCGGCAGGAGAGCCGGCACCCCGGGCTCCACGGGCTTGTCCTTGGCCAGGAAGTTGCCGCGGACGAAGACGCGGGTCTCGCGGCGGGCCTCCGGCGGGCGTTCCCGCATCACCAGGGTGCTCACCGACGGGATGGCCTCGCGCCGGGCGCGGGCTTCGTCAAGACGACGACGCAGGTCGGCCCGGGCCATCGAGGTCACGAGGCCGGTCCATGCCTCCCGACCCGAGGTCGAGAGGGCGAAGTGGTAGAGGATCGACCCCTTGGTCTCGGCATCGAAGATCTCGTGCTTGAGGTGCAGCCGCAGCGTCTGGCCGGGCGCGGTGCGCACCGGGGACTTCGGCACGAACACCAGCCACCTCGGACCGAACAGCTTGGGGAAGGCGCCCCCCCCGGCCCACCCCGGCTTCAGGCTCTCCTCCGGGTCGTAGGGGCCGGACAGCGTGTCGGCATAGACCGCGGTGAACTCGATGCGCTCCAGGCCCGTGGGCAACGGCCTGGGATCGCGCTTCTTCGGGATCGGCCGGCCCGCCCGCTTCGCCTCGTCGATGGCCTTCGCATCGGCGGCCGCCATCGCCTCGTTGTCGGCCCGGACGCGCTCGGCCTCGACCTGGGCGGCGGCCACCTTGGCCGGATCCTCGAGTTCCATCCACAGGTGCCCCACCACCGCGCCGTGCTCGGGCCACTGCTTCGGGTCGGACCCGCGCGGCAGGAGGTCGAGGCGCAGGGCGCTGAAGGTCGCCCCGGTCGGCAGGGTCATCACGTAGGTGGCCCCGTTGGGGATCGTGCCTCCGACGCGCACCTCGGAACCCTCGACCTGGAAGGTGGCCTCGGGCGGCCCCTGGATCTTCAACCCGGCCAAGGGAGTCCACCGCTCCTCCCGGATCAGCGGTCGGGCGGCGTCGTTGAGTTCGGTGCGCAGGCGCTCGATCCGGCGGTCGAGGGCATCGGCCTCGGCGAACCGCGCCGGGTCCCTGGGCACCTTCAGCCTCGGGAAATCATCCGACAGGTCGGCATCCTCGGTGGAGTTCCACATCGAGAGGAAGCGGTAGTACTCATCCTGCCGGAAGGGCTCGTAGGGGTGGGCATGGCATTGCACGCAGCCGAAGGTGGTGCCCTGCCAGACCGTCCAGGTGGTGTTGACCCGGTCGATGACCGCGTTGAGCCGGAACTCCTCGTCATCGGTGCCCCCCTCGGTGTTGGTCTGGGTGTTGCGGTGGAATCCCGTGGCGACGCGGTCCTCGAGACCCGCCTCCGGCAGCAGGTCGCCCGCCAGGACCTTGAGGGTGAACTGGTCGTAAGGCAGGTCGGCGTTGAGGGAACGCACGAGCCAGTCGCGCCAAGGCCAAACCTCTCGGCCGTTGTCCTTCTCGTAGCCCTGGGTGTCGGCATAGCGGGACAGGTCGAGCCACGGGGCCGCCCAGCGCTCCCCGAAGCGGGGCGAGGCCAGCAGGCGGTCCACGACCTGGGCCGGGGTCTCGGCCCCGCGCGTGAAGCGCTCGAGTTCCTCCGGCGAGGGTGGCAGGCCCGTGAGGTCGAAGCTCACCCGGCGCAACCACTGCGGGGGCGGAGCCGGCGGCGACGGGGACAGTCCCTCGCGCTCCATCCGGGCCAGGAGGAAGCGGTCCAGCGGGGCCGTGGGCCAGGCGGCATCCTTCACCGGCGGCAGCGCCTGGGCCTCGGGCTTGCGGAAGGACCAGTGCACTC
This sequence comes from Verrucomicrobium sp., assembly GCA_021298285.1. GTDB lineage: Bacteria > Verrucomicrobiota > Verrucomicrobiia > Limisphaerales > UBA9464 > SXXZ01. The sequence continues at coordinate 8,656 of JAJTFN010000123.1, forward strand.
CCCAGGGCGCGCCCTCCTGGATCCACCGGCGAAGGGTGGCCACCTCGGCGTCGGTCAACGGCTTGCCCTCGCCATGGTCGGCGGGAGGCATGCGGTCCT
>JAJTFN010000124.1 GCA_021298285.1 Verrucomicrobium sp.
CGTCACCGACAGCTGCGGCAACGTCGCCGAAGCCTCGGTCACCCTGACCTGGCGCGAGGACACCACCGCGCCGGTCCTCGGCAACCTCCCGACCGGGGGCGACCTCGGCTGCAATCCGACGCTGCCCGTCTGCTCGACGGTGGTCACCGCCCTCGACCTCTGCGACGGCGACGTGAGCGCCTCGGTCACCTGCACCCCGGGCCCGATCACCAGCGAGGGCTGCCTCCGTCGGCAGGCCTTCCTCTACACCGCCGTGGACTCCTGCGGGAACTCCACCCGGGAACAGGTCGTCTACACCTGGAAACAGGACACCACCCGACCGGTCTTCGCCAACCTGCCGACCGGCGGCGACCTCGGTTGCAACCCCACCCGGCCCACCTGCTCGACGGCGGTCACCGCCCTGGATGAGTGTGATGGGGACCTGAGTGCGCGCATCCGCTGCACGCCTGGACCACTGGAGACCCTCGGCGACTGCGGGTTCTCGCAGATCTTCACCTACACGGTGGAGGATTCCTGCGGCAATCCCGCCGTGGCCGTGGTGGTCTATCGCTGGACCGAGGACACCACCGCGCCCGAACTGGTCAACCTGCCGCCGGGCGGCGACCTCGGCTGCAACCCGATCCGCCCGACCTGCGTCGCCACCGTGGGTGCCCGTGACCTGTGCGATGGCGACCTCGGCGGCCGCGTCCGCTGCGAGGCCGGACCCATCGTCGACGGCGCCCTCTGCGCCAAGACCCAGGTCTTCACCTACTCGGTGACCGACCGCTGCGGCAACACCGCCGAGGCCCGTGTCACCTACACCTGGCGTGAGGACATCACCCCGCCGGCCCTGCGCAACCTCCCGACCGGGGGCGACCTCGGCTGCAACCCCATCCGGCCCACCTGCTCGCAGGAGGTGCTGGCCATCGACCTGTGCGATGGCGATGTGACCCGCAGCCTGGTCTGCACCGCGGGACCGATCGAGGCCACCAACCGGTGCGCCTTCTCCCAGGCCTTCTCCTACGAGGCCCGGGATCTCTGCGGCAACACCGTCACGGCCGTGGTGGTCTATCGCTGGACCGAGGACACCACCGCGCCCGAACTGGTCAACCTGCCGCCGGGCGGTGACCTGGGCTGCAACCCGATCCGCCCGACCTGCGTCGCCACCGTGGGTGCCCGTGACCTGTGCGATGGCGACCTCGGCGGCCGCGTCCGCTGCGAAGCCGGACCCATCGTCGACGGCGCCCTCTGCGCCAAGACCCAGGTCTTCACCTATTCGGTGACCGACCGCTGCGGCAACACCGCCGAGGCCCGGGTGGTCTACACCTGGACCGAGGATCGCGTCCCCCCGGTGATCGTCTGCCCGGTGGTCGAGTCGACCGTCGAATGTCCCGCCGTGCCGGAGTTCCCGGAGGCGACGGTGACCGATGAGTGCGACCCGTCCCCGCGGATGAGCCACGAGGACCGGACCACCCCGGGCCCCTGCCCGCAAAGCTACCGCGTCACCCGCACCTGGACCGCGGTGGATGCCTGCGGCAACGCCTCGTCCTGCAGCGCGACCATCGAGGTGCGCGACACCCTGCCGCCGATCGCGGTCTGGCCGGGTGACGTCAACCTCGCCTGCACGGACTGCGACATCGATCCGGCCAACACCGGAACCCCGACGGCCGAGGACCTCTGCGGTCCCGTGACGATCACCCACGCCGACTCGATCACCGGCACCTGCCCGAAGCGGGTGGAACGCCGGTGGACCGTTTCGGACGGCTGCAACGAGATCAACCACGTCCAGGTCATCCAGTGCCTGCCCTCCACCCGGGTGGTGGTCACCGACAGCTCGCTGTGCACCTACGACCTGGATCCCGCCACCGTTTGCCGGGAGTTCCGGCTCCTGTTCACGCAGGATGCCCAGAACTTCCCGCAGTACCGGCTCAACGCCAGCAACCCGGGCCAGACGTACTTCAACCTGTTCTACTATGGCAGGCCGGGGACGACTGCGACCCTCAACCTCACGATCCCGTATCCCTACGTGACCCAGGGAGCGCAACCGATCCACGCCTACGACAGCGTGACCGTGGTGCCGGGGCCCGATGGCCGGGAGTGCTACCTCCCGGGCAACGGCTTCCTGGTCGACTCGACGCAGATCGTCCTTTCGGACTATGCGCCGCAGGCGATGGGATCCTCCCGGACCGTCTCGGTGACGCTGACCGTGCCGGCGTCGGGATTCGTGTACCTCAACATGCACCTCGACTACGGGCTGAAGCGCTCGACCGGCTACGCCCGGGGAGGACCCAGCGGAAACGACGCGATCAATCCGGCCACCCTGCAGGTGTTGATCCCGGATCGGACCTCCTACCTGTTCGGGTTCTCCGACGGCATGGAATCGGCCTCGGACTCGGTGTGCAGCATGAACGCGTTCAAGAAGGTGCCCGGCGTGGGTGGGATGACGGCCAAGGCCAGCACCACCTATGATGGACTCCCGACGACCCAAGTCCTCGAGGGCTGCAAGGTGGTCCTTCGAAACATCAAGGGGGAGACCCTCGCCAGCGGCAGGTCGGATCAGGATGGGTGGTTCTTCTGCACCTACAAGTGGACCGGAAAAGCGACCACCCTGTACCTCACGCTGAGCCCTCCGGGCGGAACGCCCCTGACCAAGCCGGTGACCCTCAAGGCCAACGGCTACGCCCAGGTGGACTTTGATGTTCCCTGAAACCCGCTGAGTCCATTCCCCCCCCGGGGAATCCCAACACGGAACCCGGCGGCCTTCGGGCCGCCGGGTTCCCCTTCGCTCCACGCCTGCCCTGAACCGCTCCGAACCCTCCGAGGGGGTGCTCTCCGTGCGCCCCGAATCCTGATCCATTCCGGGATCGAACCCCATTTTTCCAACCCACCCGCAACGCCCAACCCCGCCCCTCCATGACCCCGAATCGCCTCCCAAGCCCCCAAACGTCCTCCGCCTCACCCCGCCATCTCCGGATCCTCATCGCAACGGCCACCGGCACGGCGACTGGACTGATGGGCCTCTCACGCATCGCCTCCCACGCTCCGTCCCATCCGACCGGGCCGGAGGATCCGGCCCACCTGTCGGGATCGGACCTCGCGCATGGCGAGGGAAGCCCAACGGAGGCCACGGAAACCCCGGGGCCGATCGATCGACCGGAGGAGACCCAGACGCGGTCCGATGGAGGACCCACCGACGGGGATCCGCGGTCGGCCGAGGTCGAAGGCATCCTCGCTCGGCTCACCTCCCTGCTGGCCACCTTCGGCTCGGAGGCATCACGGGGGCGGATCCTGCCGGAGCAGGCCCAGGCATGGCGAACCGGCCTGCTCGAACTGGCGGCCCAGGGATCGGGCGCAATCCCGGCGATCCGCCGGTTCCTGGAGGCAGGCACCGACCTGGTCTTCGACGCGGAACTTCGGGACGCGGTCGGTCATCCCAGCGCCCGCACGGGCCTGATCCAGGCGCTGCGGGGCATCGGCGGTCCGGAGGCCGCCGCGGCGATGGGTGCGACCCTCGACACCGCACGCTCACCCCATGAGATCGCCCTCCTGGCCAAGGGATTGGAAGAGGCCGAACCCGGCCTCCACCGGGACCGGATCCTCGAGGTGGCTCAAGGTCGCCTGACGGCGGCCGCGGCGGCGGCAGGTGCCGACTCCCCGGCCGACGTGGCCCCCCTCTTCGAAGTCCTGGCCCACTACGGCCGGGCCGAGTCTTCCGACGCCCTGGAATCCGCCGCCGCCCGCTGGAAATACTACGCCACGAGTGCGCTGGGTGCCCTGCCCGAGGGGGCCGGGGTGCCGTCGCTCATCCGCCTGGCCGATCCCCGGGCCCCCGGTGGGAATCGACTCCAGGCGCTGCAGGTGCTGGCCGAACTGGCCCCGGTCCACGAAGCGGCCCGGGACTACCTCCTGGCTCAGGCCGGCAGCGACGCCATCGCCGCCGAACACTGGTCCTACCTCCGTCAACCGCTCTCGGGGAACCGATACTTCGTCGCCGACGCGGTGCTCACGGAGTACCCGCCGGTGGCGGATTGGACGGAGATCCAGACGCTCCACATCCGGGCGGGCAACCAGACCCTCCACAGCATCCCCGTGGATTCGAGCCGATCCCCGGACGGCATCCAACAGCACCTGGCCCTGATCGATCAGTTGCTCGGCTCCGCCCGCTCCCCGCTGGCGCAGTCCAGCCTGCGTTCGGCGCGCCAGGCGCTGGAGGAACGGATGCAGCGTGCCGTCGCCGGGCAGCCTGCCTTCCTCAGCGAAAACCCATGAATCCGTGCCCCATCCGATCCACTCCCACCCGACGATCCCACCGCCTCGACTTCCCATGAACACACAACCTGTTCGAACCCATCGCACCCACCCTCACCCGCACCATCCCATGGTCCTCGCCCTCGTCGCCCTCGCCGGCCTGCCGACGGCATGGGCCGCGCCGGCTGATCGTCCGATGCCCGAGCCGCCGACCGGACCGGTGCTGACCTTCGAGTCGACCGTGTTCGACTTCGGCCGGGTCGACAGCGGTGGGAGCATCACCCACGCCTTCGTGTTCCGGAACACCGGCGACCAGGTCCTCGAGATCACCCGCGTCCAGCCCGGATGCGGCTGCACGACCGCCGGCACCTGGGACAAGCGGGTGGAGCCCGGGGCCAAGGGATCCATCCCCCTGCAGTTCAACTCCGCGGGATTCAGCGGGCGGGTCACCAAGACCGCCACGGTCCACAGCAACGACCGCAACCACTCGAATGTGGTGCTCCAGTTGACCGGAACGGTCTGGAAACCCGTCGAGGCGACTCCGTCCCTGGTGATGTTCTCGTACCCGGAGGAGGGCCAGACGCCGCAGACGCGGGACATCCGAATCGTCAACCACCTGGAGGAGGCGGTGACGATCTCGGGCATCGAGGGCACCAACGCCTCGTTCCAGGCGGTGCTGGAGACGGTCCGTCCCGGGCACGAGTACCAGCTCCACCTCACGGCCACGCCGCCCTTCACCCAACGCAGCACCGTGGCGCCGATCCGGCTCACCACCTCGGCGCCGAAGGTCCCGTCGTTGCAGGTGACCGCCTACGCGTTGGTGCAGCCGCTGGTGGCCGTGTCGCCGGAACAGCTCTGGATCCCGGGAGAGACGCCCGCGTCGCCGATCAAATCCACGCTGGTGATCCGGAACTCCGGGGCCGACCCGGTGAAGCTGTCGGAACCCAAGGCGACCGTCGACGGACCCGAGGTCGTGCTGCGCGAGTCCGAAGCCGGACGGTTGTACCACGTCGACGTCACCTTCCCGGCAGGATTCCGGCTGGAGGAGGGACGCCCCGTGGAGATCACCGTCCGTTCCAGTCATCCGAAGTTCCCCCTGCTTCGGATCCCGGTGCTGCAGCAGCCCGGAAGCCGGACCCGGAAACCCACGGACTCCTGAGCCCGACCGGCGCGTCGACCGCATCGGTGCGGCGCCGTCCCGGAGATTCGACCGAACCTCTCGGTCGGGATCCGGGACGGCCAGTGGCAGGGGCAACCGACCGCCGCCCATCGGCCTCCCTCCCGCGCTCAGCGGGATCGCCCCAGGAAACCCACCCCACAAACCACCAGCAGCAGGCCATTCTCCAGCAGTTTCCTGCAGACCGCCACCTCGCCATTGCCACACCCGCAGTCGAAGCGGATGGCACAGAGCGGCATCCCGGTCGCCCCGCTGAGTTCCAGGGCGCGCTGCAGGATCAGCAGGCTGAACACTCCCAACATCGCGGCGACCAGCGGCAGCGTCCCGCGAACGCGCCAGCCGAGCAGCAGAAGCACCCCGCAGGTCGCCTCGAACCACGGCAGCAGGGCAGCGATCCATGCGAGGGGAAGAAAGCGCTCCAGCACCCCGTAGGCATGGAGGAGCTTGAGGAATTCGTCCGGATGCTGGGCCTTCTGCAGCCCCATCCGCAGGAAGATCACTCCCAGAGCCAGGCGGGCCATCCATCCCGCGGCGTCGGGAAGGCGCGACGACGAGGACACCCAGAACATTCCGGTCCTCATGGTGGGGATGCATGCGGTGCCCCAACACCGCGATCGCCCCGCTCGGTCGGCCAACCCCGTCGGGTCCACTCCGAGATGCCGCCCGCGTACACCAGGACCTTGGCCCGGTCCAAGCCGGCCTCGACCAACTGATCCGCGGCATGGTGGCTGTCCTCGCAGGCGCCACCCAGGCAATAGACGATGACCATCTCGGCATGCGTTGCCGCCAGGACCACGTCCGGCAGGGTCAGCTCGGGGTGGAACCGATCGAAGGCGATGGCTCCGGGGATGTGTCCCTCGCGGAATGCGGACTCCTTGCGGGCATCGACGAAGATCACCCGTCCCAGCAGACGACCCGGATCCTCGAACCACCGCAGCGCCTCCTCGGCGGACACGGTGCCCGGGATCCGGGTCGCCGGCCCATCCGGCGCCTCCCGTTGCGTTGCTGATCCCCCGTGCGAGGCCCGGGAGGCGGCTTTGAAATAGTCCCGACGCAGCGAGAGGCCCCGGGGCGACACCTGGTTGGCCACCAGGGCGAGCAGAAGTCCCACGACCAGAACTTCCAGCATCTCGTTGAGCAGGAGTCTCATGCGATGATCGAAGACGGGGCCCTTCCATCAACCCAAGGCATCCCATTCGGAAGGCCTCGGATCGAGGTCGCTGGGAAACTCGTCGGTCAGGCAGGAATCCCAATGCTCGGTTTCCGCCTGGAGCCAATGATCGAGGTCACGGCCCTCCGGACGGCCGCGCTGTTCGAAGATCTCACGGGCGCGCCGTTCAATCGATTCGCGGGTGGAGTTGCAGTAGAGAGGGAGGGAATGCTTCATGGTTTGGGAGGGTTTTCAGGCCGGTTCAAAACAGGGAATCGGGCCGATCAGTCGACCCACCGCTGGGTCCCCGCCGGCAGGGCGCCCCTCGGCAGGGATGTGCAACGGGAGCCCAGGAGCACCCGGCGGACCGTCTCGATGAGGTCGCGGACCGTGAATGGCTTGGCCAGCACCGCCTCGCACCGGGCGAACGCCGTCCTCGGGATGGACGCCGACGCCAAGACGATCGGCACCGGGTTCAGCGAGCGACGGAGTCGTTGGATCAACTCCACCCCCGTGAGGTGGGGCATCTGGTTGTCGGTGATCACCAGATCGTAGGGGACGGCCTGAAGGGCTCCCCAGGCCTCCTCCCCATCGGCGACGGTGTCCACATCGTAGCCCGCCCTGCCGAGCAGGATCTGCGATGCCCTCAGGATGGTCCGGTCATCGTCGGCATGCAGGATGCGGATCCGATGGCGCCCGGGCCCCGGGGATTCGGGCGAGTCGTCGGGACGATCGGTGGCGGCGCAGGGATCTTCGGTGTCGGGAATCCGTCGGATCCCGGGAGGGAGGCAGGAGTTCATGGGATGGAAGGCTGGAGGTTGCATGATCGACCGGGTGGTCGGACGCAGCGTGACACACCGCGGTGGTCGTTGAATCCGGGCCCGATCCACGGCGTGGTTGAAGGTTTGGATCACTCCGGGTCGGGTCGGGACCCGGGCGCTCAAGCCCGGCACTCCCGGCGCCGAATCAGCCCTGCGGACACTGGGTCTCCACCCAGCGGACAGCATGGTGCAGCAGCGAGATCGCATCCCGGATCTGGAGCTTCTGCTTGATGCGGCCCCGGTGGACGTCGACCGTTTTCGGGCTGAGGTTGAGGGTCCCGGCGATCTCCTTGGTGCTTCTGCCGTTGCCGATGTGCTGGAACACCTCGAACTCGCGGTCCGAGAGCTTCTCGATGGGCGAGGTGGACCCGCGGGGTCGCCGCCCAATCGCCGCATCGACCAACCGGGCCGAGATCCTCGGGCTCACGAACGACCCGCCGTTGAGGACCATCCGGATGACCTCCATCAACCGTTCCGGCGAGGCCTCCTTCATCAGGTAGCCGCGCGCCCCGCTGCGGAGGGCCCTTTCGGCGTAGAAGGTCTCGTCATGCATCGACAGAACCAGCACCGGCAGCGAGGGCAGCACCGCGTGGATGTCCTTGAGGAACTCGATGCCGTTGCGCCCGGGGATCGACATGTCGGTGATGAGCAGGTCGGGCTGGGAGACCTGGATCGACGAGATCGCCTCGGCGGGCGAACCCACCGCACCGCAGACCTCCAGATCCTCCTCGCGCTGGATCAGGGTGGTGAGGCCCTCTCGGGTCACCGGGTGCCCGTCCACGAGGAAGATCCGGCGTTTCTTCACCGGAACGCTGTCGACGACCCGGGCCCGGGTGCGGCGGGTGGCGTGCTTGATGCGGCGGGGACTGTGGTTCTGGGAGGTGCTCATGATGGGTGGGACCGGTTGATGCCGCAGCGTTGGACCGACCGGACCAGTCGATCCCCGACACGCGGCGGACGAGGCTCAAGGCTAACGGGATTCTGAGGGCCGTCGCCCTGATTGATCGGTCGGGGAATCCCCGACATCCGATCGGAAGCCCGGATGGTCAACCGCCATGCGGGGATTCCCACGATGGGGCCTTGGGCTTTACCGGGACCCCGTCAGGCATCACCGTAGGCGGGTTGAAACTGGAGATCTTCACCCTGTGCGACTCGGCCGTGGATTACGGCGGCAAGGTCTGCATCCTCGGCGCGTTCGATTCGGTGACCGCCGGTGAGGCGCCCTACACGCTGGCACATTGCGCGGTCGTGGCCCGCATGCGCTTCCACCGCATCGAGGAGGGCAACCACAAGCTGCCGGTGACCCTGGCCGACCAGGATGGACGGATG
>JAJTFN010000125.1 GCA_021298285.1 Verrucomicrobium sp.
GGCCAGCAGGTGGGTTGCAAAGCTGTGACGCAGCATGTGCGGGGTGACGTGGCGCTCGATGCCCGCGCGGGCCACGGCCTCGGTGATGCGCTTCCACAACGTCACGTGGGCGAAGGCCGATCCACGCCGGGTGAGGAACACGACCCCGGGACTCCGGGGACCGACGAGCGACGGACGGGCGGCCAGGTAGCGCCGCAGGGCCGCCACGGCCGCCGCGCCGACCGGGACCACCCGCTCCTTGTTGCCCTTGCCCACCACCGTCAGGAATCCGGCCTCGAGATGGAGGTGCTCCAGACGGAGGGTGCGGATCTCGGCCAACCGGAGGCCACTGGCATAGGCCGTCTCGAGGATCGCATGGGTGCACAGCGCCTGCGGCGTGGCCTCCAGTGGCGGTTCCAGGAGTCGCCGGATTTCCTCCTCGCCGAGGGCCTTGGGCACCCGGCGGCCCCGACGCGGCAGGGACAGGTTCTCGGCGGGATTGCCGGACACATGCCCCTCCTCCTCGGCGAAACGGAAGAACGAGCGCAGGGCGGCGATCTGCAGGTAGAGGCTCGACGGGCTCAGCCGGGTTGCCGGAGCGGCCCCGGGCTCCTCCAGCGACCGGTTCCGTTCATGCTCGAGGTATCTCAGCAGCACGTCCGGGGTCACCTGCCGCCAGCCGGCGATGCCGGTCTGCTCCGCCCAGGCGGTGAATCGCCTCAAGAGGGCCTGGTAGGTGCGGGTGGTGTGGGCGGCCAGGCCCCGCTCGTGGTTCAGATGGACGAGGAATTCCTCGACGAGCGGCTCCAGCATGGCGAACCCAACGTGCCCCCGGGGCGGGCGATTCTCCAGCCCGGATCGAAGGGGTCAGGCCGCGCATGCCGCCCCGCTTGACTGACGACCGGCCAACCAGGCGCTGAAGGAGGGCATCGGCTCGCCCAGGAGGCCGGCCAACCGCGTGCAGTCGAGGGTGGTGTCGGGGGCACGCGGCGCGCCGGAGTAGTCCCTCAGCGATCCGGCCCGCAGGGGGGTGGCGAGGCCGGGTTCCCATCGGCGCAGATCGTCGGCCACGTGTCGTCCGATGTCATGGCGCGAGAGGCGTTCCGATCCGGCCAGGTGAAACACCCCGCCCCGCCCCGTCACCAGCAGCGCCCACAACCGCCGGGCGGTCTCGAGGGCGGCGATCGGGCAGCGGAACTCGTCCACGAAGAGGTCCACCGTGCGGCCCGCGCGCCATGCCGAGGCCAACTCCTCGTTGAACGCACCCGGCCCGGCGGGCGACCTCCCGAAATTCAACGAGGTCCGCACGATGGCGTGCCGCGGATTGCGCCGCACCAACGCCTCGGCCTCCACCTTCGTCTCGGCGTACACGCTCAGGGGATTCACCGCGTCGTCTTCCCGGTAGCCACCCATCGACCCGTCGCGCCGGCCGTCGAAGACCAGGTCGGTGGACAGGAAGACCATCGGGATGGCCTCGGCCAATCCGGCCAGGTGGTTCGTGACCGCGACATTCTGGAGGCGCGCCCCGACCGGGTCGGCCTGACAGGCAGGGCTGCGGCTGCGGGCGGCGCAATGGATGACCCCGACCGGCCGCTCGGCCGCGAACAACCGCTCGACGGCACCGAAATCGGTCAGGTCGATCTCCGGTCGGGCCAGCCCCCGGGCACACGCGAACACGTCTCCGGCACCCGCTGCCCCGGACCGGCGGAGCCCGCCGGCGGCCACCTCAAGGCAGGCGTTGCCGATCAGCCCGCCGGCTCCGGTCACCCAGACGATTCCTGGACGCCCTTCAGACATCGCAGAGGGCCACGGCAGACCGCACCGCCTTCAGGTTGCCTCCCTTGTCGCCCGCGCGCGGGATGAACTCCTGCCCCACGAAGCCACGGTAGCCGACCTCCACCAGCACCTTCATGAGGGCCGGGTAGTTCAATTCCTGGTCGGGGGCGTCGAGGTCGCACCGCCCCGGGTTGCCCGCCGTGTGCACATGACCGATCCAGGGGGCATGCTTTCGGATCCTGCGGCTCACGTCCCCATGCATGATCTGCACATGGTAGAGATCGAAGAGCACCTTGACCCGCTCGGAAGACACGGCCTTGACGATGTCCACGCTCAGGTCGATGTCGTCGCAGAAGTAATCGGGGTGGCCCTTCATGGGCACATCGACGCGCGAGTTGAGCATCTCGAGGCAGACGGTCACCCCGCGCTTCTCGGCATGGGCGGCGAGGCCCTTGAGCCCGTCGATCATGTTGCGGATGCCGACCTCGCGACCGATCCCACGGGAGAAGCCGGAGAAGGTGATGATGTTCGGGGCGCCGAATGCCGAGGCCTCGTCGATCGCCCGGAGGCAGGCGGCCGTGCACTCGGCATGCTCCTCGCGGTGGGCGAATCCCTTGCTGAAGCCGTGCCGGCCGAAGATCGCGCAGGTCAGGCCATGGTGGGAGAGCATCGGGAAGTTCTCCGGCCCCAGGAGTTCGAGCGACTTCAGTCCCAGCGCCACCGCCTCACGGGCCAGGTCTTCCGCCGTCAGCGGGGCAAAATTCCAGACGCACAGGCTTTGTTGGATCCGGCCCTTCAACGGGTTGGCGGCACCCTGGCCTGCCACCGGCCCGGTCCCGGCCTCGGCGGCCCGCGCGACGCCCATGGCCCCGAGGGTGCCTGCGGCCCCTCCCACGAAATCCCGACGGTTGAGTCGCCCTGAGTCCATGGCCGTCATTCAACGCCTCCGGCGCGATGACGGAAACCCGGAAAATGACCCGAGGCGCGGATGCCACGACACGCCCGATGCCCCGGGGCGGGCCAACTCCTCAGGCCGTGGGCGACGGGCCCTTGCCGCGGGCGTGGCCTCGCGCGCGCAGGCGAACCAGCGCCGACTCCCAGCGGGAGAGCACCCAGGCCATCGCGGCCAGGCCCAACAGCGTCACCAGCAGCACGCTCCAGCCGGCGGTGTCATGGACGCGCTCGAGGGCATCGGTCCCGTGCCGATGGGCCGTGAGCGACAGGTAGAACGATCGGCCGATGTTGCCCACGACCGCCCATCCGACGGCACCGCCCACCAGGACCCAGCGCAGGACCGGACGCCGCAGCACCTGGTCGCCGATGAAGAACGCGATCATCAGCGAGGACTGGAGGCTGCGGATGCCGCTGCACGCCTCGTCCACCCCCACCCGGCAATTCGGCAACTGGATCACGCTGCCCTGCTGCTGGGCCGGGATGCCCACCAGGCTGAGCACCTCGACATTGACGAAGGTCACCAACCCCTTGAGCCCCAGCACCACCGGATTCCACAGGATGCCGGGAATCGGCACGGCGATCATCGCGAAGAAGATCGGGAACCGGAAATGACGCCACGTGCGCGGGCCCCAGTGCTGGACGATCACGGCCCGCAGGAAGCACAAGGTGCCGAGGCTCAGCGCGGTGGCCGAGGCCGGGGTGCGTGCCAGGGCATGGCGGTAGAGTTCGCCGAGCAACACCAGCGGGAATCCCAGGCCCAACCACGCCCAGGAACGCCAGCCCGGGTCTGGCGCATCGTCCCGGGGGCGGGCGTCCCAACGGTCCCAGACCAGGAAGGCCACCAGCGCCACCACGAGGTACCCAAACCGGTACTCCTCCTGGTCACGCCAATGGAATTGCAGGCTGTACACCCACCATCCGGCGAACACCGCCAACGGGAGCACGCCCGCGAGCAGGCCCACCCCGGTGCGCGGCTCAGGGACGCGCACAGGGGAATCGGCAACCGTGGACTCGACCGGCGTCACGTCCACGATTCAACCGGAGTCCGACCGAACCGGCAACCGCCGTCGCGGACACCGACCATCGAGCCAAAGCTCGACGGTCCTTCAGGGTGACCGATCGACCCGATGCGTTCCGTCATCGCAGGGCTGAGGCGAACCAGTGTCATCGGGCGGGACGCTGATGGAGCATGGGCGATTCGTCGCCCCGTTGCCGAAGGTTTCGATTGCCAAGTCCTCGCGGCCGATCCTACGTTGCATCCCGGTCGTCCGACCTTGCCGGCGTGGCGAAATGGCAGACGCGATAGACTCAAAATCTGTTGCCCGGAAGGGCGTGGGGGTTCGAGTCCCTCCGCCGGCACCACTTCAGAAAACCGCGAGAAATCGCGGTTTTTTCGTATCCAGGCCCCGTCTCGGGCCGAAACCAACGACACAGGCAACCACTTGCCCGTTGATCTCCGCCGACAACTGCCGACACCCCATGAGGCCAATCGACCGTGGAACCGGGAGGGCCGCTCCATCCACCGACGGCGCGCGCGACGAACCGGCCCCCGGAATCCTAGGGCGATTTGGGTCGCTCCTGATCCTTCGGCTCCTTGTCGACCTGCTTCTCGCCCGCCTGTTCATGGTGCCCCGGGTGGGCTTCCCCGGCAGGCGGTGCCGCCTGGGATCGGCGACGGGTCGCACAGCAATAGGCCGAATTCTCCCCACACTGCGTGCAGGTGTGACGAATGACCTCGCGCTTGTCCACGCGTTGCCCGGTGATTTCGATCGTCCCACCGCACATGGAGCAACCATGTCGGGTTCCTGGGGTGAGGAACTCGCGACCCCGGTTCTTTTCCACGCGGACCACCGCGATGTTTTTGCACATCGAACAGGCCATCGCGACGGTATCACCCCTCTTGAGGTCGAGAGCCTGTTCCGGCCGGTTCAGGTGCATGAGCTGTTCGGCCCCCTTCAAGGCCTTGCTCGGCGGGATGCGATGATCAGCCCATGCAGGTTGTGAACCTGCGAGGGCGATCCACAGGGTGATCAGGACACGAGTTCCTTGGCGGAGCATTTGGCGATGGTGTTTCATGGTTTTCCAGGTTCCGACCGACAGTGTCGATTGCCCTCGGAGGGCCGGTCGCGCCACTCCGAGATCGCCAATCTAGGCCCCCTGACGGCCCCGGGCCCTGAGGTTTCCACCCGGTTCCCACGGAGAAAAACCCGGATCCCCGACGGGCCCGGGCGCCTGCCATGAGACCCGCACCGGGACCCCGCTCTGCACCCGGACGGATCACGGCGGCACGCCCGGTGTTCCACCGGTGGCACCCGGAATCTGGGCCTCAGCAGCACGAGGTTCAGGACGGCGCGGGAGCCAAGGGGTGACCCAGCCGTCCCTCCCGTGCAACGCGGTCCACATGGGCTGTGCGGATGACGTGATGGAACGAAGGTCGGCCGTCGAGCGTGTCGCAGCACCCCGAGCGGCGTTCCTGGCCAGCGGCAGAGGAAGAGGTTCGCCCGGGGACCGGTCCCTGTGATGCGCGTTGAACCGACACCCGTGAGCAACGCTCCAACGAGCGGCCACAGGACCATTTCAGTTCATCTGGGGGAGATCTTGCCACGCCAGACACCGAGCGGCAGCACATCGGCCCGGGCGGCGTAGGCATCCCACCGGGCGGCGAGTTCCTGGACCTTGGCGGGGTGGCTGGCGGCGAGATCGTGGTGTTCGGTGCGGTCGCGCTCCATGTCGTAAAGTTCCCAAGGCCGGTTGTCCTTCCCGACCAGCTTCCACTTGCCGACCCGGACGGCGCGATTGCCTTCGTGCTCCCAGAAGATCGGTTGTGGGCGGGCGATGGCTGTCCCCTGGAACAGCGGCCGCAAACTCACGCCTTCCATCGGCTTGATCTTCCGGCCGTCGCGCGTCTGCGGGTAGTCGGCGCCTGCCAGGTCCACGCACGTCGCCATCAGGTCGATGAGATGCGCCGGCTCCGGTTCGAGCCGGTTCCTGCGGGACCGGGCGATGCCGGCTGGCCAGTGGGCGATCAATGGCGAACTGATGCCGCCTTCATGGGTCCAGTGCTTGTATTCCCGGAAGGGCGTGTTGCTGACGTTGGCCCATTCACGGCCGTAGGCGATGTACGTGTCCGGACCGCCGGGCAGCACGCCATAACCCTGACGCACCGGCCAGCCATCCCGGGTTTGTCTCGGCTGGCTGTCAAATTGCTGGTCGTCCGGAGCCATGGGCGGGAGTGTCGGGCGATCGGCTCGGACGATGGCGTTTTTGCCACGCCCGACCGTTTCCGCGCAGCCACCATTGTCCTGCAGGAACAGGATCACGGTGTTGTCGAACTGCCGCTGTGCCTTCAGTTCCGCAACGAGGCGCCCGACCCCTTGGTCCATGCAATCCACCATCGCGGCATACACCTCCATGCACCGCTCCTCGAACTCCCGGTCTTTCACCGCAGACCAGTCCCCCACCGGCGGAGTCGGTTGCCATGTCGCATCCACCAGGCCCAGACGCTTCTGTTTGGCCCAGCGGGCGGCCCGGGTCGCCGCATAGCCGCCACGGTAGCATCCCCGGTATCTGGCAATGTCAGCCTCCTTGGCGTGCATGGGCCAATGAGCGGCCGTGAACGCCGTGTACAGGAAGAACGGTTCGCCGGGGTGGGCGCGCGCGTGATCCCGGACAAAGCGGACGGCGTGGTCCGCGATGGCGTCCGTGTAGTAGAAGGGTTTCGATCGATACTCAGGATCGTTGGCGACCGTGATCAACCGGTTGTCGCGCACCAGCGAGCTGGGATCCCAAAAGCTCCCGGCACCATGGATTGTGCCGTAGAACCGGTCGAAGCCCCTCTGGAGCGGCCAGTTGCGCGTGTCTTCGAGGGCCTTCGAGGTGTGTCCCGGAGTGACATGCCACTTGCCGACAACATAGCTCCGGTATCCGGCCGGCCGGAGCGCCTCGGCAATGGTGACGCAGTCCCGGTTCAGCGAACCCCGATAGCCGGCCACGCCGCGATCCTCCATCATGTGGCCGATTCCCGCCTGGTGGGGATAGAGCCCGGTGAGCAGCGAGGCCCGCGTCGGACAGCAACGGGTGGCGTTGTAGAACTGGGTGAAGCGAAGCCCCCCTTTCGCCAGTCGATCCAAGTTGGGCGTCCGGATCTCGCCACCGTAACAACCGAGGTCGGAGAAGCCCATGTCATCGGCGAGGATGACGATGATGTTCGGGCGCGGTGCGGCGGAAGGCTTCCCAGAAGCGGAGGGTGCCGTGAAGACGGCGACGCCAAAAGTCAGACGGATCAAGAGCCGGACAAGTCGACACGGGTGCATGACGCATTGTCACCCCGAAGCGGGGCCGGGCGACAAGCCCCGGTGCGGGATTGAGCGGCCATGCCGGCGCGGGTTTCGGCGACGATTCCAACTCGTGCTGAGCCGACGGATACCTGACGCCCCGCAAGGAACCCTCGGACCCGGCCATCTTGCGGAAGCTTGGGGGCCGAGCCACCCGGCATGGTCTTCCACGAAACCGATTCGCCGGAACCCTGAAGTCTCATCGGATTCCCGGGGCCCCGCTCCATCGTCATCTTCAACACGTTCCGAAGCGACCCTGACACCGTTTGGCCCAGGGCGATCGGTGGAGTCAGCGCAAGCCCAAGAAGAAGGCCCGGAGCAGCCCCTGACAGAGGGTCCGCTTCCGGGCCGACAAAGCTCCTACCGGGAGTCGGCGGGGTGGAGCGTTGGTGCGGTCCGGAAGGACCGCTCGTTTCGGTCACTCGTAGCCGGGGCCGACGGTGGTCACGCTGGACCACCACTTGGCATCCACCAGCGAGTCGCCGGCCGGCACATTGAGGCCGGTGTTCGAACCGCGGCCGAAGGACTTGATCTTGTTGCCAACCCAGCGGTGGATCTCGGAGTGGCCATCGGCGAAGGAGAAGCCGCAGGCGCCGTTGTGATAGGCCGCCGGGAAGTCGATGATGTTGCCGCCGGTGGCCTCGGGGCGGACCATCTGGACCGCGCAGGCGGCGTCGTTGATGCTGTCCGGATGCTCATCGACCAGAACCCAGGTCTGGGTCGGCTTCACGATGTGCGAAAGACGGGCATAGGTGCGATACGGCGGCGCCGGCAACCACCCACCGTAATCGAAGGCCTGGCTCATCGACTGGCTGCGCGTCCGGGGCACCTTGCGGCCAGCCTCGATCCGGGTGGTGCGGTCGGCGGGGCACCGCCAGACTTCCCGGGTGTTGCCCAGGTACTTGGCCAGCGGGCTCTTGTCGATGGTGTTGGTCGGGTTGTCGCTGGCGCTGCCGGCGACGAGCAAGGGCCGGATGTTGGTCTCAGGGCCACCTTCGAGCGATTCCACCAGAAGGTCCTGGTGGTCTTCGGCGTAGAGGCGCCAGGCCATCATCATCTGGCGTCCGTTGTTCATGCACTGGATGCCCTGGGTCTTGGACTTGGCCTTGGCCAGCGCCGGAAGCAGCATGCCAGCCAGGATCGCGATGATGGCGATGACCACCAGCAGCTCGATGAGGGTGAAGCCGTCGCGGTTCTTAGCGGCGGATCGGAGGAAGGATCGGGTGTTCATCTGCAGAAATGGGCCTTCGGAATTTCGTTGTCGTTAGTCCCTTGGCCTTCCCGCTGTCAAGCAAGATCGGGGTGGGAGCGAAATCACGCCAACACCGGAATGCCGAACGTCGGGGCCAAAAAGTCGCCTCAGGGAGGGCCCAGGATCGTGCCATGGGCCATGGGATCGTCCTCAGGAGATAGCGACGATCGCCCCATTGGTTTCGGCCGACCCGACGGATTCCCGATGGCCATCCCAGACTGCCCCTTGGCGACCTTCCGAGTCGTGTTCCCCGGGGTCTTCGGGCAACCCCACCCCACTTCAGGTCAGCACGGCCCGGAT
>JAJTFN010000126.1 GCA_021298285.1 Verrucomicrobium sp.
GCCAACGAGGGGCATGACGAGTTCCGTCGGCAGTTGGCTGGTGCGGCGGGCACCACGATGGACCGGGTGGCGGTGCATGCCTTGCACCAGCACGACGCCCCGGAATGCGACTTCGGTGCCGAGGCCATCCTGCGCGAGGCCGGTGCGAGCGCCTGGAACTATGACGGGACGTTCGCCCGGGAATTCCTGGGCCGCCTCAGCAACGCCGTGGCCCGGGCCGCCGTGCAGGCCAAGCCCTTCAACCAGGTCGGCACCGGGCAGGCCGAGGTCCGCGAGGTGGCCTCCAACCGCCGGATCTTCGGGCCCGACGGCAAGGTGCGGGCCGTGCGGTACACGGCCACGACCGATCCCCAGCTTCGGGCCGAGCCCGAGGGCGTCATCGATCCCATGGTTTCGCTGGTGAGCTTCTGGAATGACGACCGGCCGGTGGCCGTCCTGAGCTATTACGCCACGCATCCCCAGAGCTACTACCGGACGGGCGTCGCCAACCCGGACTTCCCGGGCATCGCCCGGTTCCTGCGGCAGATCGCCCTGCCCGAGGTGTTGCACGTCCACTTCAACGGGGCGGGGGGCAACCTCGGTGCCGGCAAGTACAACGACGGGTCGCCCGGCAACCGTCGTCTGCTCGGCGAACGCCTGGCCGACGGCATGCGGCGCGCGTGGGAGGCCACCCGCCGCGAGCCGGTGACCACCAACGACCTCCGCTGGCGCTCCGAGGCCGTGGCCCTGCCGGTGTCGCGGCACCTCGACGAGGATCGGTTGGTGGCCCAGCTGAAGGGGCGTGAGGCGGGCTTCCTGACCGCCAACGGGGCGGGGCGGCTGGCCTGGTTGCGCCGATCCAAGGCGGGGCACCGCATCGACGTCGGATGCCTTGCCCTCGGTCGGGCCCGCGTGCTGCACCTGCCGGGCGAACTCTTCGTGGAGTACCAGCTGGCCGCCAAGGCCGAGCGCAGGGACCTCTTCGTGGCCATGGCCGCCTATGGCGACTACGGCCCCTACTACATCGGCACCACGGTGGCCTACACCGAGGGCGGCTACGAGACCGAGCCTCGGTCGTCGAACGTCGCCCCCGAGGTGCAGCCGGTGCTGATGGGAGCGATCCAGCGCCTCCTGCGCGATTGATGCCTCGCCTCGCCGGCGCGCTGGTCGCCGTCCCATCGCTGGTTTGACACGCGACGCGTCCGGGGTTAGCCCTCAAGACTTCAACCGGGTTCCAACCCGATCCAACCAAGTACCTACCATGCCTATCGCCGTCGGATCCGCCGCCCCTGACTTCACCCTCAAGTCCAAGACCTCGACCGGTCTGGTCGACGTGAAGCTCAGTGCCAACTTTGGTTCCAAGAACACCGTCCTCCTGTTCTTCCCGCTGGCCTTCACCGGGGTCTGCACCCAGGAGCTCTGCGACATCACGGCCGGCCTGGCCCAGTACACCGGGCTCAATGCCGACGTCATCGGGGTCAGCGTCGACAGCCCCTTTGCGCAGGAGGCCTGGGCCAACCAGAGCAAGATCGGCATCAAGCTGGCCAGCGACCTCAACAAGGAGACCACCAAGGCCTACGGGGTGTTGTTCCCGATGCTGGCCGGCGTGGGTGACACCTCTGCCCGGGCCGCGTTCGTCATCGGCAAGGACGGCAAGGTCCACTACGCCGAGCAGACGGCCACGCCGAAGGACCTTCCGAATTTCGAAGCCGTGAAGGCTGCTCTGTCCAAGCTCCAGTGATCATCCTCCCCCGGGGGGCTGACCCGGGTTGCGGAGCGTTCCGGGGCCGCGCCTCCGGCCAGGCAGGGCGGGAAGGGGAGACCCTCCCGCCCTTTTCCTTGCACAAAGCCGCCGTTCCCCCCGGATCCTGCCGGGGCCTTCAGGTTTGACAGGTCCAACCCCGGCCCCCCAGCGGACCGGATCCGGGCCTCTTGTCAGGAAAAGTCCCACCGTTTTACGGTTTGACCGGGTTTTCCTGCCGCCATTACGTTCTGCGGCTCCGCAGACTCGGCTAATTTTATGATCGGATCGATTCGCAAACACTCGAACTGGCTCTGGGCCATCATCGTCACGGCGGTCATCGCCAGCTTCGTCATCTGGAGCGACGCGCGGCCCGGTCGTTCCTCCTTCGACTTCGCAGGGGCCGACTTCGGGAAGCTCTATGGCCGACCGATCACCCGTGACCAACTGCTCAAGGCCCGGACGGCCGCCGCGGTCGACGACGCGCTGCGCGGTGGTCGCCGTGGGGCCTCGGCCGACAACGAGCGGGCGGTGGCCGAGCTCATGGTGTTGCAGGCCAAGGTCAAGGAACTGGGCATCCAGGTGAGCGATGAGGCCGTTGGCCGGTACCTGCGTGACAACTTCAAGGATCCGGCCACCGGCGCCTTCAATTACGACACGTTCATCCAGAACCTTCAGCAGCGCACCCGCATCGACGAGGCCACCTTCCTTGAGCACATCCGCAACCAGGTGGCCATCCAGCACCTGGTCGAGACCGTCGGGTCGTCCTCGCGGTTGCTGACCCCGCGGGAGGTTGCGGCCGACTACCGGCGCGACAACGAGCGCTGGGTGACCAAGGCCGCGCTGTTCAGCCTGTCCAACCACCTGGCCGGTGTCTCGGCAAAGCCCGAGGACCTCACCAAGTTCTACAGCAACCGCATCGCGTTCTACCGCATCCCGGAGCGCACGGTGCTGATGTATGTCCGATTCGACGCCACCAACCACCTCGCCGAGGCCGACGCCATGATCGCCAAGGAGGCCGGATTCACCAACCGCCTCGAGGAGTTCTACAAGCAGCGCGGGGCCGAGTCGTTCCGCGACGAGAACGACAAGGTCCTCGCCAAGGAAGCCGCGTTGCGCAAGATCCGCGACGAGGCGCTCGCCCAGGGTGCCCTCAGCCTGGCCCGGCAGGAGGCCATCCGATTCAACGACGAGCTCGGCGGCCTGACCAACGTGACCGCGGCGGCCTTCGCCCAGACCGCCTCGAAGTTCAAGGTGGCCCTCCGGAGCACCACGCCCTTCCGCAAGGGGGAGCGCATCGTGGGCCTGGAGACGGTGCAGGACCTCGCGCAGCGCGTGGCCTCCCTGACCGGCGAGACCCCGTATACCGAACCCCTGGATGGCGACGGGTTTGTGGTGATCCCGATGCTTCAGACCAGGCTGGCTCCCGAGGTGCCGTCCTTCGAGACCGTCCGGGAGCGGGTGGTTCAGGACCACCGCATGGACCGCGCCCGCGCCGCCGCCCGGGAGGCTGGCGAGAAGTTCCATGCGGCCGCCGAGGCCGGTCTGGCCGCTGGCAAGCGCTTCGCCGACATCGCCGCCGCCCAGAAGGTGACCCTGGTCAACGTGCCGGAGTTCACGGCGTCCTCGCAGAATGTCGTCGGGCTCGATTCCCGCCTGAACCTGTTCCTGGTGCGCAACGCCGCGCAGGGTGCCAAGCCCAATGGTGTCGCCCGTTACACGGACAGCTCCGACGGGGGCTTCGTGCTGTATCTGGAGAAGAAGGAGCCCGTGTCCGAGGAGGCCCTGAAGCAGGCCCTGCCGGCCGCCTTGGCCGACGCCCGTCAGCAACGCCGCATGGCCGCCTTCCAGAACTGGTTTGCCGCGGAATTCCAGAAATCCGGCGCCATGGCTTCGTCCCGTCCGGCCGGGGCTGGCGGCGCGCCGGGCCAATGAAGGCCTCCGGGCCGGTCATCAAGCTCTCAGCGCCCGGGCCGGGCCACTTCTGGCCCGTTCCCGTGGTCCATGAGGACGCGCGGCTGCTGGCCGTCGACAAGCCGGCCCGGCTGCTCACCTCGCCCGACCGGTACGACCGGGAACGGCCCAATCTCATGAAGCTGCTCCACGCCGGCATCGAGCGTGGCGCCGAGTGGGCCGTCCAGAGGCGGATCGACTACCTGTCCAACGCGCACCGGTTGGACTTCGAGACCACCGGCGTGCTCCTGATGGCCAAGGACAAGCCCGCCCTGGTGCACCTCGCCAACCAGTTCGGAGGCACCCAGCCCGAGAAGACCTACGTGGCGCTGGTGCCGGGCAGCCCCGAGCAGGACGAGTTCGAGGTGGACCTCAAGCTGACGCCCGACCCGCGCCTGCCCGGACTGATGCGCTGGTCCAAGGATGGCAAGAAGGCGTTGACCCGATTCCGGGTCCTGGAGCGGTTCCGTGGGGTCACGCTGTTGTCGTGCCACCCGGCGACGGGCCGCACCCACCAGATCCGGGTCCATCTGAAGTTCGCCGGGTTCCCCATCTACGGTGACGAGTTCTACGGGGACGGTCGGCGGTTGTACCTGTCGGCGCTCAAGCCGTCCTACCGCCTCAAGGACGGGCAGGAGGAGCGGCCGTTGACGCCCTCGCTCGCGCTGCATGCCTGGAAGCTCCGCGTGGCCCATCCGGACGACGGTCGATCGGTCGAGATCACCGCCCCTTGGCCGCGGGATCTGGAGGTGGCGCTCAAATACCTTCGGCGCTTCGGGCGTTAGCCGGTGGCGGGGTCCGGAATGGGAAGGGGGGCGACGGGCGCAGGTCGCGGCGGGCCAGCGACGGGATGTCGTCCGGGATGTCGTCCGGGGATTGGGCGGCAGCC
The DNA here is from genome assembly GCA_021298285.1 of Verrucomicrobium sp. Classification (GTDB taxonomy): domain Bacteria; phylum Verrucomicrobiota; class Verrucomicrobiia; order Limisphaerales; family UBA9464; genus SXXZ01. The sequence goes on from JAJTFN010000126.1 coordinate 4,563, forward strand.
ACTGTCGGCGGCCGTGGGTCCGGGTGCGCTGTTTGCTTCCCATTGGCCCGGCTTCGGACTTCAATGGTCCGACAACCGTGAGTTACCAGGTCATCGCCCGAAAATACCGGCCGCAGCGTTTTTCCGACGTCGTGGGCCAGGAGCACGTGACCACGACGTTGGCCAATGCCATCCGGCAGGGGCGCATCGCCCACGGCTATCTCTTCTGCGGGCCGCGCGGCACCGGCAAGACCACCCTGGCGCGCATCTTCGCCAAGGCCCTCAACTGCACGGGAGGCCCCAGCGCGGAGTTCGACGACGCCGACCCCCGCGTGAAGGAAATCACCGAGGGCCGCTCGCTGGACGTGCTGGAGATCGACGGTGCGTCGAACAACGGTGTCGACCAGGTGCGCGAACTGCGCGACACGGCCAAGTTCGCGCCCGCCTCGGGCAAGTACAAGATCTACATCATCGACGAGGTGCACATGCTCTCGGCGGCCGCCTTCAACGCGCTGCTGAAGACGCTGGAGGAGCCGCCGCCGCACGTGAAGTTCCTCTTCGCGACCACCGACCCGGAGAAGGTGTTGCCGACGATCCTGAGCCGGTGCCAGCGCTTCGACCTGCGGAGGATCCCGGCCGCGCTCATCGTCAAGCACCTCGCGTGGATTGCCGCTCAGGAGAAGGTGTCGATCGATGCCGACGCGCTGTCGGCCATCGCCCGGGGTGCCGACGGTGGCATGCGGGACGCCGAGTCCACGCTTGACCAGTTGATCAGCTTCTGTGGCGACCGGATCGTGGAATCGGACGTCCTGTCCATGTTCGGGCTGGCGGCCCGCGCCCAGTTGCTGGAACTGGTCGACGCCCTGCTGGTCGGCGACATCCCGGGCGCCCTCCGACTGCTCGACGCGTTGACGTCATCCGGCAAGGACCTCGGACGGCTGCTGGCCGACCTGCTCAACCATCTTCGCAACCTCCTGATCTTCGCGGTGTCGGGGGGAGACACCGGCCTGCTCTCCGCCGGCGAGTCCGAGTTGGCGGCGCTGGCCCGCCAGGCCCGTCTGGTCGATGCCGACGCCCTCACGCGGATGATGGAGGTCCTGAGCGCGGCCGAGGGTCGGCAGCGGGAGGTGGCCTCCAAGCGCATCTTCATGGAGGTCACGCTCCTCAAGGCCATGCAGGCCCGCGAAGCCATCAGCCTCGACGCCGTGCTCAAGCAGCTCAAGGCGTTGCGGGACGAACCGTCCGCGGCCGGGTCCAGGATCTCCGGCCAGGCACCGCGGACGACGTCGTCCACCCCGCCGGCAGCCCTGTCCCGGCCCGAGGTTGCCGTGACCACCGCGATGGCGTCCCCGAAGGCCATGCCGCAACCGGCTCCCGCGGCGCCGACTCCGGTGCCAATCCCGGCGGCGCCTGTTCCGGCCGAACCATCGCGGGCCCCCCAGGTGGCTGTCGGGCCGGCGTCGCCGATGCCGGCGGAGGGGCCCGTGCGGTCCGGGCTGCCCACGCCGCCCGCGCCCCCCGACCTGTCACCAAGGATCCCTGATGGGGAGCAGAATGCCGATTCGGTGTGGCATGCCCTGCTGGAACGGCTCCCGTCGACCGAGACCCTGCTTCGATCCTCCCTGCGGCAGTGTCGGGTCGACGGTTGGTCGCGTGGGGTGCTGTCGATCGTCCATCCGCCGGACGCATACCTCGACACCCCTCGGAATGTCGCCGCGATCCAGGCGACGCTCCAGGCTGTGACCGGCCAGGCGGCGTCCCTGCGGTTCGTGGTCTCGGAGGCACTGGCTTCGCCGGCGCCGGTGCTGTCCGGCAGGGCTCAGGGTGGCGATCCGACCCCGGCTCCCCGTGAGGCTCCGGGTGCCGGTGGCAAGTCCAGCGACCCCAAGGTGGCCGACGGCAAGCCCAAGCCCGCGGCACCGATCCTGATCGACAAGGAGGAGTTCCTGAACGATCCGCTGATCCGTCAGGCCCTTGAGGTCTTCAAGGGACGCATCCTCGAGGTGAGGGCGCCGGCAGAAGGATCCTGATCGCCGGCCCGGGGCTGTTGCCCCGCCGGTGGATCCGTTGATCCTGGGCTGGTTGCCGGTCGGGTTGAATCCGGCCGGAATGTCACCTTGCCGAGTCCAGGCACAACGGGTCCACCGGCGGGGTTGCCTCGGTCCGGGGCTCTCGTCCAGACTGGGGCTCCGCAACGGCAGGTATCGAATCCAAAAAAGACTATGAGCAGCGTCGGCAAACTCATGCGCCAAGCCCAGCGCATCCAGCAGCAGATGGAGGCCGTCCAGGCTTCCATCGCCCAGAAGACGGTCGAGACCTCGTCGGGTGGTGGGGCGGTGAAGGTGGTCGTCTCGGGTGACGGTCAGGTGAAGTCCGTCCGCATCAACCCGGATGCGGTCAACAAGGACGATGTGGCCTTCCTCGAGGACCTGATCCTGAGCGCCGTCAACCAAGGGTTGGAGCAGGCCAAGGAGCTTTCGAACAAGGAGATGGGGGCGGTGACCCAGGGATTCGGACTGCCGGGGATGTTCTGAACCCCGGCCGACGCGATGACCGAGCTGCCTCCACCGGTCCAGGCGTTGGCCCTGGCGCTCAAGTCCCTGCCGGGGATCGGTCCGCGCTCGGCGGAGCGTTTGGCTCTGCATGTCCTCCAGATGGAACCGGGCCGCGTTCGCGCGCTGGCGGAAGCACTGGTGGCGGTGCGGGATCGGGTGATGGCCTGCGAGCGCTGCGGTGGACTCACCGAGATCCAACCTTGCCGGATCTGTGGCGATGGCCGTCGGGACCCTTCGGTGATCTGCGTCGTCGAGCGCGCGACCGACATTCTCAACTTTGAAAAATCCGGTGCTTTCCGGGGCGGCTACCATGTCCTCGGAGGCAAGCTCAGTCCGCTGGAAGGGGTTGGGCCCGAGGACCTCCGCATCGGAATGCTGGAAGCGAGGATCGCTGCGGGGGGTGTCCGCGAAGTGGTCATGGCCCTCTCGGGGGATGTCGAGGGCGATGCCACTTCCCATTATCTGCGCCAGCGACTTTCGGGTCATGGCGTGCGCATCACCCGTCTGGCCCAGGGTCTGCCGGCGGGAGCCGGCCTTGAGTATGCCGACGAACTCACCCTCAGCCGGGCGATGGAAGGCCGCCGCGAATTCCCATGAGCACGGTGGAAATCCCGAAAGCCGTCGTCTTCGACCTCGGCAAGGTCCTGCTGGACTTCGACTACGGCATCCTTGCCCGGCGCATGGAGGCGCTCTCGGACGTCCCCGCCCAGGCGATCCTTCAGGTCGTCAACCAGACCCCGTTGCTCCATCGCTACGAGACTGGACTCATGGGAGACCGGGAGTTCTTCGAGGCCGTGGTGGCCGCCACCGGATTTCGTGGCGGTGAAGTCCGTTTCCTTGAATGGTTCGGGGACATCTTCACGGAAATCGTCCCGATGGTCGGGTTGCACGAGGCGTTGGTCGGACGCGGAATCCCCACCTACGTCTTCTCGAACACCAACGCCCAAGCGATCCGGCATGTCCGCCAAGTGTTCCCCTTCTATCGGAAGTTCACCGGCGAGGTGCTCTCCTACGAGGTCCGATCCATGAAGCCCGACGCGGGCATCTACGAGGCCGTAGAGCGGCTCTCGGGTTTTTCCGGTGCCGACCTGCTCTACCTCGACGACCGGTCGGAGAATATCGCCGCCGGGGCTTCCCGGGGATGGCGGGCTTGGATCCATGAAGACCCGCTGATCACCGTTCCTCGCGTCGTGAGTCTCATGGGATTGTGACTTCAGGCGAGGTTCCCGGCTTTCCCGAAGCGCGATCGGCCAAAATGCGGGAATTCCCGGGAGGTTTTCCACCGCTGCCAGGCGCCGCAGAACCCCTTGGGCCCTGCTCCGATGGTGGTGGTGTGGAGGGCATCCCAACCTACCCGACGGCGCGGACGCGGAGGTCGCGGAGGGTGTTGAGGTGAGGCAGCGGCACGGCGCGGATGGGGCGAGC
>JAJTFN010000127.1 GCA_021298285.1 Verrucomicrobium sp.
TTCTCGACCAACAGCCGGTTCATCTCGTCCTGCGGGATGGCATGCGACCCGGCCCGCTTGCCGGCATCGATGCGCTCGGCCTCGGCCGGAGCGAGCGCCAGGACCGACGGTTGGACCAGCGCGTCGTGGACCACCACCTGGGCCCGGGCCAGCAACTCGGCACCCCGCCGCGTGAGCAAGCCCTCGTCTCCCGGACCGGCTCCCACCAGATACACTCGTCCCTGCGACTTCATCAGGCCGCAGAAGCTACCTTGGGGCCTCCGGGCCACCAAGATCGGAACGACAGCGGGCTCCACCTGCCATGGGCCTGCGAGGATGCCTTGGAGGGGCGGAACGTCCCGGACGTCACCGCGGGCCGGACGGGAATCAGCGGCGGACAGTCACCAGCAGGCCACCGAGTCGGCCGCGAAGACCTGTTCCAGCAGCGTGCGGTAGGCGGGCGTGCCCTCCGCGTCGAGCACGTGGACGACCACCTCATGGTCGGGCGACTGGCGCTGGTCTTCGATCAGGCCGGCGACCGCCGGATCGGCCGGGCGGGTGAGGACATGCAGCAGGAGGGGCATGGGCTGTTCGGGTCGGGGAAGAGGTCGGTTCGCGGACGTCAGAAGCGGAGGACTTGCGTGGATTGCGCGGCCAGTCGCGCCCAGGCGTCGTCGCCGAGTTCCTCGAAGGGCACGAGGGCGTCGCCGAGTTCGGCGAGTTCCGGGGCGCCGGCCTGGACGTACACGGGTCGTCCCCATTCCCGGAGGATCGGCAGGTAGCGGCTGAAGTTATCCTCGTCGATCCACTCGTCGGAATACTCGGACAATGACAGGATGGCAGGCCCCCGGAGGTAGAGGGAAACCTCCACCTTTTTCCAGGTGCCGACACCCGCCGCCACGCGGATCGCCTCGGCTGGTCTTCCGCTGGTCCGGGGATCGGAGTCCACCACGATGAGCAACCGGGGTTTCATGCGGCGTTGAAGCTGACGAACCGGTCGGTGCTGGCGATGAGGTCGCTCACCACGGTGAGGCCGGCGAAGGTGGCCCGGTCGTCCACGGGGACGCCATGATGGTGGGCTCCGTAGGCGCAGGCATAGAACTTCAGCCCGCGGGTCCGCAGGGCCTGCAGCTCGGGGTGCCCGACCCCGGCGACCGCGAGGTCGATGCAGTACAGGTACACCGAGCATCCGGCCTCCAGCGCCGTGGCCGCGAACCTCACCCCATGCAGGAAGGCCGGCGCCTCGGGCGGCGCTGAGATCAGGATGCCGAGTTTTTTGCCTTCGAAGGACATGCCGGTCACAAGAGACGGGAGGATCCGCCGGATGTCAAAAGCGGGCGGCGTTCAGCGACGCTCCTCGAGCCGGTAGAGATGGGACTTGGTCCGCACCCAGATCGCCTCCCCGGCGGCGGCCGGCGAGGCCATGCAACCCGACTCGAGGGTGTTGTCCGCCAGGCGTCGGAACGTCCGGTCGGCGGCGATGACCACCGTGGCCCCGCTCTCGCTGAAGCAGTACAGGCGGTCGCGGGTGGCCAGCGGCGAGGCCGAGTAGTTGCCCCCGAGGCGCTCGCTCCACACCAGCTTGCCGGTGGTGGCTTCCCAGCAGTTGGCCACGCCACCGTCCTCGATGCCGAAGAGCAGGTCTCCCACGAGCGTCAGCGACGGCTTCTTGGGCGTGCCCCGCTTGGATTTCCAGGCCAACTGCACGCCCTGCGCCGGTCCCGCCTCCGCGTTGGCATCAAGAATCGAGCCGCCGCCGGAGGGCCGGATCGCCAGCGTCTGCCCTTGGGACCAGCCGCTGGGCACGAAGACCAGGCCATGCCCGAGCACCGGCCGGGTGCCCGCGGAGTGGCTGGTGCGCTCCTCGACACGCCAGAGTTCGCGGCCGTCGCGGGCATCGAGACCGTACACGGCCTTGGCGCCTTGCGTGACGAGGTGCGGCACGCCGCCGACCGTGGTCACCGCGCAGGTGGCGAAGGCCTTGCGCAGGTCCCCGTCCGCCTCGGGCTTGCCATTGGGTCCGAGGTCCTTGTGATCGATGGAACGGTCCTTCTGCCAGCGGGTGGCGCCGGTCTTGGCGTCGAGGGCGACCACGAACTGCCGGTCGGCACCGTCGAAGTTCAGGTACAGCGTTCCCTGGTGGAGGATCGGGGAGGAACCGGCCCCGCGGAAGTGGTTGCACTTCAGGTCACGCCGCTCCCAGAGCTTTTTGCCGCTGCGGGTGTCGAGGCAGGCCGTGCCCGCCTCGCCGAAGGTCACGTAGATGCGCCCCTTGTCGATCACCGGGGTGGGGGAGGCGTAGCTGTTGTATCGCTTCCAGAGGTCCGGTTGCTCGGCCTCGAAGACCAGCAGGTCGTGGATGACCTTGCCGGAATCCCGGTCGAGGCACAGGGCGTACAGGCGGCGGCCATCCTCGGTGGCCGTGGTCACCCAGACCTGGTCGCCCCAGATCACCGGCGACGACCACCCCTTGTCATGGATCGCCGTCTTCCAGGCGACATGCTCAGTCTCGGACCATCTCAGCGGCAGCCTGGATGCGGTGCTCACGCCGTCCCCGCGGGGCCCGCGGAACTCGGGCCAATTCTTGTCGGCGGCGACGAGGGAGGTGGCGACCAGGAGGGGCAAAAGCGACAGGAGGCGGGTCTTCATGCGGCGGTAGGCTTCGGGGTGGCACGGGCGAGGCGCAGGATCGCGAGCCACCCGGCCAGGAGGGCGATGACGGCGCAGGCGTAATAGGGGGCCGGCAGCCAAAGGTCGTAGAGGGTCGTCGCCACGGTGGGCCCGAGGACCCGCGCCAGCGTGCCGGCGCTCTGGGCGATCCCGAGGGTGTTGCCCTGTTCATCGGCGGGGCTGAGCTGGGAGATGAGTCCCATCGTCGGGGCGCGGTGGATGCCGGAACCGATGGAGAAGACGGCCAGCGCGGCCAGCAGCGTGCCGAGCGACGCGGCCAGCGGCATGAGCACGAGGCTCAACGCCACCACCAGCAGGCTGGCGCCGATGAGGCGTCTCTCGCCGAAGGACTTGACCAGGCGTCCGATCGCGCCGCCCTGGACCAACGCCGCCATGATCCCACAGAACGCGAAGACGTAGCCGACCTTCTCCTCGTCGTACCGGAGCTTGGCATCCAGCAGGAGCGGCAGCGTGGACTCGAAGGCGGTGAAGGCGAAGGTGGCCAGGAAGTAGATCCCGATGAGGAACCCGACCTCCTTCATGGCCAGCACATGGCGGATCTGCGCCAACCTGGGCCGGCGGACCGCCGGTTGAGCCCCAGGCTTCCGGGTCTCCGGCAGGATCACGCAGCCGAGGATGAAATTGACGGCGCAAATGGCGGCGGCGACGACTCCGGGTCCCGCCAGGCCGAAGTGCTTGAACGCCTGCGACCCGATCACCGGACCCAGGATGAACCCGAGGCCGAAGGCCATGCCGATCAGGCCCATGCCCTTGGACCGTTTCTCCGGGGTGGTCACATCGGCGATGAAGGCCGAGGCGACGGACAGGTTGGCCCCGCAGATGCCGGCAAACACCCGCGACCCGAGGAGGATCCAGAACCCGGTGTCGCCGATGTACCGCGCCGACAAACCGAACAAGCCATAGGCGATGATGGAGCCGAAATTGCTGATGAGCAGGACGGGGCGCCGGCCGATGCGATCGCTCAACTGCCCCCACCAGGGGGCGAAGACCAGCTGCATCAACGAGTAGACCCCCATGGCCGCGCCGATTTGCCACCCCTGGGCCCCGTAGCGCTCGGCGTACTTGGGCAGCAGGGGCAGGCAGATGCCGAAGCCGATCAGGTCGATGAAGACCGTCAGGAAGATGACCAACAGCGGGGGGCCGGACCTCATGGTGCGGCCGAGCTTGGAACGGCCATCCGGCCCGGGGCAATTGTCGAATGATCACCGACCCGCAGCGTCCGCCGCTGGATCAGTGCCCGGCGCGCAGCGTGCACTGGCCCTTCAGGAGCCGCACGCAGCAGGTCAGCCGGAACTTCTCGGGGTCCTTGTTCCACTGGTCGAGCACGTCGAGTTCCTCGTCGGTCGGGGGCGAGAGGTTCTCCATGCCCGAGACCACCTCGGCCGCGCAGGTGCCGCAGGAACAGTTGAAGCAACCGGCCTCCATCTCGACACCAGCCAATTCCCCGGCCTCGACCAGCAACTCCCCGTCGGGAACTTCGGCGGATTTCTGGGCGGGCAGTATCGTGATCGTGGCCATGGCTTGAAAACGGACGGGCGCACCAATAGCGGCCGGCGGCTTGAAGTCAACCCGGGGAATGTCCCGAGGCGAGTTCCCGGGGATCGCCGTCGCCGTCCCGGCGATCTCAGGCCAGGACGCCGCGGATCACCTCGCCATGCACGTCGGTGAGCCGGCGGTTGATGCCGTTGTGGTAGAAGGTGAGCTTCTCGTGGTCGATGCCCAGCAGGTGCAGGATGGTCGCGTGGAGGTCCGGGATGGTGACCCGGTTCTCGCCCACCGAATAGCCGATCTCGTCGGAGGAACCGTACCGGTGCCCGGGCCGGACGCCGGCGCCGGCCAGGAAGGTGGTGAACACGCTGGGGTGGTGGTCGCGGCCCGGGTTGTTGATGCCCTGGGTCACCGGGCTGCGGCCGAACTCGGTGGACCACACGAAGAGGGTGTCCTCGAGCATGCCGCGCTGTTTGAGGTCCTGGATGAGCGCGGCCACCGGGCGATCCATGGTGGCGGCCTGGGTGTCGTGGTTCTCGCGCAGGTTCTCATGGCCATCCCAGTTGATGCGCGGGCTGCCGAAGGCGCCGCCATTGATGATCTGGACGAAGCGCACGCCCCGTTCGAGCAGCCGCCGGGCCATCAGGCAGTTGCGCGCAAACCCCTTGTTGGCCGGGTCGTCGAGGCCGTACAGGCGACGCGTGGCCTCGCTCTCCCCCTCGAATCCGGTCGCCTCCGGGATGCTCACCTGCATGCGCGCGGCCAGTTCGTAGGAGCGCAGGCGGGCAGCGAAGGTGCGGTCGCCGGGATGGGCGGAGGCGAAGGCGCCATTGACCTCGTGGAGCATCCGCAGGTCCGCCGAGCGCTCTCCGGGGGTCACGGAGGCCGGCGTCTCGAGATCCACGACCGGCTCCTTGGCCTGGGTCCGGAACGGAACCCCCTGGTGGTTGGCCGGCAGGAAGCCGGACGTCCAGTTGATCGATCCTCCGGCGGGCAACCCGCGTGGGTCGGGCAGGACCACGAAGGCGGGAAGGTTCTCGTTCTCGGTGCCCAGGCCGTAGCTCAACCAGGCCCCCATGCACGGGAACCCGTTCAGCGTGAACCCACTGTTCATGTGGAAGGTCGCCGGGGTGTGGTTGTTGCTCTTGGCGAACATCGAGTGGATGAAGCACAGGTCGTCGGCGCACCCCGCGAGGTTCGGCAACAGGTCGCTGACCCACGCTCCCGATTGCCCGCGCTGCCGGAACGGGTAGACGCTCTTCATCAGGCGGCCCGGTTGGCCGAAGAACCCGAGGTTTTCGCCACGACCCTTGAGTTCGGTGCCGTGCACCCGCTCGAGCTCCGGCTTGAAGTCGAAGGTGTCGAGATGGCTCACCCCGCCGCAGCAGAACACCTGCACGATGCGCTTGGCCCGTGGGCGGTGATGGAGCGTCGGTCCACCCTGGCTTGGGGCGGTGGCGCCGAGGCCCCGGTCCCGCGCCAACAGCCAGGCCAAGGCGACATGGCCGAGGCCGCCGGCGGCGCTTGTCAGGAACCGGCGACGGGGAAGCAGGGGGTGGTCAGCGGACATAGACGAACTCGGTGGTGTTGAGGAGGACCCAGGCGACGTGGTCCCAGCCGCGGTCACGACCGGCTTCAAGGGCCATGCGTGCCTCCCGGGCATCCGGGGCGCGGCCCAGGACCAACCTCCACAGGGTCTCGACCGTCCCGGCGTCCTCGCCGCCCGCGGCGGCGCGCGCGCGCCGGGCCAGGTGGTCGGCCTGACGCAGCACGAAGCCGCTGTTCATGAGGCCCAGCGCCTGGAGCGGCGTGGTGGTGATGCCGCGGCGCGGCGTGCGGACCGACGGGTCGGGGCAGTCCAGCGCGTCCAGCAGGGGCTCTTTCCCGGAATTGATGTTCATCCGGTACACGGTGCGCCGGTTGAAGTCCGGGGTCCCGCGGTCCACCAGATGGTAGAAGGTCGCCCCATACTCGCTGGTGGTGAAGGGCCGGAAGCTCGGGCCGCCGAGCTGCAGGTTGAGTTCACCGCTGACGGCCAGCATGCCGTCCCGAATGGCCTCCGCCTCGAGACGACGCGGCGGAAAGCGCCACAGCAGGATCGCATCCGCGTCGGTCTCCAAGGCTCCGGGCCGGCTCGCGGAAGATTGCCGGTAGGTCTCGGAGGAGACGATGAGGCGATGCAGCGCCTTCAGGCTCCACCCGCGGGAGACGAACTCGGTGGCGAGCCAGTCCAGAAGCTCCGGGTGGCTGGGGCCCACCCCGCTGCGACCGAAGTCGCTGGGCGTCGGCACCAGGCCCTGGCCGAAGTGGAAACCCCAGACGCGGTTGACCATCACCCGGGCCGGCAGGGGATTGCGCGGATCGGCGAGCCAGTCGGCGAAGCGCCGGCGACGCTCGGCCTCGGGGGCATCGGGAGCCACTCCGAGGTCGCCGGGCAGGGGCCCGAGCGCGGAGAGCCCGGCCGGGCTCACGGTGTCCGCGGGGGATTTGACGTCGCCGCGTCGCAGCACCCGGGTCGGGGCCGGTTGCTCGCGACGACCGGCGTAGGCGAGGGTGCCCGGCTTGTCCTCAGCCTGGACGCGTTTCCGGGTGGCCTCGATCCGCTGGAGCGCCGCCTCCCGGTCCCGCTGCTCCGTCGGCGCCAGCCGGGCGAGGACCAGCGCCAGCGAGGGTCCGCCACCACCTTCCTGGAACAGCGCGGCGATCTCCGTGGGCATGAGGGCCCGGTCATGGACGGCGGCCTGGCGAATGGCCCCGGTCAGCCAGGGCTTGCCGCCGCCCTCGTGCCGACGACCCAAGGCAATGCGGGCGTCGCCGGCGGTGAAGGTCAGCAGTTCGGGCACCTCGTAGGGTTGGCCGTACGGTTGCCCGTTCCGGTACAGGGTCACCTTGCGGTCGGCCGAATACACGGCGGCCACGTGCACCCAGTCGGTGGGGGTGGCCGTTTCCTCAGGTCCGCCGACATCCCGGGTCCGCTGGAATCCCTCGCTGCCGGCCATCCACTTCCGGGGGTGCTGTTCGCCGAAGACGATGGCGTCGAAGACCCGTCCGTCCCCGCGCTCGATCGAGATGGCCGCGCCGCCGCTCTGCAGGAGGTCCGAAAGGCGGACCCAGGCGCTGAGCGTCTTTTCGCGCAGGTCGCGGGGCAGGGGGGCGGACTGGAAATAGGCCCCGGGCTTTGGCAGGTCGAGCACCCCACCGCCCACGCGGGCCCCGCCCTTGGGCTCCCCCGGCAACTCGGCGGAGGACGGGTGGGCGAACTGCCACTGGAAGACCGGAACGGGTGCGGAGACCGCCACCCGTGCATCTCGGGGGATCCGGGCGGCACCACGGGCCTCGATGGCGGCGATCCGGCGCTCCTCCCGGCGGATCTCCTGACGCAGGGCCTCTTTGCGGGCCTCTCGCCGGTGGATGTCCTCGGCCCCCTCGATGGGACGGTCGCCATGGCGGACCCCGTCGAAGACCGCCTTCACCCGGTAGTAGTCGGCCAGCGGGATGGGATCGAACTTGTGGTCGTGGCAGCGGGCGCAGTTGACCGTCAGGCCCAGGAAGGTCTGGGTCACCACACTCACCAAGTCATCCATCTCCTCCTCGCGGGTGATGGCCCGTTGGGTGGCATTGGCCTGCGAGTTGCCAGCCTGGTCCCACGGTCCGGACACCAGGAGGCTCGAGGCGACGATCCCCTCGGAGCGCACCGGTTCGAGCACATCCCCGGCGACCTGCTCCCGCAGGAAGCGGTCGTAGGGCAGGTCGGCGTTGAAGCTCCGGATCACGTAGTCGCGGTAGGGCCAGGCGTGGTCGCGCAACCGGTCGTACTCGAAGCCTTGGCTCTCGGTGTAGCGCACGACGTCGAGCCAATGGCGGGCCCAGCGTTCCCCGTGCCGGGGCGAGGCCAGCAGGCGCTCGACCAGCGCCGCGTACCGCTCGGGCGAGGGGTCGCGGACGAACTCGTCGACCACCTGCGGCTCGGGCGGCAGACCCACCAGGTCCCAATGAAGCCGGCGGACGAGGTCGCGGGGTGCGGCCGGCGGGTTCGGTGCGAGGCCTCGGGCCTGGAGAGCAGACCGCACGAAGGCGTCGATCGGATGGAGGCCGGGGAAGTCCGTCGGCACCCCGGGACGCTCCACGGGTCGGAACGCCCAGTGGTCGGCGGTCTTGGCACCCGGCTCGGCGGCGGCGGAGCGGATGTCCGCAGCTCCCGCCGTCAGCAGCCAGGCGACCAGAAGCCACGAAGTCATCGCGATCCAGTCCCGGCATCGCGGGGTTCCCCGCCAGGGGCGGCGTGGGGTCGGATGGGGCAGGGGATTCATGGGCTGTCGGGCAATGAAGCCGCAGAGTCGGCGATGAGGCAAGCAACCCCGG
>JAJTFN010000128.1:0-14065 GCA_021298285.1 Verrucomicrobium sp.
GGGGCATGAAGAAACCCGCCGAGTGTACCGCACAGCCGTAGAGGACCAGCCAAAGCGGGGGCAGCGCCACGGCGATCATGGCGCCTTCCTGGTGGATGTTCACGAGGGGGCCGACGACGGCGGTGCCCGCGAAGAGGGCGGGCATGAGGGCTGCGGCCACCCGGCGGGCGGGCGGCGTCCAGAATGGCTCGCTCGCCGCGAAGGCCTGGCGGCGCATGAGCAGGAAGGCGGTCGAGGCGCAGGCGACGCCCACGGCCATCCAATAGAAGGCGAACGATCGGGCGGTGTCCCGGACGAGCAGCGGAGCCAGCAGCCCGGCGGTCGTCCCAATGGCCCCCACGGCGGTCATGACCGGGGCCAGCGCCCTCCGGTAGGTCGACGCCCGCTCCATGAGGGTTCGGATGGTCTCGAGCTGTTCGCGGGCCGTCGTTGGATCCACGGCCACGACAGTCGAGTCCGGGCCGGCCGCGTCAATCCCGGAGTCGGGAACCCGGTCCAACGGCCCGAAGTGCGATGCAATCCGACCTTGACGGGATTGCCATGGGCGCCCTACCGTTCCTGACCGTTAGGAACTTTCTGTCGGCCTGTGCCGACATGCACGAGTCGGTTCAACACCGGCTTTTTTGTTACCCCGGTTTCCGGGAACGGCTGACGACTATGAACGCGGAGATTTTGGCGGTGGTGGAGTACTGGGAGAAGGAGAAGGGCATCCCCAAGGATGTCCTGCTCGGTGCCATCCAGGAATCCCTGATGCAGGCCGCCAAGAAGGCGGTGGGCCCGGCACGTGAGCTGCGCGTCTCCATCGACGGCCGCTCCGGCGACATCAAGGCATGGGCCAAGCTGGTGGTCGCCGAGAAGGTCCTCTCCAAGCACGACCAGATCACCGTGTTCGATGCCCGGCGGGCCGGCCATGCCGAGGCCAAGGTGGGCGACGAGATCGAGGTCGAGGTCACCCCGGCCGGATTCGGCCGCATTGCCGCCCAGTTCGCCAAGCAGGCCATGATGGCCCAGTTGCGCCGCGCCGAGAAGGCGATGGTGTACGACGAGTTCAAGGACCGGGTCGGGGAGCTGGTCAACGGCACGGTCCGGCGTTTCGAGCGGTCCGACGTGGTGCTCGACCTCGGCAAGTTCGAGGCCATCATGCCCAACCGCGAGCGCGTCCCGACCGAGGAGTACCAGATCGGCGAGCGCATCCGCTGCTACGTCAAGGCGGTGGAGCAGACCCCTCGGGGGCCGGAGATCGTCCTCTCCCGGGCCGACCCCAATTTCGTCATCAAGCTCTTCAAGGTCGAGGTCTCCGAGATCGGCGACGGCACCATCGAGATCAAGGGCATCGCCCGCGAGCCTGGCTTCCGCACCAAGCTCGCCGTGTTCTCCCGCGACCCCAAGGTCGACCCCGTGGGCGCCTGCGTCGGCCTGCGCGGCCAGCGGGTCAAGAACATCGTCCGCGAGCTCAACAACGAGAAGGTCGACATCATCCCCTGGTCGCCCGACATCCGGAAATACGTCGAGAACGCCCTGGCCCCGGCCAAGCTCAAGACCTTCGACGTCGACGAGGTCCGCAAGCGGGTGCTGGTGCACACCTCGGCCGACCAGCTCTCGCTGGCGATCGGCAAGCGCGGCCAGAACGCCCGCCTCACCTCCCGGCTCACCGGTTGGAGCATCGACATCGAGGCCGAGGCCTCGGTCCTCCCCGGCTTCGACCAGAAGGTCGCCGACGCCGTGCGGGATTTCGCCTCCGTGCCCGGCATCTCCGAGGAGCAGGCCCGAATCCTGGTCACCACCGGCTTCCACAGTCTGGAGGACGTCGTGCAGCAGATCGGCATCGAGGATCTCCAGGGAATGGAAGGGATCGGACAGGACGCCGAGTCCATCCTGGAGGCCATCCGCGGAGAGATCACCCGTCGTGCCGCCGGGGGCGAAGGCCCCGGGGTCCACTGACCCAGAAGACTCCGGGAATGCCCGGAGCACAGACCGGGAAATCCCGGTGGTCCATCACCAAGCCGTATGCCCGTTCGAATCTACGAGATCGCCAAGAAGCTCAACCTTGAGAGCAAGTTCGTGCTCAACAAGGCAAAGGAACTGGGCATCGCCGCGGCCAAGGTCCCGTCGAGCACCCTCGACAAGATCACGGCCGAGTTCCTGGAGGAGCAGTTGGCGCCGCTGGCCAAGCCGGTCGAACCGCCCAAGCCGGTCGAGGTGGTCCCGGTGACCATCATCCATGCGCCTCCGCCCGAGCCGCCGCCGGCCGAGCCTGAGCCCGTGGAGCCCGCCGCGGCTGTCCCCATCGAATCGGCCCACGTGCCGGCGGCCCCGGAGCCTGAACTCCCGCCCCAACCTGAGGCGATCTCCGCGGCCGGCGCCGTTCCTGCTCCCGTTGTCGCCGAGTCCCGGCCCCCGGCCGCCCCGCAGGTGGAGGCGGCGACCGCCGCAGAGCCGGCCCCGGCGGTCCCGGGTGGTCCAGAAGCCTCCGCCGCGCCATCGATTCCCACGGCAGCGGCCGGACCGGCCCAGGCGCCGGCCACCCCGGCGTCGCCTCCTCCCGGGGCGGGCGCTCCCGGCGCGCCCCCTCCCCAACCACCCCCGGTACAGACCGGTCAGCTGATCGGTCGCATCGACCTCAGCCAGTTTGGCTACGGGGGCCGCACCACCCGCGGGGTCAGTTCCCAGCCGCCCGCCCGGCCCGGTGCCCCAGGCCTCCGGGATGATCGTCGTGGGCCCGGCGCCCCGCAGACCGGTCGCCCGGGCATGGGTGGTCCGGCCGGCATGCGCCCCGGACAGCCCCAGCGCCCCGGCATGCCCCCGAGGCCAGGAATGGGCCCGGCCCGCCCCGGAGCCCCCGGGGCGTCCGGTCCGCGACCGGCCCCGGCACCGGCCCGCCCGCAGGTGGCCGCCGACGCACCCACCATCATCATGCGGCCCCCGATCGTCGTCCGGGAACTGGCCGAGCAGATGGGCAAGAAGCCCTTCCAGATCATCGGCGACCTCATGCAGATGGGGGTATTCGCCACGGTCACCCAGACCATCGACGCCGAGGCGGCCATCAAGATCTGCGCCAAGCATGGCATCCGCTTCGAGACCGAGAAGCGCGACAAGGCGGCCCACGTCGTCAACGTCCCCAAGGAGGAGAAGCTCGAGCTCGACACCGAGGACAAGCCCGAGTCGCTGCGTCCGAGGCCCCCCGTGATCACCATCATGGGCCATGTCGACCACGGCAAGACCTCGCTCCTCGACGTCATCCGCAAGGCCAACGTGGCCTCGGGCGAGGCCGGCGGCATCACCCAGCACATCGGCGCGTACACCATCCAGTACCCGCACCCGAACACGGGCAAGCTCGAGAGCCTCACCTTCCTCGACACCCCGGGCCACGCGGCCTTCTCGGCCATGCGCGCCCGCGGCGCCAACGTCACCGACATCGTCGTGCTGGTCGTCGCGGCCAACGACGGTGTCATGCCCCAGACGCTCGAGGCCCTGTCGCACGCCCGGGCGGCCAAGGTCCCGATCATCGTGGCGGTCAACAAGTGCGACCACCCGAACTCCAACCCGATGAAGGTGCGCCAGCAGCTCCAGGACAAGGGCCTCGTGCCCGACGACTGGGGCGGCGACACGCTCTTCGTCGAGTGCTCGGCGCTCACCAAGAAGGGCATCGACACGCTCATCGACTCGATCCTCCTGCAGGCCGAGTTGCTGGAGCTCAAGGCCAACCCCGACCGCAACGCCAAGGGCAATGTCATCGAGTCGGGCGTCGAGGCCGGTGGCCCGGTGGCCACGGTCCTCGTCCGCAAGGGCACGCTGCGCATCGGCGACGTGATCATCTGCGGCGAGCACTACGGCAAGGTGCGGGCCATGATGAACGAGGAGGGTGTCCGCCTGAAGGAGGCCACCCCGTCGGTCGCGGTCCGCGTGCTGGGTCTCAATGGCGTGCCCGACGCCGGCAGCGAATTCAGCGCGGTCGAAAACGAGCGCGCCGCCCGCGACCTCGCCGAGGAGCGTTCCGACGCGCGGCGCAAGTCCGAGATGGAGGGGGAGCGCCGCAAGACCCGCGCCTCGCTCTCAGACCTTTTCGGCCGCATCGGCGACCTGACGGCCAAGGTGCTCAAGGTCATCGTCAAGGCCGACACCCAGGGTTCCGTCGAGGCGATCGTCGGGGCGCTGCGCGAGATCAAGTCCCAGAAGGTCTCCCTCGAGGTGGTCCACAGCGCGGTCGGTGCCATCAACGTCTCCGACGTCAACCTGGCCCGCGGCTCCAAGGCCGTCATCCTCGCCTTCCACACCCGGGTCGACAACAACGCCGCCGAGGAGGCCAAGCACCACGGCGTCGAGATCCGCCTCTACGCGATCATCTACGAGCTCATCGACCAGGTGAAGGACGCCATGGCCGGCCTGCTCGACCCGCTCCTCAAGGACGTGGTCATCGGCCAGGCCGAGGTCCGGAAGATCTTCGATCTTTCCAAGGGCGGCCGGGTCGCCGGATGCGCGGTCACCACCGGCCGGCTGGTCCGCGGCAAGATGCGCCTGCGCCGCCGGGGCAACCTGGTGTACGAGGGCGTGTCCCTCACGCTCAAGCGCTTCCAGGACGAGGTCAACGAGGTCCGCTCCGGCATGGAGTGCGGTGTGCGCCTCGACGGCTTCGACGATTACCAGGAAGGCGACATCATCGAGTGCTACTCGGTCGAGAAGATCGCCGCCAAACTCGAATAACGCCCACGCCCGTGGCCTCCCGAGTCCCACCGGCGCCGAGTCGGCGCCTGCAGCGTGTCTCCGAGCTCCTCAAGCGCGAGGTGAGCGAGCTTCTGCGCCGCGAGCTCAACGTCGAGGAGGCCGGCCTGCTGTCGGTCAACGAGGTCAAGGTGGCTCCCGACCTCAAGACGGCCACGGTCTTCGTCGGCTTTGTCGGCAGCCGCCAGCAGCGTGCCGCCGCACCGGAGTTGCTCGCACAGCGTTCCGGGCGTATCCAGATGATGCTGGGATCGCAGTTGAGCACCAAGTGGACCCCGGTCCTGACCTTCCTGCTCGACGAGTCGGTCGAGAAGGGCAATCGCGTGCTGGCGATCCTCGAGAACCTTGAGAAAGGCCGGCCCCCGGGGGCCTGAAGCCGTCGGCCCCCCGGCTTGCCCCGACCCACCCAAGACCATGCCCTCCCCGGAGATGCCCAAGGCGGTGGAGAACATCCTGGCGGCCATCGAATCGGCCAGGTCGATCCTCGTGGTCGGCCACATCCGCCCGGATGGCGACTGCATCGGCAGCCAGGTGGGGCTGGCGATGGCCCTGGAGGCGGCGGGCAAGGAGGTCACCGTCTGGAACCAGGATCCCGTGCCCGACAAGCTCAGGTTCCTGGATCCTGACAAGCGGGTCCGCAAGCCCTCCTCCGGCCGCCAGTTCGACCTGGTGATCGCCACCGACTGCGCCGCGATCGACCGCCTGGGCCGGGTGCTCGAGTTCCTGCCCGAGGGTGTGCCGCTGGTGAACATCGACCACCACGCCTCCAACACCCGATACGGCCGCCTCAACTGGGTGTCGCCCAGGGAGCCCAGCACCGGGGAACTGATCTTCGACCTGTGCCGCTGGGCCGGCTGGAAGGTCACCCCGGCGATGGCCGACTGCCTCTTCACCGCCGTCAGCACCGACACCGGCAGCTTCCAGTACCCGTCCACCACGCCGGACACCCTGCGCACCGCGGCCGAACTGGTCGAGCAGGGGGCCTCGCTGGGGCGGATCTGCCAGGAGGTCTACCAGAGCTACCCGATGACGCGGGTGCGGCTGTTGCGTCATGTGTACACGCAGTTCCGGTTGTCCGACGGCGGCCAGACGGCCTACTTCTGGCTCCGCAAGCGCGACTACGCCCGGGCCGGGGCCTCGACGGAGGAAAGCGAGGGGCTCATCGACCACATCCGGGCGATCGACGGTGTGGTGGTGGCGATGGTCTTCGAGGAGGTCGACGAGACCGTCACCCGGGTGAGCTGGCGTTCCAAGTCGCCAAGGGTCGACGTCGCGGCCATCGCCCAGCGCTTCGGCGGCGGCGGCCACAAGGCCGCGGCCGGGGCCAGGATCGAGGGCAAGCCCCTGGGGGTCCAGCGGCGGGTGCTCAACGAGGTCCGCAAGTCGCTCAAGGCCTCGGCCTGAGACCGGTCTCCGTCCCGCCCCGGGTTCCTTCTCCGCCTCTTCGCCTCCGCGCCGGCCGCACGATCCGCACGCATCCAAGATTCCCGCATGGCACTGCCCACCCTCTCACCGCTTGACGGGGCCCTCCTCGTCGACAAGCCCGCCACCTGGACCTCCCACGACGTCGTCGCCAAGGTGCGCAACCACTTCCGCCTGCCGAAGGTCGGACACTGCGGCACGCTCGACCCCATGGCCACGGGCCTGCTCATCCTCGTCCTCGGCAAGGCGACCAAGTACTCGGAGCGGCTCATGTCCTCCGACAAGGTGTACGACGGGGTCATGCGGCTGGGTGAGACCACCGACTCGTACGACGCGGACGGCGAACTGGTCGACTCG
Organism: Verrucomicrobium sp.; assembly: GCA_021298285.1. Classification (GTDB taxonomy): domain Bacteria; phylum Verrucomicrobiota; class Verrucomicrobiia; order Limisphaerales; family UBA9464; genus SXXZ01. The sequence continues at coordinate 6,499 of JAJTFN010000128.1, forward strand.
CTGCCGGTGCCCCCGCTCACCGTGGACGACCTCAACGACGCGGCCGCGGCCTTCACCGGGGATCTGCTCCAGACCCCGCCGATGGTCAGTGCCGTGAAGGTCGGCGGCACCCCCCTCTACAAGCTGGCCCGCAAGGGGCAGGAGGTGGCCCGCGAGCCCCGGCTCGTCCATGTCTACACCTACCGCTTCGACGACTACGAGGAACCCTTCGCCTACTTCCGCGTGAGCTGCACCAAGGGCACCTACGTGAGGAGCCTCGCCCATGACCTCGGCCAGAAGGTCGGCTGCGGAGCCCACCTGACCCGGCTGCGTCGCGTGGCCAGCGGCCGCTTTGACGTGGCCGATGCGGCCCCGTTGTCCGAGATCCTCCAGTGGGACCTGCCTGCCCTCGAAAAACGTCTGATCCCCTTCCTCAAGCTCAAGTCCTACGAGTAGGCCCCGGGGCGGGGCCGGCGAGGCCCGCTCCGTTGCCCCTGCCCGTCACCCGGGAATCCCGATGGCCCGTCGCCCGTCCACGGAGGACATGCCCGGGGCCATCCTCGCCCTCGACAGGAGGCTGCAGACCGTTGAAACTTGTCCATGTCGCCTATGAAGACCCCCCTGACCCTGGCCGTGGCCTGTGCCGCCCTGGCCTCCGCCCCCGCCCTGCTGGCCCATGACACCGGATCCGCCGCCCACGACCACGGCCCGACGGCCGTGCCCGTGACCTTCCAGATCGAGAAGAAGGGACCGGTCAAGGCGCCGGCGGCCCAGGAGAAGTCGGCCGTGCCCCAGGTCAGCGGCCAGGGATTCTGGAAATTCGCCCCGGTCGCCTCGGCGATGCCCGTGCCGGCCGAGGCCCAATCCTTCGTCAAGGGGGCCCACGGCACGCTCATCGTCGACAGTGAGCGCGACGTGGTCTATTGGGGCCTCGAGAAGGTCGGCTGGATCGGCTTCAGCGACCGGCTCAAGACCTCCTGGGTGGTGAAGCGCGACCCGTCCATCGCCTCGGGCAACCTGCACGGTGCAGACATCTTCCCGCGCAAGGGCCAGCTGCCGCTGGTGGTCGCCGCCGACAACGTCGAGGGCGAGATCCTGCTCTCCGACACGACCTTCCGCACCGTCGAGAAGCTCAAGATCCCCGATGGCGGCCCGTATGCCGACAAGAAGGGCTGGGCCCCCACCGACGCGGCCTTTGCCGGCGACAAGACCCTCTGGGTGACCGACGGCTACGGCCGCCACTGGTTCATGGACGCCGACGCCAAGCCCATGAAGTACCGGGGCAATTTCTACGGCGGCAACAGCATGAGCCAGACGCCGCACGGCATCACCTTCGACCCCAAGCGCAACGAGCTCTACGTCTCGGCAAGGCCCGAGGCCCAGGTGCATGAGTGGTCGCCCAAGACCCGCAAGACGCTGGCGGTCCACCAGCTGCCCAAGGGCAGCGCAGCCTGCGACACCGACCTCTGGGGCGACTACCTGCTGGTGCCCTGCCTCACCGGCCCGAACAACACCCCGGGCCCGATCTACATCCTGAACCTCAAGACCAAGGCCGTGGTGAGCACCATCAAGCCCAAGGAAGAGCTCGGCTACGGATACGCCCAGCACATGCACGACGCCTGCTGGTACGTGGTGGGCAAGGGTCGCAGCGCCAAGGTGTACATCCTCTTCACCGCGTGGAACCCGGGTGGCGTGGGTGCCATCGAGCTGGTGAACCTCAAGGATTGAGCCCGTCGCCGGCGATCCGCCGATCCGGACCGTCCTGCGAGCCCCGTCGCCCCGATGCGCGCCTACCACGATCTGCTCCGGCTCGTCCTGGAGCAGGGGACCGTCAAGTCCGACCGCACCGGCACCGGAACCCGTTCGGTCTTCGGGGCCCAGGCGCGGTTCCGGTTGTCCGACGGGTTCCCGCTGGTCACCACCAAGAAGGAATGGGCCGATGCCGAGGGCAACCTGGGCCGGGTCTACGGCGCGCAATGGACCGACTGGCGCGGGGCCGACGGCCGGTCGATCCACCAGATCGACCAGGTGGTGTCGCAGATCCGCCGGAGCCCGGACAGCCGCCGGCTCATCGTCAGCGCCTGGAACCCGTCGGAGGTCGACGCCATGGCGTTGCCGCCCTGCCACACGCTCTTCCAGTTCTACGTGGCCGAGGGTCGTCTGAGCTGCCAGCTCTACCAGCGCAGCGCCGACCTGTTCCTGGGGGTCCCCTTCAACATCGCCAGCTACGCCCTGCTGACCCACATGGTGGCCCAGGTCACGGGGCTGAAGCCGGGCGATTTCGTGCACACCTTCGGCGACCTGCACCTCTATTCCAACCACCTCGAGCAGGTGAGGGAGCAGTTGTCCCGTGAGCCGCGCCCGCTGCCGACCCTGTCGCTGAACCCGGATCGGCGCGAGTTGCGCGACTTCGTCTACGAGGACTTCGTGCTCTCGGGCTATGATCCGCACCCGGCCATCAAGGCGCCGGTGGCGGTCTGAGGGCATCCCGAGGCGCGGCATCGGCCGCTGCCGCGGGGGTCGTCGTGGTGGCACCCGTCCCGAACTCAAACCCCAACCATGACCAACCATGAATTGTGAACTCCAGGACCGGGTGGTGCTGATCACCGGCGGGGCCGCCGGCATCGGCGAGGCGACGGTGCGGGCCTTCGCCGCCGAGGGGGCGGCCGTCTGGTTCGCCGACCGCAACGCCGAACGGGGGCGTGCCCTGGCCGCCGAGGTGCCCCGGTCGGTCTTTGCCGAGGGCGACCTGGCCGACCCGCTGTTCTGTGCCGGGTTGGTCGCCTCGCTGTTGCGGGAGGCCGGGCGCCTGGACGTGCTGGTCAACAACGCGGGCGTGAACGACGGCGTCTCGTTGGCCGGTTCACCGACCGACTTCATGGCGTCGATCCGTCGCAACCTGCTCCATGTCTTCGCCCTGGCCCACCACGCCCGGGAGGCGCTGTGCCAGTCCCGCGGCTGCATCCTCAACCTGAGTTCCAAGGTTGCCGAGACGGGGCAGGGGGGCACTTCCGGCTACGCCGCCGCCAAGGGGGCGGTCAACGCCCTCACCCGGGAATGGGCCGTGGCCCTGGCGCCGCATGGCGTCCGGGTCAACGCCGTGATCCCGGCCGAATGCGACACCGAGCAGTACCAGCGCTGGTTCGCCGCGCAGCCCGACCCCCAGGCGGCCCGCGAGACGATCGAGCGGATGGTGCCCCTGGGGCGCCGGCTCACCGCGCCGGCCGAGATCGCCGCGACGCTGGTCTTCCTGGCCTCGCCGCGCGCCGGTCACATCACGGGCCAGCTCATCCATGTCGACGGGGGCTACACCCACCTCGACCGTGCCATGACCGGCGGCCACCCGGGATGGTGAGCCTCTTCGAGATCCTCCACGAGGACCCGGACCTGCTGGTCCTGCGCAAGCCCGCGGGCCTGGTCTGCCACCCGACCAAGGGCGACGAGTATTCCAGCCTGGTGAGCCGGGTGCGCATCCACCTGGGCTTCGAGCCGCACATGATCCACCGCCTGGACCGGGAGACGGGCGGGGTGATGGTCTTCGCCAAGACCGACGAGGCGGCGGCCGGGCTGCGGGCCTTGTGGGCCGCCGGCCTGGTCACCAAGGAATACGTGGCGCTGGTCCAAGGGAGGATGCCCGCGGGGGACGGGTTCCTCGATGCCCCGCTCGGGCCCGCGGCGGACAGCGCCGTGGCCATCAAGGACTGCGTCCGGCCCGATGGCGCGGCCGCTCGGACCCGGTGGCGTTGCGAGGGTTCCTTCCGGCGGGGGGATGGCGACTGGCACTCGCTGGTCCGGGTCTGGCTCGACACGGGGCGGAAGCACCAGATCCGCATCCACCTGGCACACCTCGGGCACCCGATCGTGGGTGACAAGATCTACGGCGGCGATGAGCGCATCTACCTGGACTTCGTCGAGGGACGCCTCTCGGAGGCACAGCGCCGGTTCCTCCGGCTGCCGTTCCATGCCCTCCACGCCGAGCGGTTGTGGTTCCCGTGGACGGGCGCGGAACTCGGCTTCCACGCCCCGCCCGAGCCGTGGTTCGCCGGGTTCGCCGCCGGCGACGAGGTGCCCTGGTTCGAGGATCCCTTCGCCCCGCCCCCCGGATCGCGATCCGGCCCGACGCCGGGCGCCGGGCCCTCAGCGGGCCCGGTCCCGCTCGTCCCACGAGCCGATCCCCAGCACGGGTAGGGCGGAGGCGAAGGCCGCGTCGCGCCCGGCCGTGTCGGCCTTGAGGAACACGTCGTAGATCGGCTTGCGCCGGTCGGGGGTCGCCACCGAACCGGGCACCCGGGTCCAAAGGCCCAGCCGCAGGCCGCCCTCGTGGGCGTGGTCGACATGACGGTGCAGGATGAAGGCGTCGATGCCGGGCTCGGCGGCCACCTGGTGCCAGGCATAGCAGTAGGCCGCCGCCTGGACAGCCTCACCGTCCGGGCCGTCCGGGGTGTGGAACCCCTGCTCGCTCAGGATGACCCGCCGGGTGCTTCCCCGGTGCTGCAGCTCCGGCCGGCCCAGGAACTCGCCCAGTGCCCGGAGGTTGCGGAAGGTGATGCGTGGGGTGGTCCGCCAGTCGGGGCGGGCGCTGGCATCGCGCCAGGAGCGCGGCTGGAAGAGGTCCTCCGGGTAGGGGTGGAAGGCCAGGTGCCAGTCGTAGTCGCCACCCGCGCGGGCCAGGCGGCAGAACTCTTCCAGGAAGGGCCGGCCCGGGAAGACCTGGCCCTCCTTGCCGCCCGGATAGGCGATGTTCCAGTGGTGTTCCAGCGAGAGGAAGACCCGGCCATGCTCCGAGTGCCGACGGACCGCCCGGTGGGTCAGCCGAACCGTCCGCTCGTAGTCGGCCGCGAACGCCTCGAGGGTCGACAGCCCGAGGCTGGACCAGAACCAGTGGGAGTTGACCTCGTTGCCGACGATCCAGTTCCAGACCCGCCCGTGGCGTCCGTCGGCCCGGCTCCACCGCTCGGCCAGGAATGCCATGGAAGCCTCGTACCAGGCGCGTCCCTCCGGGGTCACCGTGTTGAAGGCCGAGAGGCGGTTCGGGCAGTTCGTGCTGTAGGAAGGATGGAGAAGGATCCGCCGCACCTCCGGGTCGCCGCTCTCGTAGTTGAGCAGGATCAACGACACCAGGATCCCGCGTTCCGAGAGGGCCCGGATCTGTCCATCCATGGCCTCGAGGTAGCCGCGCTGGAAACGGTGCGTCCGTCCGCCGAGCTCGAGGCCCGGGTTGTTGGTGTCGCCCCGGGGGTCCACCAGTTGGGCGAGGTTGAAGTTCAGGGCGGCATGGCGGATGCCCAGGGCGATGGCGTCATCGACCATCTGCACCTGAAGGCCCTTCTTGGAGGACGGGGCGGGATAAGGCTCCGGGTTCGCCGCGCCAAGCGCGCCCAGACACAGGCCGCGGGCGGCCAGGAGTCCCCCGAGGGTGATCAAGGGGTGACGGCACCTGGGGCGTCCTGCCGTCATGCGACGGGTCGCAGCCGCTTGATGAGCACCTTCGACTTGCGACCGCTGGCCTCGTAGCGCTCGCGCCGTGCGGGGGGAAGGTCGTCCGGGGTGCCCTCGAGGAAGCCGCCCTTCGAGATGAAGTAGGTGAAGGCCTGCGTGCTGAGGGTGATCAGCTCGGCCAGGCCCTGCTCCCGGGCCCGCGCCTCCACGAACTGGATGAGCTTGGAGCCGATGCCCAGGTTCTCGTGGCTCGGGGCGACGTAGAGGAAGGCCAGCTCTCCCTTGTTCTGGTCCGGGTAGGTGTGGAGCGCCACGCAGGCGACCGGGTTCCTGTCGATCTCGTACAGGTAGTAGTCGCCCACCTGCTTCTCGATCGCGGTCCGCGTCCGCTTGACCAGCTCCGCCGAGGCCACCGAGTTCTTGGTGAGGTTGAGCAGCGCCCGGATGTCCTTCTTCAGGGCCCGACGGATCTGCGTGTACTCGTTGGCGTACACCAGCGTGCCGATGCCCTCGTTGCTGAAGACCTCCGCCAGCAGCCCCTCGTCGACCTCGCCGTTGATGATGTGCACGCGCGGCACCCCGGCCTCGCAGGCCGCCACCGCCTGCCGGGCCTTGGAGATCAGGTTGACCGGCCAGTCCGCGGGCACCGGGCTGAGCAGTTGCTTGAGCTCGCCGACGAGGATCTGCCGGATCAGCGTGCCGCCCCGCGTCAGGCCGTCGACGGTGGTCAGGAAGATGAGCTTGGTGGCCTTGAGCTGGTCGGCCAGCGCGAAGGCGATGGTGTCGGAGTTGACCCGGTAGGTCTTCCCGTCGCCGTCGAACCCCAGCGGGGGGACCACCGGCACGATGCCCTGGGTCAGCAGCGCCTGGAGCATCTCCACGTCGATGCGCTCGACCTTGCCGGTGAACTGGTGGTCCACGCCGCCGACGATGCCCAGCGGGTGGGCGATCACCGCGTTGGTCGACACGGCCCGCAGGTCGTTGGCCGACAGGCCCTCGAGGATCTCGTGGGTGAGCCGGTTGGCGGCGTTGAGCGACAGTTGGAGCGTCTCCGCGTCGGTGATGCCCGTGCCGTCGAGGTTCGAGGCGACCACCCCGCGCTCCACCGCCAGCGCGGCGATCTGCTTGGCCGCCCCGTGGACCAGCACGATGCGGATGTTCAGCGAACGCAGCACCGCGATGTCGAGCAGCAGGTTGGGGAAATTGTCATCGGTGACGATGGATCCGTCGATGGCCAGGACGAAGACCTTTTCCCGGAAGCGTGGAATGTAGCGGAGGATGCCCCGCAGGTCGGTGGGTTTCACGTCGGAGTGTCTCGGGTCGGCGCGGTGCCGGCACCCAAAGAACAGGCAGGACGGGCGGCGCTGCAATGAAGAAAATGGCGCCGCCGGGCCCGGTCGAGGCGCAGGAGGTCGTCCCGCGCCGCGCCGCCGGACTCCCCGGGGCTTGACTTTGGAGGTGTCTGACATTTCTGTATGCGCAGAAATGAAGGCGCTGCACCAACTCTCCAACGCCGAGCGGCGCTTCATCCTGCACTGGGGCGAGATGGGCACCAAGTGGGGCATCAACCGCACGGTCGCCCAGGTCCACGCCCTGCTGTACCTGGCCCCGGGGCCCTTGAACGCCGAGCAGATCCAGGAGGTGCTCGAGGTGGCCCGTTCGAACGTCAGCACCAGCCTCAAGGAACTGCAGGGCTGGGGCATCGTGAGGCTGGTGCATCTTCCCGGCGACCGGCGGGACCACTTCGAGAGCCTCAAGGACGTCTGGGAGATGTTCCGCATCGTGCTCGACGAGCGCAAACGGCGGGAGTTCGACCCCACGATGGCGGTCCTGCGCGAATGCATCGCCGAGGCCGAGAAGGATGCGGCCACCGGCAACTACAGCGAGGACCGCCTGCGCGAGATGCACAACTTCCTGTCCACCACGGCCGGCTGGTACGCCACGTTCCGGGGATGGCCGACGTCGGTGCTGAAGCGGTTCTTCAGCATGGGCGACAAGGCCCGCAAGCTGATGGGCCTGACCCCGGACTGATCCGCCTTGCCCCATGGAAACCCTTTCTGCCATGACCGAAACCATCGCCACCAACCCGACGCCCGCCGGTGCCTGGGTGTTGTATGACCACCAGTGCCCGGTGTGTCGGTCCACGGTC
>JAJTFN010000128.1:14156-15363 GCA_021298285.1 Verrucomicrobium sp.
TGCCTCATGATCCTGCCCGGCCTCGATGGGCTCACCCGCCTGGGGTACCGCTGGGTGGCGCGCAACCGCTACTGCCTGGGGGATGTCTGCGAACTGTCCCCGATGCGATGGGAACGACGGCGGCACCTGGCGGCGACGACCTTCCTGGAGACCCCATGACGGCTCGGGAGTTCCTTCGGGCCACATGGGAAGTCCTGCGCTTCTCGGCCCCGATCGGCCGTCCGGCGTTCGCACTCGGCCTCGTTGCCAGCCTGATCCTCAAGCAGGCCGTCGACCGGGCCGTGATCTCGTTCCTTGGGATGACGTACTCGGGCCACCTCTGGGGCATCCTGCTCGGAGTTCGGTTGCCCACGGAGGAGGATCTTTCATGGGGCTGGCCGCTGCTGGCCGCCTCCTTGCCGTTCCTCTGGCTGGGACTGGCCTTGACGGTCGCGCGCCTGCGCTCGATGGGGCGTTCGGCGGCCTGGGCGCTGTTGTTCTTCGTGCCATTCCTGAAGTTCCTCATGGCCGTGATGCTGATGGTCGCATCGGAGGCGGCCCCTGGAATGCCTCCGGTGATCCCAGGGCCTGCCCGGGCATCCTCCCGATGGTTCGCATGGATCCCTGCGGGTCGCTGGGGAGCCGCAGCGATGGGGGCGATTCTCTCGGCCCTGTTCGGGGCGCTTTCGGTGTTCCTGATCGCCAACCACTTGGAGGCCTATGGTTGGTCCCTCTTCGTCGCGCTGCCGATCCTGCTGGGGTTCCTGACCACCCTCATCCACAACCATCATGCGCCGCGCCCTCCCCGCGAATCGTTCCTGGCGGTCCTCGCGGCCCTGGCCCTCCTCGGGGGGCTGCTGCTGGCCATGGCCATCGAGGGGATGATCTGCCTGCTGATGGCCTCGCCCATCGCCGTGATCGAGGCGGTCGTGGGGAGCGCGCTGGCGCAGGCGCTCCTTTCCCAACGCTGGACGGGGCGGCTGCAGGGTGGGCGCCTGTTCAGCGCGGGTTTCCTGCTGCTGCCCCTGGCCGTGACGGTCGAGCTGGCCGTGAGGCCCCCCCCGGAGGTCCGTCCGGTGAGCACCGAGGTGACCATCGCCGCACCGCCGGAGGTGGTCTGGCGTCACGTCGTGTCGTTCTCCGACCTGCCGCCGCCGGCCGATTGGATCTTCCGCACCGGCATCGCCTATCCGATCCGGGCGCGCCTCGAAGGCCGGGGCGTCGGTGC
>JAJTFN010000129.1 GCA_021298285.1 Verrucomicrobium sp.
CCAGTCGAAGTCCGCCACCGGTTCATACGGCCCGAAGAACTCCGGTGGCAGCGAAGGCAGGGGCGGGTGTTCCTCCGAAAGCTTGGCCAGTTCCCCGGTGATCGAATCCGCCAGCGAGTTGGCCATGTCCTGGGCCACCGGGTCGTAGCGATCGGTGCTGAGCCCCGTGAAGGTGCTTTCGGAATCGACCGTGGATCTCAAGTCGATGGTGACCCGGGGTGCGCCGCTGCCATCGTCGGTGTAGTGGGTGGTGTCCGACCAAGGTGCGCTGCTCAGCGAGGTGCTCACCACCGATCGGAAGGTCGACGTCAGCACGCCGCCTCCCTTCGCGCTCACCAAATCCACTCGGAGGAACAGGTCGGGAGCGCCGTCCCGGCTGGCGATCGTGAACGGTTCCTGCAGGCGCTCCACGGTCCGGATGTGGGGAGAGTTCGTCAGGCGTCGTTCCAGGTAGGTGACGAGTTTCCGGCAGAAGGGGTGGGGGTTGTCCGACAGCAGCACAATCCGTCCGTAACTGAAGGTCGCATGCTCCGGTGCCATCGATGAAACCCCGCTGGTTGCGGTGGAGCGCGTCTCGGTGGATCCGGCCTGCAGTCTTGGGAGGTTCCCCGAGCCCTGCGTGTTTTCGCTGACGAACCGGACGGTCAGGAAGGCGGCCGTCAGCAGTGTCAACCCGAGGAGGGCAAGGGATCGGAAGCGTGGGATTTGCATCGGGTGCTTGGAGGCTGCGTGGCCGGCCGGCTGCGATCAGCGGTGCCGGTTTGCCGGGGAGTGATGTTGGAGAGGCGGCAACACCGGTCACCGGGTTCGGTCCATGGCGTTTCGAAACGGGGCGACTCAGGAACGGGCGATGGATGGGTCTGCGAAAGGGTCACTTGCCCCAGCGGGTGTTCTTGAGGAACTCGAGCAGGTCGGCCAGTTCCTGGCGGGTGATCTGTTCGTCGAGGCCGGCCGGCATGAGCGAGAGGGTGGCTGGGGTCACCGCGGTGATGTCGGCGCGGTCGATTTGCAGGGTCGAGCCGGGGCCGGTCACCAGCGCGATGCCCCGGGCGTCGTCGCGTCGCAGGATGCCGAGGCGCTCCTCGCCGTCGCGGGTCGTGACCGAGACGGGTTCGTAGCTGCGGACCAGGCTGGCGGAGGGTTCCACGATGGCCTCGAGCAGGTCGTCGGCCGAGCGCACGGTGCCGATCCGGGTGAGTTCGGGACCCACATCGCCACCCTGGTAGCCGAGGCGATGGCACTGGAGGCAGGCCGCCTTGGGGGAGTTGAAGACGGTCTGTCCGCGGCGGACATCCCCGGCGGGCAGTTCGGAGCGGATCTTCTCCAGGCGCTGCCGTCGTCCGGCCAGCCCGGTGTCGAGCGTCTCGAGGAACCGGTCGCCCTGGGCCCGGATCTCGGTCGGGTATCCCTTGAGGATCGCGCGCAGCGTCTCGGGTCGAACGGCCGTGCGGGCCTTGGATCGTCCCAGGGCCGCCAGCAGGGAGTCGCCGGCGCGGGAGCTGGGGCTGCGCTCGAAGGCGGGCAACACACGGGTCAGTTCCAGGGGGCCGATCTCCGGCAGGGTGCGGGCGACCTGGTCGAGATGGTCCGGGGTCAGCGCCGCGCGGGCCAGGGCCTCGGCGGCCGCTCCTTGACGTTCGCGCAGTCCGGCCAGCAGGACCGCCAGGTCGGTGTCGTTGGGTTGCCAACCGGCAGGGAGCGCGGCGTAGGCCAACAGTCGCCGCGGCGTTTCCACGGCCGGATTCCGGGCGGTCTTCAGGAGGGCCTCGCGAAGGTCTGCCCGGCTGGCGAGCTCGCGGGCGGCTCGCAGCACGGCGGGCAGGATCTCCGGGGCCACGGCCGACGACGGGTTCCCGAGCAAGGTCACCAGCGCCTTGCCCCACGACTCTGGTGGGTTTTTCGGGGCGTGCTGCGCCATGGCGTCGAGGGCCCCGAGGCGGGTCGCCGCAGGTGCCTGGGTCGCGAGGGCCAGGTCGGCCACCAGCGCCTGAAGCGCGGGCGAGGACATCAGCCCGCCGAGCAGGGCGGCGAGGCCGTCGCGGCCTCCCGGGGCGGCGGTGCCGTCGAGCAGGCGTTGGCGCAGCGATCCGGCCAGGGCCTCGCCCCAGTCGGCATGGCGTTGGGCCACCCAGAGGGCCGCATCGCGGACCGGCGGCTGGTTCGCGAACAGGGCGGGTCCGACGTCCTCCGCGCGCAGCCCACCCATGGGCATCTGATCCAGGGCGTGCAAGGCCGCCGACTGGACCCTGGGGTTCGAGTGGGCCAGCGCCTGGCGCAGCGGGCCGGTGTCCCGCAGTTCGGTCAGTGCCGCCGTGGCGGCCATGCGCAGGGCCTCGTCGTCGGGACCCTCGAGGGCGCGGAGGATGGCCGGGGCCGCCGGCGCGTGCCGCAGGCGGGCCAGCGCGGTGATGGCCACGAGTTGCCCGTCCCGCCGGCCCGAGGCCAGGGAGCGCTCGAGGAGCGCCGTCGCCGCGGCGACCCCGGCCGGATCGCGCCGGTCACCCAGGCGGCGGACGCGGGCCAGCTCGCTTTCGGGTGCCACGGGGGGATTGGCTTTGGGGCGCAGGTGCGACGCCCCGGCCTTGGTCACCCGGTACACGCCGCCGAGCACATCGGCCTTCCAGAGCTGCGAGCTCGGGCAACAGAGCTTGTACCAGCCGCCCGTGTCGAGGATGAGCACCGAGCCGTCGCCATCCACGATCACGTCGGTCGGGTGGAAATCCAGGCTGCTGCTCACCACGAACTCGCTCTCGGTGGCCCGGAACGACGCCCCGTCGCGCTGCAGGCGGACGCGGGAGATCTTGCGCAGGTTGAAGGCCGAGGCGAACAGGTCGCCCCGGAATTCCGGCCCGAAGGCCTCGTGGTGGTAGATGTCGAGGCCGCTGGGTGCGGCGGCCCCGAGCTGGACGATGGGGTGGGCCAGCGCCGGGCCGGGGCGGAAGACCGCCGGGTCCTCGAGCACCGAGTTGGCCTTGCCGAAGACCGCCCCGTACGAGGCGTGGGCGACGCCGTCACGGAAACCCGGCTGCGAGAAGTCGATGAAGGTGCTGGTGAAGAAGGCCTCGCCGTCGGTGTCGAAGGCCACGTCCACGGGGTTGTCCATCCCGCCGGTCATCACCGACTCCATGGCCGACCCGTCGGGGCGGGCCCGGAAGAGGTGGGAGGCACGGTCCTGATGGAGGGTTCCCGTGAACCCGTTGGTCCAGCGCACGGGCTCGAAGGCCCCCTTGGTCCAGTACAGGTACCCGTCGGGGCCGGCGTAAGGCCCGTGAACCTCGTTGCCGCAGTGGGTCGAGGGATGACCGACGTTCCACCATTCCTCCCGCCGGTCGGCGCGCCCATCGCCGTCGTTGTCCGTCAGCTTCCAGATGGCCGGAGAGCCGCCCACGTACACCGCCCCCTGATGCCAGAGGATGCCCTGGAGCATGGGCAGCTTGTCGGCGAAGACGACCGAGCGGTCGTAGCGTCCGTCGCCATCGGAATCTTCCAGCCGGATCACGCGCCACTGCGGGTCCTTGGCCTGGGTGGCCGGTGGCTCGGTGGAGCCGCTGGAGTCGGTGACGTAAAGGCGTCCCCGGTCGTCGAGGGACCCGTTGACCGGCCGGGCCACCTGGTCGGTGGTGGCCACCGCCTCGATGCGGAACCCCTCGGGCAGGGTGAAGGTGTGGGCGCCGATCGTCTTCGTGGCGGCCCTGGTCGCGGGTGGTTCCGCCGCGGTGGTTCGGCTGGCGCCCAGGAGCGTCGACAGCGCCAGGGCCTGGAGCAACGGGCCCGCCGTTCCGGGGCCCAGGGAATTCGGGTTCATGGGATCGGTCGTGGGTCGCGCAGGTCGGGTGGGTGGGGCGAGGCCCTGAGGGCTATGTCTTGGAGGATCCGGCCTTGGCGATCCTCCGGGCGTAGGGGGAATGCAGGTTGAAATAGATGCCGCAGAGGGGTTTCGGTCCCGGGCTCTCGCTGAGGATGACCGTCACCTGGCGGTTCAACGCGATGCCGTGTTTGAGCCCCGGCGCCCGGTTCTGGTAGGCGAGGATGGCCTTCTCCAGCAACGACTGCAGCGCCGCCTCCATCTCCTCGGGCACCTGCTCGATGCAGACGATGTGCCGTTCATAGCTGCGGAGGGCGGCCCGCAGTTCGGCGGCGAACAGTTCCGCGCTCAGCGCCTCGGTGGGTGGGGTGTCGGACATGGACGTCGCAGATGTGGATCGAAGGATGCGATGCGGCCCCAACTCTGGAAAGCGTGTTCCGCGCCCCCTGCCGGGTAGGGACGGGGTCTTACGTCCGGACCCCGGGCCGCCCGCCTCAAAAGCCGAGGATGACTTGGAAGGCCGCGAGGTCCCGTCCCTGGGAGACCGGGCCGGTCTGGTCGGCGAAGCTGTACCCGGCCTTCAGGCTCGCCGTCCGGTTGACCTGCCATCCCACGCAGGCCTCGAGGCGCCAGACCTCGTTGTCCCAGGTCGTCCGCCGACCCGTGGCTGGATCGGTGATCTGTTCGGGCAGTTGCTGGTTCCACCGTCCCGACAGCCACCAGCCCGGGGCAAACTTCCACTTCGACTCGATGAAATAAGAGACCATGGCCACCGAGCCGACCGGGCCGGGGATGTCGAAGCGGTTCCAATGAAGCTCCGACCAAACCTCCAGCGGGCCGTGTGCCCAGGACAGGTCGAAGCCCACGGCATCCTGCGTGGGCTCATGCCACCGGGTGCCTGCCGGGAGTCCCGGCGAGTCGTCCGTGAGGTAGGAGCCGCTGCTGGCGCTGAGGCCGAGGTTCCAGTCGGTCACGGGTCGGAAACCCAGCCGGCCCTGGTAGGTCAGCGCGGCGGCGTTGAGCTCGCGGTCCCAGAGATCCCACTCGTAGGGGCGCGAACTGAGCGCGTTGTTCTTGATCTCGAAGGCGTAGTCGACCCGCGAGACCGTGCCGTCGATGCGGAAACCGCTGCAATAGGCCGGGCCCCAGACGATCGGAGCCCATCGGGTCCGGTCGGCCTCCCGGCCCTTGCGGGCCAGGAATCCCGCGACCGGCGGCGCCACCGTGGGAGCCGTCAGGCCGTCGCCGGCGGTGGTGACCCACTCGTAGGCCAGCGGCGCGGTGACCATCGGGTTGTCCCATTCCAGGTATCGCCGCGCCCATTGGCCGTAGGCCGCCCCGAACTTGCCCACCGTGAAGCGCATGGGTCCGTCGAACGGGTCGAGGCGCAGGTAATACTCGTCGGGCCGGGCCGTGGCCACGCCGTCGGTGGCGTCGAAGCCGCGGTCGGCGCGACCCAGGGCGAACAGGGTGAGCTTCTCGCCGTAGTCCACCTGCCCGAGGACGCTCACCCGGGGGCTGGCGAGCACGTTGCCGCCGCTCTTGTAGATCCCGGGAGCCGGCCGGCTGGTGATGAGCGTGTCGCTGGTGAGGTAGAGGTCGGTGTCGAAGGTCAGGTCGCCGCTCTCCGACTGGAGAAAGGTCGCCTCGCGGAACGTGTCGGCAAGGTCGTCGAGGCGGTCGCCCGAGACGGTCGGGATCATGGCCAGCAGGCCGGCGGAAGCGGCCGTGGCCGCGAGCAAGGGGCGTTGGGTCATGCTGCGGTCTCCTCCAGGGTTGAGAGTTCGAAGGCTTCGACGGGTCTTGAGAAGCCTTTGGCCTCGATGGGCGGCAGGGGCTTGAAGCAGGCGCCGGGACCGACGGCATGGCGGGTGCCGGCATCCACCCAGACCCGCATGGCCGGAGCCTTGGAGCAAAGACGCGCCGCGAGGTTCACCCGCTCTCCCAGCACGGTGTAGTCCAGCCGGCGGGCGCTGCCCATGCAGCCGGCCACCACCCGCCCGTAGGCGCAGCCCACGCCGATCCGGATGGGTTCTGCCGACCCCTCGTTGGCCTTTTCGCGGGCCACCACCATCGCCAGCGCGCATCGCACCATGCGGAGGGCGTCATCAGCCGCCGTCCTCGGGGCGCCGAAGGTCACCAGGATCAGGTCGCCCACGAACTTGACGACGGTGCCCCCGTGGGCGTAGGCCACGTCGGTCAGCAGGGTCATGTGGTCGTTGAGCAGGGAGATCACCTCCCGGGGCTCCTTGCCCTCGGTCAACGCGGTGAAGCCCCGGATGTCGCAGAAGAGCATGCCCACCTCCTGCTCGGACCCGGCCAGGTCCAGCCGGCCGGCCACCAGCTCCGCGGCGACCTCGGGGTCGGTCACGGCGTCGAGCACCCGGCGGTACCGTTCCCGCTGCGCCAGTCCCTCGGCCATGGCGTTGAAGCGGGCGCCCAGCCGGGACAGCTCGTCCCGTCCTCCCGCCTCGACCCGGACGTCAAAGTCGCCGCCCTCGATGCGCTCCGCCGCGGCCGACAGGGCTGCGACGGGTCGCGAGAGTCCGCGCCCCAGCAGCGTCGCCGAGGCCACGCCCACCCCGAGCGCCAGCGACGCCGCCCCGACGCCGGTGAGCAACAGCCGCCGCTCGGCCGCGCGCATGGGGCCGAGCGTGGCGACCACCACCAGGGCGCCGTCGCCTGCGGCGAAGGGGCGTTGCACCGCGAGGATCGGTGAGCTCGAATCCTCGGCTGACACCTCCGAATCCCCCCGGGAGATGCCCGCGGCCACCCGCGACCTGGCCGGTTCCTCAAGGCGGGTGCCGTGGAGCGTGCCGGAGAGCGACAGGCCGGTCTCCAGGGCCGTCCCGTCGGGCAGCTGCAACGGCTCTGGAAATCGCATCGGTCGCACGAGGGCCAGCGCCCCGGCCACCGAGTCGTCGGAACGGTCCACGAGGGTCGCGGCGAGGATCTCCATGGGCATTGCGCCAGCCGCCGTGCGGGCCACCCGGGAGGCCTCGCCGGAGCGTGCCACCGCCAGCGCGTGGGATGCCGCCGAGTCCGCGGCCGCGGCCGTCAGCCCCGCCGAGCGGACGAGTTCGGCGGTGTCGGAGACGAACACGAACCCGGCCCCGTCCCCGGCCGCCTCGAGGGCCGGCCTCAATTCATCGGCCGCGGTCCGCAGCAGGTCGTCGCGGTCGCCCGCGAGCACCGTGGCCAGCAGGCGCGGGGATCGCACCAGCCGCTCGGCCTCCGCCAGGGCCCGGGAGGTGGCCGCCGATTGCGCCTGCGCCACGGCATCGATCCGGGCCTCGAGGGAGCCGCGCAGGGCGTCGAGGTAGGCCTCCCGGACGCGGGTCCCGCTGGCCGCGACCACCACGGCCATCGCCACGAGGACGGCTCCGGAGATCGCGATCGAGATCCGGGCCGCGAAGGTCACTTCGGGGGCTCCTGGACAAGGTTCGACCAGTCCACCTCGAGGGTCTGCCCGGGCGCGAGTTCGATCTCCCGGGTCAGGGTCTGCTTCGGTGAGAGCCAGATGCTCACGACATGGCGGCCCGGGGTGATGCCCTCGACGCTGAAGCGTCCCTCGGGGTCGGTCACCGCGAACCACGGCGTGTCGACCACCACGAGGTTGGCCCGCATGTGCTCGTGGACCTCGCAGAACAGCTGCACGAGGCCGGGGGAATCCATGACCACCGCGGCGGGTTCCTCGCCCTTGCGGAAGCGCCCCAGGTCGAACCGGCGGGGCGGGGACTTGCTGAAGACGCTGTGGTAGAGCTGGTCCTCGTTGGGGAACACCACGGGCGTCCCGGACCGCACCACGGCAAGGGCGGGCCGGAACTGGTAGCCGCTCTGCTGGATCCGCAGCGGGGTGGCCGTGACCGGATCGGTCGGCGATGCCCCGGAGCCCACCCAGACGGCGCTCCTGGCGGGCTCGGGCTTGTCCACCTTGAAGGCCGGTGGCGGTCCGTAGTCCTTCACCGCCGACGGGGCCTTCTTGCGCACGACCGGCACCACTCCGGTGATCCGGGCCGTGCGGGACGGCGTGCCGGGTGGGTCCCCGGCGGCGCGGGTGGCCGGTGGCATCGTCAGGAGGATCAGCACGGCCAAGACCGAGGCCAGCATCGTGGACATGGTCGCAACGGGCTTCATGGCATCTCGGGGGGCACGGGTCGCGGCGGAGGCCTTGGGAGTTCTTCCTGCGGGTTCTTGGGTGAATCTTTTCTCAGACTTGATTGCCGGGCGGGTTTGGCAAGGCCAATTCGGACGCTTCAATCCGGGGCGCCGGGGACTGCGGCCGGGGTCGGCCTCAGGCCATGAGGTCGCGCACCACCCTGCCGTGGACGTCGGTCAGGCGGAAATCGCGTCCGGCGTGCCGGTAGGTGAAGGTCTCGTGGTCGAAGCCCAGCAGGGCCAGCAAGGTGGCGTGCAGGTCATGGACATGGACCGGGTTCTCGGCCGCCGCGAAGCCGAACTCGTCGGTCGCCCCGTACACGGTGCCCGCCTTCACCCCGCCGCCCGCCAGCCACATCGTGAACCCGTG
>JAJTFN010000024.1 GCA_021298285.1 Verrucomicrobium sp.
GGCCCGAGAAGAACGCCCGGGCCTCGGCACGCTACCTGGCGGCCCTCCACCGCAGGTTCCAGGACTGGCCGCTGGCCCTGGCCGCCTACAACGCGGGCGAGACCCGGGTGGCCGACCTGCCGCACAGCCGGGGATTCGCCTGGGGCATCGGCCTGCTGGCCGGTGGCGTCACCATGGTGGCCAATGCGGCGGGACCGGTCATGGCCCTCTACCTCGTGGCCGTGTCGCTGCCCAAGGACGTCTTCGTGGGCACGAGCGCCTGGTTCTTCCTGCTCATCAACCTCTTCAAGATCCCCTTCAGCCGGCAGCTGGGGCTCATCGACGGGGAGTCCCTCGCCCTGAACCTGCGCCTGCTGCCGCTGGTGGTGGCCGGCCTCTTCCTCGGGCGCGCGGTGGTGTCGCGCCTCCCACAACGGACCTTCGACACGCTGGTGCTGCTGTTCGCCTGGGCGGCGGCGCTGCGCCTGCTGCTGTAAGGGGGACCGCCCCACGCGTCAACGACCCGGGCGGGTGGACGGGACCGCCGGGGCCAATGCCGACAAAGGACGCCCCTCACGGCGTCGCAGCACGGCATCGATCCGGGGCACGTACATCTGGGTCTCCGCCGGGAGGTGCCGGGAAATCTCCCCGAAGGATCGGGCGCGATGGCGGGCCAGGAGGTTGGCCACCCGGGTCTCGCCCGCGTTGTAGGCGGCCAGTGCCAGGGGCCAATCCTGGAACCTGCGGTGGAGGGCCGCCAGGTAGCGTGCCGAGGCCCGGGCGTTCTTCTCGGGCCGGTAGCGCTGGTCGAAGGGGAAGGTCGACAAGCCCTGGGCCCGGGCGGTCGCGGGCATGAGCTGATACAGGCCGGCCGCCCCGGCCGGGCTGCGGGCCCCGGGGTCGAAGGAAGACTCCACCTCCGCGATCCAGACCAGTTCCTCGGGCACCCCCTCCTGGCGGAAGATGGGCTTGAGGCGCGGTACCCGGCTCCGGGCCCCGTCGGGCCAGGGTTCCACCACGGTGATGTCGGACCACACCTTGCGCTGCTGTTCGGCCGTGGGGACACGGGTCGGCGAGGCGGAGGCCGAGGTGCCGGGGACGGACGGCGGCTGCACCCGGGCCGTTGGGATCCGGGGCCCCGGAGGTGATGGCTTGGGAACGACCGGCGGGGGAAGGAGCGGTGAAGGACCGGGCCGAGGCCTCGCCACCGGAGGGGGTGCCAGCTCCCGGGCGAGCCGCTCCGCCGCCCGGAAATAGTCCATGCGGGCCCGCAGCCACGGGACATACGGTTGCAGGGCGGTTTCCCGCTCGAGCCAGGGCAACAACGCCTCAGCCACCCGGCCGACCTCCGCCAGGTCGAGGACATCCTCGGCCACCAACCGGTCCTGGAGGCGTTTCAGCAGGGGTTCGACCTGGGACGGGTCGAGTTCGGGCAGGGCCGGCAGGGCATCCTCGTCGATGGTCTCCTCCCACCAGCGACGCCCCTCGTCGAGCAGGGTCCCGAGACCCGCGGGGTCGCCCGGAGCGGCGGCCCGGGCGCCAACGGGCGTCGGCAACGCCAGGATCGCCGCCAGCAGGAAGGATCGGTGGGAGGGACTCACGTGCAGGACTTCCCCAGCATCGTGTGGGACCCGCCCCGGGGCAAACCCGGGTGAAAACCCGGGCTTGCCGCGACGGATCCGCCCGACACACTCGCCGTCGATTTCCAAACCCCTCAGACCATGGGACGCATCTACAACAACATCGTCGAGACCGTCGGGCGCACGCCGCTGGTCCGCCTCAACCGCATCCCCGCCAGCTTCGGTGTCGATCCCTCCACGCGGATCCTCCTCAAGTGCGAGTTCTTCAACCCGCTCGGCTCGGTGAAGGACCGCATCGGCATGGCCATGATCGAGGACGCCGAGCGGCGCGGGGTGCTGCAGCCTGGCACGACCATCATCGAGCCGACCTCCGGCAACACCGGCATCGCGCTGGCCTTCGTGGCCGCCGCCAAGGGCTACAAGGTCATCCTGACCATGCCCGAGACGATGTCGCTCGAGCGCCGCACCCTGCTGGCCCTGCTGGGCGCGAAGCTGGTGCTGACCCCGGGCAGCGAGGGCATGCGCGGCGCGATCGCCCGGGCCGAACTGCTGGCCAAGGAGATCCCCGGCGCGTGGATCCCGCAGCAGTTCGAGAACGGGGCCAACCCGTCGGTCCACACCGCGACCACCGGGCCGGAGATCTGGGAGGACACCGACGGCGCGGTCGACATCTTCGTCTCGGCCGTGGGCACCGGCGGCACGATCACGGGCTGCTACGAGTACATCAAGCCGCGCAAGGCGTCGTTCCAGGCCATCGCGGTCGAGCCCAAGGATTCGCCGGTCATCTCGCAGACGCTCCACGGCGAACCGGTGAAGCCGGGCCCGCACAAGATCCAGGGCACCGGGGCGGGCTTCGTGCCGAAGAACCTCCGGCTCAAGGACGCGGCGGGCAACGCCCAGATCGTCGAGGCCATCCAGGTGAGCAACGACGACGCCTTCGCCATCGCCCGCCGCCTGGCCAAGGAGGAGGGCATCCTCGCCGGCATCTCGTCGGGCGCGAATGTCTGGGCGGCCATCGAGGTGGCCAAGCGCCCCGAGAACCTGGGCAAGACCATCGTGACGGTGGCCTGCTCCACCGGCGAACGCTACCTGTCCACCGCCCTGGCCGCCGAGGCGCGCGCCGAGGTGGGAGGCTGACCGGCGGCCCCGGTCGCGATCCCGACGGAGACGACACAGGCCGCGCGGCATCCCGCGCGGCCTTTTGACTTTCCCGCCGATGCCCGTCGGCCGGGGCGACGACGCACCCCACCGGCCCGACGTCTGGGACGCACCCCTACAGGCGGACCACCAGCTTGCCGAACTGCTCGCCGCGCTCCATGCGCTCGAAGGCGGCCCCGACATGGTCGAGGTCGAAGACCTCGCTGACCACGGGCTTGATGGCGTGGGTCTTCACGAACGCCACCATGCCAGCGAAGTCGGCCGGGCTGCCCATGGTGGTGCCCAGGAGCGAGATCTGACGCCAGAACAGCTTGCGGGTCGGCAGCTCGGGGGGATTCCCGCGGGTGGCCCCGAAGAAGACGATCCGCCCGCCGGACGCGGTCAGGTCGATGAGCGTCTCGAAACCCGGCCCGGCCGCGCTGTCGACCACCACGTCGAAGGGGCCGTGGTGCTTGCCGAACTCCACGTGCCAGTCGGGCAGGTGGTAGAGCGACCCCGCCTTGGATCCCAACTCGTGGGCGCGCGCGAGCTTCCAGGGGGCGCTCGAGGTCACGCAGGGGATCGCGCCGGCGGCGACGGCGAACTGCAGGGCGAAAAGGGCCGTGCCGGCCCCGATGCCGTTGATGAGGATGCGCTCGTGGGCCTGGAGCCCGGCCCGGCTGAAGATGGCCCGGTAGGCGGTGAGTCCGGCCAGCGGGAGCGCGGCGGCCTCCTCCCACGACAGGTGCGTCGGCTTCGGTGCCAACTGCGTCGCCGGGATGCTGACGAACTCGGCCAGCGTGCCGTCACGCGGGAGTCCCAGGATGGAAAACCGCGGCTCCTGGGCCTTCTCGGAATGCCCCCAGTCGAGCGACGGGTTGAGGATGACTTCCTGGCCCACGACCGACGGATCGACCCCCGGCCCCGCCTCGACCACGGTGCCCGCGCCGTCGGAGCCCAAGATGACCGGGAACTTCAAGCCCGCATAGTGCCCGCCCTTGATCCACACGTCCCGGTGGTTGAGGGCGGCGGCATGCAGTCGGACGACCACCTCGCCGGCATGCGGCGTCGGTTGCGGCACGGTGTCGACGACGAGTTCCTGGACACCTCGGAGGACGGCGGCTTTCACGGCCCGGAGCCTACGGTGGGAGACCGGCCGAGGCGAGCCCGGGCCCTCACTTCAGCCTGAGGAAATTCGCCAGGAGGGTCTTTCCGTTCTCCGTGAGGATGCTTTCGGGATGGAACTGCACACCCCAGATCGGCAGCCCGGTGTGCCGGACCCCCATCACCTCGCCCTCCTCGGTCCACGCGGTCACCACCAACTCGGGCGGCAGGGTGTCCCGGCGGGCCACCAGCGAATGGTAGCGGGTGGCGTTGAAGGGATTGGGCATGCCCTCGAAGAGATCCCGGCCGTCGTGGAAGATGGGGGAGGTCTTGCCATGCATCATGCGGTAGTTGACCTCCACCGTGGCCCCGAAGGTGTGGCAGATGCACTGGTGCCCCAGGCAGACCCCGAGGATCGGCACCCGGCGCGCCGAGAAGGCGCGGATCAGATCATTGGAAAGGCCGGCCTCGCGCGGCGAACACGGGCCCGGCGAAATGAGCACCCGCTCGGGTTGCAGCGCCAGGGCCTCCTCCACCCCGATCTGGTCATTGCGATGCACCTGCATCTCCACGCCCATCTCGCCGAGGTACTGGACGAGGTTGAAGGTGAACGAGTCGTAGTTGTCGATGACCAGCAGCATGACCCCGCCACGCTAGTCTCGCCGGGTCGGGTTGGGAAGCCCGGCGCCCGGATGAGCCGGGCGGCCCCGTCCGGTCCGGACGTTGAACCTGTCACCATGGTCGTGCACCGCTGCCGGGCATCCGCGACCCGGGAAATCCCGGGGATCGGCCGGGCGACGGTTGGAAAACCGCTGGCGCCGTCCCGGTCCGGGATCCAGCTTCCCCCCGGGACGACGACCCCGCATGCCCATGAACCGGTTCCTCCGACTGATCCTCCCGCTCCTCGGCCTCTTCTGGACCCTCGGCGGGTCGGCGGCACCGGCCACCTACCAGTTGATCCTGTCGGGCGATTCCGTGGTGGAAGCCCGTGAGTCCCAGGCCAAGTCGGGCCGCCCCTTGAAGGACCAGGTCGATGCGGGCAAGGCCCGCCGCCGGACGCTGGTGGGCGAGCATGCGGTCCTGCAGAAACGCCTGGCCGGCTCCGGCAGCGTCGTGGTCGGGAGCACCTACACGCTGGTCAACAGCCTGATCGTGACGGCCGAACCGGCGGAACTCGACCGTCTGCGCGACCTGCCGGGGGTGGTGGCGGTGGAAGTGGTGCGGCCCATGGAACGCCACACCCGGACCTCGGTGCCCTTCATCGGCGCTCCCCAGGCCTGGCTGCCCCTCGGCGCCGGATCCGGCTTCACCGGCAAGGGCATCCGCATCGCCATCATCGACTCGGGCATCGACTACCTGCACGCCCAGTTCGGTGGCTCGGGCGACCCGGAGGACCATGCCGACAACGACCCGGCTCTCATCGAGCCCGGCTCCTTCCCGACAGCCAAGGTCGTCGGAGGATGGGATTTCGCCGGGGACGACTACGATTCCTCGGGCGAATTCGGGCGGACCAGCCCCCGCCCCGACGCCGACCCGCTCGATCCGCTCCCCAACGGCCACGGCACCCATGTCGCGGGGATCGCCGCCGGCCTGGGCGTGCTCGGCGATGGCACCCCGTTCGCCGGTCCCTACGCTCCGGGCATCCACACCAACGGGTTCCTCATCGGGCCCGGGGTGGCGCCGGAGGCCTCGTTGTTGGCCTACAAGGTGTTCGGGGCCCGGGGCACGACGTCCCTCGTGCCGTTGGCCCTCGACCGGGCGGCGGATCCGGACCGGGACGGCGACACCTCCGACCGGGCCGACGTGGTCAACCTGTCCCTCGGGTCCCCGTTCGGCACCGATGACGAGACCTCCCAGACCGCCGCGATCCGGCGACTGGCCTCCCTGGGCACCGTGGTGGTGGTCTCGGCCGGCAACGCCGGCAACACGCACTACGTCGTCGGGGACCCGGGGACGGCATCCCATGCCATCACGGTGGCCAACTCCTTCGACGACGGGTCGACGTCCTCGACCATCAGCGTCACCGCCCCCCCGGAGGTGGCTGGCGAGTACGCGATGGTGGAGGGGGCCTTCACGCGACCCATCGCCAATGGTCCGAGGATCTCCGCCCAGGTCGTCGCCACCCTCCCGGCCAATGCGTGCCAGGATGGCGACAATGGTCTGGTGACCAACACCAACGAGCTCCGGGGCCGCATCGCGCTCATCGACCGGGGAACGTGCTTCTTCACCAGCAAGGTGCGGGCGGCCCAGCGGGCCGGCGCGGTGGCCGTGGTGATGGTCAACAATGTCGACGGGTCGCCCATCCCGATGGGAGCCTCCGGGGACGTCTCCGACATCCGCATCCCCGGGGTGATGATCTCGCGCTCCGACGGGGCCATCCTGAAGCGCCGCCTGGCCGAGGGACTGACCATCACCCTGGAACCGCGCGCGGCGACGGTCCGCCCGGAACTGGCCGACCGGCTCAACGACTCCAGCTCGCGGGGGCCGGTCGCCCACTCGGGCCGGCTCAAGCCCGACCTGGCCGCCCCGGGCAGTGGCATCCCTTCGGCCAAGGCCGGCTACGGCTTCGAGGCCACGCCGATGAGCGGCACCTCCATGTCGGCACCGCACGTCGCCGGGGCCGCCGCCCTGCTCCGCCAGGCCCGGCCCGGGTGGACCGCCCTCGAGATCAAGGCGGCCCTCATGAACACGGCCGCCCGGACGGCCAACGGCGACGGGGTGGCCTACCCGGAATCGCGGACCGGGGCGGGCCGGGTGTCCGTGGCCGACGCCCTGGCCAGCACCGTGATCGCCCGGAACGACGACTCCCCCGAGGACGTCTCGGTGTCGCTCGGGGCCGTGGAGCTGTCCGGACCGCTGAGCCGGGAGCGTCGCATCCGGCTCACCAACAAGGGGCAGCGGCCGGTGACGCTGACGGTCTCGGCCAGCAACACCGTGGGGGCGGCCGCCGCCCGGATGGTGCCCGGCGTCGCCTCGGTCACCCTCGGCGCCGGGGAGGCCGCGTCGGTGCCGGTCCGCTTCGAGGCCACCCCGGCCGGCGTCGGGGACGAACCCACCACCGGGGACATCCAGGGCACGAGATTCCGACCCAAGCTGCCGGAGGCCAGCGGGCAGGTGTGGTTCCACGGCGGCCCGGTGCCGATCCACGTGCCATGGCATGCGGTGGTCCGACCGCTGGTGCCGACCCGGGCGGGCACGCTGCGGGTCGGGCTGCCACCCGGCACGGGCACGATCCCGGTCCCGCTGCCGACGGTGCCTGAGACTGCACGGACCGATGGACCGCGGGGCCTGGTCGGGGTGTTCCAATGGGGCGGATCCAGCGCCTCGCGCAACCTCGGGTTCCCCAACGGGGCCGGCGACCTGCTGGCGTTCGGGGCGGCGACCGACCTGGCCGGCGGCGACCCCGCCTCGGCCCGGGTCTTCTTCGGCGTGGCGACCGCCGGCAAGTGGATCAGCCCCCAGCGCTCGTTCGTCCGGGTGGACGTCGAGGTCGACCTCGACAACAACGGGACGGTCGACGCCCGGGTGGTCAACACCACCGCCGGCAACCTCAACGGCGACGACATCGCCGACGATTCGCTGGCCGACGATTTCCTGGTCTCGGCGGCCCGGCGGACCTTGGGCACCAACTGGGTCGGGGGCGACGTGCTGAACCGCCTCGACCCAAGGACCCATGACACGGCCGTCTTCCACAACGGGGTCATGGTCCACTCGGTGCCTGCCTCGGCCCTCGGGCTGGGGGCACGGAAGACCTCCTTCCGCTACCGCGCGGTCGTGGCCACCGATGCGACCAGCGAAACGTCGGGATGGGCCTCCTTCGATCTGGCCGCCCCGCTGGTGTCAACCGAGACCCCGGGACTCGACGGATCGCCCTGGTTCGAGGAGGGCAGCCGCCTGCGGCTCCGGGCGGCGCGGACCGGGTCGGTGGCCCAGGCGCTGTTGCTGCACCTGCACAACCCGATCGGGTCCCAGGCCGAGGTCGTGCGGCTCGACCCGTCGGGAGCCGACCTCGACGGCAACGGATTGGCGGACCTTGCGGAGTTGGCCCATTTCGCCGGCCTGGGCAATGTCGCCGGCGCCGACCCGGACGGTGACGGACTGTCCACCGCCGACGAGCTGGCCCGGGGGTTCGACCCCACGGACGCGGTATCCCCGCTGCAGGTCGAGGCCACCGCGGCGGCGGCCGGCACCGAGCTCCGCTGGCCGGGCCGGGAAGGCCGCCGGTTCTCCGTGCTCCGGGCCGACCGCCTCGAGGGCCCCTTCGCACCGATCGCCACCGGCCTCGGCGGATCGGCCGGAACCCAGGCCTTCCGCGATCCCCAGGCACCGGCAGGCGGGGCCTTCTACCGCGTGCGGGCCGACTGAGCCCCATCCCGTCGACCTCGGCGACCTGGAACCCCACCCGGGTCACGCCCCCCGGGACCGGCACCGGCGCACTCCGCGCTGCCGACACGTGCCGACTCCAGATTATTACGTGACGGGATGGCCCGGGATGGTGTAGGCATTGTCCTTTCCGCGGGTTCCGGTCGGTCGGTCCCAAGGCGGAATCGATCGCGACCATGAAACATGTGTTGAGCCTCGAAGCCCTGTCGGGCGCGGACATGCGCGACATCCTCGACCGGGTGTCCGCCTTCAAGAACCGCCGGGGACATCACCCCAGGCCGCTGTCCGGGCAGACCTGGGCACTGATCTTCAGCAAGAGTTCCACCCGCACGCGGGTCAGCTTCGAGGTGGGCCTGCGGGAGCTGGGCGCGGAGGTGCTCTTCCTCAATGCCGGGGACATCCAGCTCGGCCGCGGCGAGCCCATCAAGGACACCGCGCGGGTGCTCGGCCGGATGATCCACGGGGCCGTCATCCGCACCTTCGCCCAGCAGGACGTGGAGGACTTCGCCCGATTCTCGGGGATCCCCACGGTGAACGCGCTGACCGACGCGGAGCATCCCTGCCAGATCCTCACCGACGTGTTCACCTTCGAGGAACTGCGCGGCGCGCCGATCACCGGCAAGGTGGTCACCTTCGTGGGCGACGGTGCCTGCAACGTGCCGGCCAGCTGGGTGTGGGCGGCCGCCCGCCTCGGCTTCGAGCTGCGCATCGCCGCACCGAAGGCCTACCAGCCGGACGCGGACCTGCTCCGCCGGGCCGGCGGCTCCGTGCACTGCACCGAGGACCTCGCGGCGGCGGCCAGCGGGGCCGACCTGCTCTACACCGACGTGTGGGTGTCGATGGGCAAGGAGGCCGAGGGGGCCCAGCGCCTGAAGGACCTGGCCGGCTACCAGATCAACGACGCCCTCGTGGCCCGGGCCAACCCGGGCGCCCTGGTGATGCACTGCCTGCCGGCCTACCGCGGCAAGGAGATCACCGAGGCGACCCTCGAGGCCCACGCCGACACGATCTTCCGGGAGGCCGAGAACCGGCTCCACACGCAGAAGGCCATCGTCGACTGGATGGTCGGCTGAGGCCGCCGCGGCGACCTCGGCCGATCCCCACCGCCCCGCCATGAGACTCCTGGTGGTCAGCGATCTCCACTGGGCCGGGCCGGCCGAGCAGGCAAGGGCCGGGTACGAGTCGCGGGCCATCCCGAACCCGCTGCAGCGGGCGCTGGCCGCCGCGTGGCGCCGCGGGTTCTGGCTGTCGGACCCGCTGGCACACAACCACCGGCTGGACCGCATCCTCGCCCTGAACCCCGACCCGGACCTGGTGGTGGCCAACGGCGACTACTCGGTGGACTCGGCCTTCGTGGGCCTCTCGGACGACGCCTGCTGCGACAGCGCCGAGCGTTGCCTCGGCGCCCTGCGGGCCGCCTACGGCAGCGACCGCCTCCTGGCCGTGCCCGGCGACCATGAACTGGGCAAGCTCAGCCTCTTCGGTGGCGTCGGCGGACCGAGGTTCGAGAGCTGGCGGCGGGTCGGATCGAGGCTGTCCCTCCCGGACTGGTGGCAGCGGGACATCGGCCACCACCGCTTCCTCGGCGTGCCCTCCTCGCTGGTGGCCCTGCCCGCCTTCGAGTCGGAGCTGCTGCCCGGGGAGGCTCCCGCCTGGCGGGCCGAGCGCGCTCGGGTGCTGCAGGGGATCGCCGGCGCGGTCGCCTCGACGGGGCCGGACCGCCGGATCGTGCTCTTCTGCCACGACCCCACGGCCCTGCCCCACCTCGCGGCCCTGCCGGAGGTGCGCGCGCGCCTGCCCCAGTGGGAGGCCACGATCATCGGCCACCTGCACTCGCCGGCCATCGCCCGGCTGGCCCGCACGCTCGCCGGCATGCCCGAGATCCGGGGGCTGGGCTCGACCGTGCGGCGCTACTCGGCCGCACTGAACCGCGCCCGGATGTGGGAGGCCTTCCGGGTGCGGCTCTGCCCCTCGCCCACCGGCGCCGAGGCGCTGAAGGACGGCGGATGGCTGACCGCCGAGTGGGATCCCGACCGCCGGGACCCGATCGCCTGGACCCGACACCGGCTGCCCTGGTGAGCGGGCGCGGGGGCGCGCCTCGACGCTCGACCGCACCGCCGGGGTGGGCTATGCCAAGACCGTCACCCCCTCGCCCGATGCGTTCCCGAGCCGCCCTCTTCGCCGCCGGCCTCCTGCTCCTGCCGGGACTCCCCGGCCGGGCGGAGTCGTCTCCCGGGACACCGGAGACCGGCCCGGTGCTGCGGCCCCGTCCATTTGCCATCACCGGGGCCGACCGGGCGCACTGGGCCTTCGTCCCCGTCCGCGCCCCGGCCACGCCGGCCGGGGTGCACCCGGTGGACCACCTGGTCGCGGCGCGTTGGGCGGCCGCGGGCCTGCGGCCGAACCCGCCGGCCACGCCGCGCGAGCAGGTGCGCCGTGCGCACCTGGACCTGTGGGGCCTGCCGCCGACACCCGAGGTCGTCGCCGAGTTCGAGCGCAACCCCACCGACGAGGCCTGGACGCGGCTGGTCGACCGGCTGCTCGCCTCGCCCCACTACGGCGAACGCTGGGGCCGGCACTGGCTGGACCTCGTGCGCTACGCCGAGAGCAACGGCTACGAGCGGGACGGACCCAAGCCCCATGCATGGCGCTACCGCGACTACGTCCGTGATAGCCTTGACGCGGACAAGCCGTACGACCGCTTCGTGCGGGAGCAGATCGCGGGCGACGAGCTGGCCGAGGCGGCCCTCGCGTCCCAGCCGACCCTCGGGCCCGACGGGCGGGAGGCCCTCATCGCCACGGGTTTCCACCGGTTGCACGTGTGGGACGACGAGCCCGACGACACCGCCGCCGCCGAGTACGACGACCTCGACGACGTGATCCAGACCACGGGAACCGCCTTCCTCGGGCTGACCATCGGCTGCGCCCGATGCCATGACCACAAGTTCGATCCCCTCTCGCAGGCCGACTACTACTCGATGCTGGCGTTCTTCCGGAACCTCGACGCCTATGGCCGGCAGCACACCGGCGGCGGTGGCCGGGGCACCGGACGCATCACGCGGCCGTTGGCGTCGGACGCGGAATGGACCGCCTGGCGCACCCGGCAGGACCTCCGGCTGGCGGCCTTGCGGGAGCGGGTGGCCCGTGCCCCGGACGCGGAGTCGAAGCGGAAGGCCGAGGCCGGGCTGAAACAGGCCGAGGCCGAGGACCCCCCCTTCGGCTACGCGTTGGCCGCCACCGAGACCGGGCGGGAGCCGCGTCCCACCCGGATCCTCCTGCGCGGGGATGTCCGCTCGCCCGGTGCCGAGGTGTCCCCGGCCTTCCCGGCCATCTTCGGCCTTCGGCCACCGACACCGCCGGACCGACCTGCCGGCGCCTCGTCCACCGGCCGGAGACGCCAACTGGCCGACTGGATCGCCGACCCGTCCAACCCGCTGACGGCCCGCGTGATCGCCAACCGCGTGTGGCTGCACCATTTCGGGGCCGGACTGGTGCCCACGCCCGACGACTTCGGCCTCACGGGGCTGCCGCCGACGCACCGGGAACTGCTCGACCACCTCGCCGCCGAACTCGTGGCCCGCGGCTGGCACCTCAAGGCGCTGCACCGGCACGTGATGACCAGCCGGGCCTACCGCATGTCCTCGCGCGCGCCCGTCCCGGCGCCCTCGGGGGTGCGCCGGACGGCACGCCAGACCGGGGATCTGGCAGGGGACACGGCCGCCCCGGTCGCGGGTCGACCGATCCTGCGGCGGCTGGATGCCGAGGCCATCCGCGACTCGATCCTCGCCGTCAGCGGCCGCCTGAACCCGGCGCGGGGCGGCCCGAGCGTGTTCCCGACGCTGCCGGCCGAGGTGCATACCACCCAGGACTCGGCCGGCAAGGGATGGCAGGACAGCCCGCCGTCCGAACAGGACCGGCGGAGCGTGTACCTCGTGGTGAAGCGGGCGCTGCGGGTGCCCCTGCTGGAATGCTTCGACGGGGCCAACGGCACGGCGCCCACGGGACAGCGTCCCCGGACGACCGTGGCACCGCAGGCGCTGATGCTGCTCAACGACCCGTGGATGGCCGGCCAGGCCGACGCCTTCGCCGCGCGCGTGGCCCGCGAGGCCGGCCCCGACACGGACCGCCGGATTGACCGGGCCTTCGCGCTGGCCCTGCAGCGCGCCCCCGAAACGGCCGAACGGCGGGCCGCCCGCAACCTCCTGAGGGACCAGGGGGCCACGGCGGTCCGCGAAGGCGCTGCTGGCGGTGATGCGCGGCATCGCGCCCTCGCCAGCCTCTGCCGGGGCCTGCTCAACCTGAACGAATTCCTCTCCTCCGAATGAATCCCGACGGACCGATCCAACCGCGCCGCCGGTTCCTCTGGGACATGGGCGCGGGCTTCGCCGGCCTGGCCCTGACCTCCCTGCTGGAGGCCGACGGGTTCTTCACGCGCGGCCCCGGGGCGACCGGCAAGGGCCGGCCCGCGAGCGTGCCGCCCCATCCGCTGGCGCCCAAGCCGCCGCACCGGCCCACGCGCGCCAAGTCGGTGATCTTCCTCTTCATGTTCGGCGGTCCCTCGCAGGTGGACACCTTCGACTACAAGCCCGGGCTGCAGCGACGCGACGGGCAGACCATCGACAACGAGTTCCGCCGCAACACCCGGACGCGCGCGGTCCTGCAGGCCAGCCGGCGCACCTTCCGCCAGCACGGCCAGTCCGGCCTCTGGTGCTCCGACGCCTTCCCGCACCTCTCCCGGCACATGGACAAGCTCGCCGTGGTGAAGTCGCTGCACAGCGACTCCTTCGCCCACGGCAGCGCGGTGCTGCAGATGAACACCGGCCGGATCCTGCAGGGCCACCCGTCGCTGGGCGCCTGGCTCAGCTACGGGCTGGGCACGGTGAACCGGAATCTCCCGGCCTACGTGGTGATGCTCGACCCGCGCGGCGGACCGACGACCGGCGCGCCGAACTGGTCCAGCGGCTACATGCCCGGGGCACACCAGGGCACCGTGCTGCGAACCTCGGGGGATCCGATCCTCAACCTGAGGCCGCCGGCGGGCGTCACCACGGAGCACCAGCGCCGCGAGCTCGCGTTCCTGCAGGAACTCAACGCGCGGCACCAGCGCCGCCACCCCGACAGCCCCGACCTCGCCGCGCGCATCGCCAGCTACGAGCTGGCCTTCCGCCTCCAGGCCTCGGCGCCCGAGGCGCTGGACCTTTCGCAGGAGGACCCGCGCACGCTGGAGGCCTACGGCATCCACGAGCCCAAGCCGACCTGGCACCCGCTGGCGCAGGGACCGGCCCCCTTCGGCCGGCAATGCCTCACGGCACGCCGGCTCGTCGAGCGCGGGGTGCGTTTCGTGCAGATCTACTCGGGCGGCGGGGCGGCCGGGGGCCAGAACACCTGGGACGGCCACCACGGCATCGAGGAGAACCTCCGGCTGCATTGCCCGGAGGTCGACCAGCCGATCGCCGCCCTGCTGGCCGACCTCGAGCAGCGGGGCCTCCTGGACGAGACGCTGGTCGTGTGGGGCGGCGAGTTCGGCCGGATGCCGGTGTCGGAGACCTTCAACACCGGCGGCAAGCCCGGCGGCCGCGACCACAACCCCAAGGGCTTCACCTACTGGCTGGCCGGGGCGGGCGTGAAGGCCGGCACGAGCTACGGCGAGACCGACGAGGTGGGCGAGGCGGCGGCCGTGAACCCGCATCACCTGCGCGACCTGCACGCCACGATCCTGCACCTCATGGGACTGGACCCGCAGCGCCTGACCTTCTTCCACGGGGGCCTGGACCAGAAGCTCACCGGCGTCGTGGAAGCCTCGCCGATCCAAGGCATCCTCGCCTGAGTCCTGGTCGTCAGGTTCCCGCCCCTCGGCCTCCGATGCCTCACCGGGATCCACCGGGCCGCTTGCCCACCGGGGGACGCCTGGCCGATCCTGCCCCGGTGACCTCCGACGCACCCCGACTGGTCTTCCTGGGAACCGCCGACCTCGCCCCACGGTGCTGCGGCGCCTGGCGGCCGACCCGCGCTGGTCGGTGGTCCTGGCGGTGAGCCAGCCGGACCGTCCCAAGGGGCGCGACCTGGCCCTGCAGCCGACACCGGTGAAGCGGGCCGCGCTCGAGGCGGGAATCCCCGTCGACCAGCCGGCCAAGGCCCGTGACCCCGGCTTCCTCGAGCGGCTCCGGGCCCTGTCGCCCGACCTCGTCGTGGTGGCCGCCTACGGACAACTGCTCCCGCAGGCCCTGCTGGACATCCCGCGCCGCGGCTGCGTGAACGTGCACACCTCGCTGCTGCCGGCCTACCGGGGCGCGGCTCCGATCCAGTGGGCCCTGGCCGACGGCCTGCCCGGCACGGGCGTGACCCTGATGCTCATGGACGCCGGCCTCGACACCGGCCCCATCCTGGCCACGGCCACCACGCCGATCCGGGACGAGGACACCGGCCAGTCGCTCCACGACCGGTTGGCCGACCTGGGGGCGGACCTGCTGGTCCGGTCGCTGCCTGATCTCCTGGCCGGCCGCGTGCCCCCGCGACCCCAGCCTGCCGAGGGAGTGAGCCTCGCGCGCAAGATCACCAAGGAGGACGGCCGCATCGCGTGGGACCGGCCGGCCGTGGAAACATGGCGACGCCTGCGGGCCTTCACGCCTTGGCCCGGGGCCTTCTGCCATGCCGAGTCAGGCGGCCGGACACTGCTGGTGAAGATCCATGAGGCGGTTCCCTGCGAGGGATCGGGACGGCCCGGCGAGCGGCTCGAGGCCGGACGCGGGCGCCTGGTGGTGGCTTGCGGCACAGGCGCCCTCGACCTGCGCACACTGCAGCCCGAGGGCGGCCGCCGCATGGACGCCGCCGCCTTCCTCGCCGGTCACCCGGTCGTCCGGTTCACCTGACCGGCACCGGCATCGCCCGAAGCGCCGGGCGCCACCGTGGTCTCGACATTCCGGACTCGGCCCGCCAGCCACAGGCTGAGGAAGCCGGACGCCACGGCCAGCCATCCCAGGCGGTCGTAGCCCTCGATGCGGCCGTCGGGCGTCTTGGTGACCAACCAACCACCGACGGCCGTCGTCAGCCCGGCCATGAGGTCCCGCGCGCAGCCGCCGAGGCTCAGGAAGGCCCCCCGCCGATGCGGCGGCACCGACAGGCTGAGGATGGCCTGCGCCGGAACGAAGCGCCCGCTGGCGAACACGAAGAACGACCCGCCCAGCAGCGCCAGGAGCGGCAGCGGC
Organism: Verrucomicrobium sp.; assembly: GCA_021298285.1. GTDB lineage: Bacteria > Verrucomicrobiota > Verrucomicrobiia > Limisphaerales > UBA9464 > SXXZ01. Next base: position 15,389 of record JAJTFN010000024.1, read on the forward strand.
ATCGGGCGCGCGTGGGTGATCCCCAAGGTGATGAGCGCGGCGAAGGCCATGAGCACCGCGTACACCCGGACACGGCCGAAGGCGTCGGCCCACCGGCCGATGCGCGGCGTGGAGTAGAGGCTGGCGATGCCACCCACGAGGTAGATCACGAACAGGCGGGTCTCCGGCAGCCCGACGTTGCCGATGAGGTGCGGGGCCAGCATGGGGATGATGGTGAAGTGCGCAAAGACCAGCACCCCGTAGAAGACCAGCGCCCGCCGCGCATTGGGATCGCCGAGCGCCTCGAGGGTCGGGGCCAGGCCGAAGCGCCCGCCGGACCGCAGATGGCCATCCAGCCTGGGCAGGACAAGGGACGCCGCGAGGCACAGCGCGCAGGAGACCGCCGCGAGGAACCAGAAGGGTGCCTCCCAGGAGACGCGCCCGGCCAGCGTCAGGCCCAGCGGCACGCCGAAGGCCGCCGCCACCGAGAAGGAGGTCGTCACCAGGCCCAGGCCCGCGGCACGACGCTGCGGCGGCACGATGTCCGAGGCCACCGTCATCACCATCGAGCCGCAAAGGCCCCCGAAGAGCCCGCAGAGGGACCGGGCCAGCCCGAGCAGCGGCGCGCTGTGGGCCAGCGCACAACCGAGCGTGCCGAGGATGAACCCGAGGTAGCTGGCGACCAGCAGCCATCGGCGCTCGAACCGGTCGATGAAGGTCGAGCCGAGGAGGCCGGCGAGGCCGGAGGCCACCGAGTAGCAACCCAGCAGCGCGCTGAATCCGACCGGGCCGATGTCCAGTTCGCGCATCAACTGAGGGCCCATCGGCAGCATCACCATGAAATCCATCACGTGGGTGAACTGCACGGCCGCCAGCAGCAGCAGCAGTCGTCGTTCACGGGATTCGGTCATGCGCTCGGGGTGGCTGGCGGCGGAGTCGATGCTGGAGCCACGGTTGCCGGATTCACCCCGAAAGCCAATCCCCGACAATCCCCCGGGGCCTGCAAAGGGTTCCTCGCCGGGAACCTGAGGGCGGGCATAGGCTGGGGGCGTGACGACAGGTTGGCTCCACCGGGAGACGCCGAGGTATCTGGTCGCGGCGCTGGCCGGGCTGGCCGGGGCGCTGGCCCATCCCACCCCCGGCTGGGCCGGGCTGGCGTGGGTCGCCCCGGCGGTCCTCTGGTTCGGCTCCGGGGGCCTGCAGGGTACCAGGGCCTTCCGCTACGGCTACGTGGCCGGACTCGTTCAGTTCCTGGTGCTGCTGCGCTGGATGCGGCACATCCCCTTCCCGGCCGGCGCGTATTCCGGCTGGGTGGCCTTGAGCGGGTACTGCGCGGTGTTTCCGGCGGCATGGGTCTGGCTGGGTCGGCGGCTCGAGGCCGGGCCGGGCGCCCCGGCGGAGGGTGGACCCACCGGCCATTGGGCCTCGTGGCGGGCTGCCTCCGAGGCCTACGTGCGGCGGCCCTGGTCCGCACGGGCGGGCCTGCTGGTGTCGCTGGCCCTGCTCTGGGTGGGCCTTGAATACCTGCGAGCCCACCTCCTCGGCGGATTCCCCTGGGCCCCGCTCGGGGCCAGCCAGTGGCGGCAGCTGCCGCTGATCCAACTGGCAGGGGTCACCGGTGTGTACGGTGTGTCCTTCCTCGTCTCGTGGAGCGGCCTTGCGCTCGGCGGGGCGTTCCTGAGCCTGGGCCTCCGGCCCGAGGCACGCTGGAGCTGGACCGCCGAGGCACGTCTGCCGCTGCTGGTCACCCTCGGCGTGATGGGCTGGGGCTTCTGGCAGGTCATGGACCATCGACGCCTGGAACGCCAGGCCAACCCGGAGACCGTCCGGCTGGCGCTGGTCCAGCCGTCGGTGCCGCAGACCCTGCAGTGGGACCCGGACGAGCAGGGCCGGATCTTCGACAAGATCGAGGGGCTGTCCCGTCAGGCGCTGGCCCTCGAGCCCGAGGTGTTGATCTGGCCCGAGGGCACCTTCGGGCTGTCGGAGACGAACTACGGCCGGATGACGGCCTTGATCGGGAAGAACGGACCGGACTGGATCCTCGGGGCCGACGACTCCGTGGCCCGCGAGGCCGGGACCGGCGGGCCTCCGGCCGTCGCGCGCTACAACGCCGCCTTCCTGAGGCGCGGCGACGGCTCGATGCCCCCGGCCTACTGGAAGCGCCGGCTGGTGCCCTTCGGCGAGTTCGTGCCCCTGTCCCGATGGCTGCCGTTCATGAAATGGCTCACCCCCATCGGCGACGGCTTCGAGAGCGGCGATCGCCCATGGACCTTCCGGCTCACCGGCGGCGGGACCACCGCGCCCGTGATCTGCTTCGAGGATGTCTTCCCGCACGGCATGCGCGACCACGTCCAGCCCGGGGTGGACTTCCTGCTGGGCCTGACCAATGACGGCTGGTTCGCCGAGAGCGCGGCCCAGTGGCAGCACACCGCCAGTGCCGTCTTCCGGGCCGTGGAGAACGGCGTGGCGCTCGTGCGGGTCTGCAACAACGGCATCACGGGCTGGTGGGACGCCTGCGGCACGCCCCGCGACGTGCTGGGACTGGCGGGCGGCGGCGGCGACGACGACGTCTACCGGCCAGGGGTGCTGTTGGCCTCGGTCCCGATCGGGCTGCCGCGCACCGAAACCCCCTACCACCGGCATGGCGACGTGTTCGCGCAGGCCTGCCTGGTGCTGGCCACGTGGCGGCTGGTGCGCACCCGGCGGCGCACGGGATCGACGGCCGGGGCATCCCCGGGATCTCCGGGGGCGGAGGGTCCGGGACCGAGACCCCGTCTCCGGGCCCTCCCTGGACGATCCAATCCGCCACCCCCGGACTCCCCTTCCTGACACCCCTCCCCGGATAGGAGTTCCGCCGCCGCCGGGGCCGGGATAGTCTTCGGGGATGTCCTCCCGGTGCCTCTGGATCCCCGTGCTCTGCCTCGCTGCCGCCGTGCTGAAGGCGGCAGACCGACCGCAGTTCGGCGAGGCCTGGTCGCGGAACATGACCTCGCCCGAGGTCGACCTCCCGGCCACCTTCGACCCGGCCACCGGCAGGCACCTGCGCTGGAGCGTTCCCCTGGCCGGGCCGGGCACCGAATCCCACGCCACGCCGGTCATCGCCCGCGGGCGCGTCTTTGTCGGGACCAACAACGAGCTGCCGCGAGACCCTCGCCGCAAGGGCGATCGAGGCATCCTGCTCTGCCTCTCGGAGGCCACGGGGGCGCTCGAGTGGCAACTGGCCGTGCCGAAGCGCGAGGAGGACATCTACCACGACTGGCCCAAGACCGGCATGGCCTCGCCGGTCACCGTCGAGGGCGACCGGGTGTACCTCGTCGACAACCGCGGCGTGGTGCAGTGCCTCGACCTGCGCGGGCAGGCCGACGGCAACCAGGGCCCCTTCCGCGACGAGGCAACCTACCTGAACCCCCGGGGCACCAACGCGCCGCCCGTGCCCGTGCCCGCGGCCCGGCCCGATGCCGACATCCTCTGGTCCTTCGACCTCACCCGCCAGGCGGGCATCTGGTCCCATGATGGAGCCCACAGCTCCATCCTCATCCACGGCGACTACCTGTACATCAACAGCGGCACCGGCGTGGACAACACCCACCGGGTGATCCGGACGCCCGAGGCGCCGAGCCTGGTGGTCCTCGACAAGCGCACCGGACGCTGGGTGGCCCACGACGGTCTCGGCATCGCGCCGCGGATCTTCCACTGCACGTGGTCCTCGCCCGCGCTCACCGTCTCGGGAGGCGGACCGAGGATCCTCTTCGCCGGCGGCGACGGCGTGGTGTACGGCTTCGACCCATATCGGCCGGCAGGCCGTGCCACCGGACCGGTGGTGCTGGCCAACCCCTGGCGCTTCGACTTCGACCCCAGCGGACCGAAGACCAACGTGGGGAGCTTCCTGAACAACCGGCGCGAGGGCCCGAGCAACATCTACGGCATGCCCGTGGCCGTCGGGGACCGGATGTACGTGGCGGGCGGCGGCGACTGGTTCTGGGGCAAGAACGAGGCGTGGGTGCGCTGCGTGCGGCTCGACGGCCGGGGCGACGTGAGCGCCTCCAACACCGTGTGGTCGTACCCGCTGGGCCGGCACACCATGGGCACGCCGGCCGTCGCCAACGGCATGGTCTTCTGCGCCGACTCGACGCGCACCCTGCACTGCATCGACGCGGAGACCGGCCGCGGTCTCTGGACGCATGAGCTGGACGGCGAGGCCTGGGCATCGGCGCTGGTGGCCGATGGGAAGGTGTACCTCGGCACCCGGCGGGGCGGCTTCTGGACCTTCGCCCTGAGCCGCGAAAAGCTCCTGCTCGGGCACGTGCCCCTGGGCTCGCCCATCAGCGCCACGGCCGTCGCCGCCAACGGCACCCTGTACGTGGCCACCGGGACCCGGCTGTACGCGGCCGCGCTGAAGGCCGGCCCCGGGACCGGGACCCGTCCCGGGGTCAGATGATGTCCCGGATGACCCGGCCGGCGATGCCGGTCAGGCGCACGTCCAGGCCCTGGAACTTCACCGACAGGCGCGTGTGCTCGATGCCGAGCTGGTGGAGCAGGGTCGCATGGATGTCATGCACGTCGACCGGGGAGTCGACCGCCGCGTAGCCCAGCTCGTCGGTCGCGCCGTAGACCATGCCGGGGCGGATCCCGCCGCCGCACATCCAGATCGTGAAGCCCGCGTTGTGGTGGTCGCGCCCGCTGCCGCCCTGGCTCATCGGGGTGCGGCCGAACTCGCCGGCCCACACGATGAGGGTGTCCTTGAGCATGTCCCGCTGCTTCAGGTCGGTGATCAGCGCCATGCAGGCCCGGTCGATCTCGGCCGCCTTGAACTCCACCCCCTGCTTGACCTCGCCATGGTGGTCCCAGTCCTTGTGGTAGAGCTGGATGAAACGCACCCCGCGCTCGGCCAGTCTCCGGGCCAGGAGGCAGTTGGAGGCGAAGGACCCGTCGCCGGGCTTGCACCCATAGAGGGCCTGGACGGAGGCGGGTTCGCTGGCCGTGTCCATGAGCTCGGGCACGCTCGCCTGCATCTGGAAGGCCATCTCGTACTGGGCGATGCGGGTGGAAATCTCGGGGTCGTCCACCAGGGCGTCGTGCTGGCGGTTGAGTTCGTTGATCGTGCGAACCACCTCGTGCTGGCGCTCGCGGGTGACCCCGGCCGGGGCGCCGAGGTACATCACCGGGTCCCCCTTGCCGCGCAGATGCACCCCCTGGTAGCGGCTGGGCAGCATGCCGGCGGCCCACTGGCGCGCGGCGATGGGCTGGTTCTGGCCGCCGCGCCCGAGCGAGGTCAGCACCACGAAACCCGGCAGGTTCTCGGCCTCGGTGCCCAGCCCGTAGGTGACCCAGGAACCCATGCTCGGCCGGCCGGCGATCTGCGAGCCGGTGTTCATGAACATGTGGGCCGGGTCGTGGTTGATGGCCTCGCTGGTCATCGAGCGCACCCAGCAGATCTCGTCGGCCACCGAGCCCAGGTGGGTGAAGAGCGAGCACAGCTCGACGCCGGACTTGCCGAAGCGCCGGAAGGGCAGCTGAGGCCCATAGCACACGAGCTTCTGGCCCTGGAGCTGGGCGATCTGCTTGCCCCGGGTGAACGACTCGGGCATCGGCTTGCCGTGCATCTCGACCAGCTTGGGCTTGGGATCGAAGGTCTCGAGGTGCGACGGCCCGCCGGCCATGCTGAGCCAGATGACCCGGCGCGCCTTGGCCGCGACATGGAGCGGGTTGACGACCCCGGCCATGCCACGGGGCCGCGCGGCCGACTCCGCCAGGAGCCGGGGCTGGAGGATGGATCCCAGCGCGACGGCACCGAGACCCTGGGAGGCCCGGCCAAGGAACACGCGCCGGGTCTGCTGCTGCAGGAGGGACTGACGGATCTCCGGGGAAAGGTTCATGGTCAGGAGCGGGTGATGGTCTCGTGGAGGTTGAGGAGGGCGCGGGCCACGTCGGTCCAGGCGGCCCAGGGAACGGGGTCCAGGCCGTCGGGCGCGGGGGCTTTGCCGGTGCGGGTGAACTGCGAGGCGGCCTCGGGATCCTGGGCGAAGGCCGCACGCTGGGCCTCGAGCAGGCGACGCAAGGCGGCCAGCTCGGCGGCGGATGGATCCCGGGCGAGCGCCTGGCGCCAGGCCCAGGACAGGCGGGCGGTGTCGTCGCCGGAGGCCTCGCGCAGGATGCGTGCGGCAAAGGCGCGGGCCGCCTCGACGTAGCTCGGGTCGTTCAGCAGCACCAGCGCCTGCTGCGGGATGTTGGAGCGGTTGCGCTCGGCGGCGCACTCCTCGCGGGTGGCCGCGTCGAAGGCCAGCATGCTCGGGTGCACGTAGGAGCGCTGCCACCAGGTGTAGAGGCCGCGCCGGTACTGGTCGCCGCCCGTGCTGGCGTCGTAGCCGCGCTGCGGGAAATTGAGGTTCTCCCAGTAGCCGTCGGGCTGGTAGGGCCGCACGCTCGGGCCGCCAATCCGGGGCACCAGCAGCCCGGAGACCTGCAGGGCCGTGTCGCGGACCATCTCGGCCTCGACGCGCCAGCGCCCCTGGCGGGCCAGTTCACGGTTGTCGGGATCGCGGGCCAGCAGCTCGCGGGGGGCGACGGAGGACTGCCGGTAGGTGCGGCTGGTGACGATGAGGCGGACCAGGCGCTTGACGTCCCATCCGCCCTCCCGGAAGTCCGAGGCCAGCCAGTCGAGCAATTCGGGGTGCCGGGGCGGCTCGCCCTGGGCCCCGAAGTCGTCGAGCACCTTGGACAGGCCGGTGCCGAAGAACTGCCGCCAGATGCGGTTGACCACCACCCGGGCGGTCAGCGGGTTCTCCGGCGAGACCAGCCAGTCGGCCAAGTCGAGCCGGGTGAGCCGGCGGTCGGAGGCCACCCGCGCGGCGGGCCGGAACCGGGCCGGGATGGCCGGCTCCATGATCTCGCCGGTCTCGACGAGCCAGTTGCCGCGGGGCAGCACCCGGACGGTCCGGGGCTTGTCGGAGCGCTCGGTGACCAGCGTGCGCGGGACGGTGGCCTCGAAGTCGGTGCGGGCCTTCTCGGCGGCCGCCAGTTCCGCGCGCAGGCCCGCCAGCTCGGGGGCGACGGCACGGAACTCGGCCCAAAGCTTGGCCGTCTGCTCCGGCGTGCGCCGGGCGGGATCGACCCGGATCAGTTCCGCCAGTCCACCGGCGGGCATCGGCACGGCGGGCGGCACCAGCGCGGCCGCGTCGGTCGCCACGCCCAGGCGGAAGCATCCCAGCGTGTGGTTGCCGTGACCGTGCTTCTGCTGCAGTTCGACCTCCAGGCGCTCGCCGCTCGCCAGGGTCAGCGGCTCGCGCAGGCGCAGCCGCAACTGCGAGGGCTTGCCGGCCTCGGGCAGGATCGCCCACCCGGCGAAGGACCCGCGCGCGTCCCGGTCGATGACCGAGGCCGCCGTCCACCGGCCATAGGGATTCTTCTCGGCCGACACGGTCTGCTCCTGGCTGGCCCAGGCCGATTCGAAGGCCAGTTCGCGGGCCGGAGCCCCGTCGCGGACCACGCGGGCCAGCACCTCGGTGAGCACGAAATTGCCGTTGCCGGCGCGACCCGGCCCCTTCGACGGCAACGACGGGTCGGGCAGCACCTCCAGCCGGAGACCGATGACCCCGGAGGGAATCCCTGCCATCCGCACGGTGGTGCTGTCGGTGTCCGGCGTTTTCCCCCCGACCAGCACCGAGCGGTCGTCCCGGATCGTCACCGCGGCCCCGCCCGATGATTCGGCCGAGGCAGGGGCCACGGCCTTCCAGAGCGCGTCGGCCTCGAGGACACGCAAGCGCTCCAGCCGCCAGCGCTCGAGGGACGCGGCCAGCCCCGGGTGGGAACCCTCCAGGCGCTCCTTGAGCCGCCGTGCCTCGGCCGTCCGTCGCGCCAGTTCACGGGCCTGGGATTCGGTGGGCACCAGCATGCCATCCTCCCGGCGGCCGATGATGGTCTCCTTCACGTCGGCGAAGAAGGCGCCCATCGCGTAGAAGTCACGGGTGGAGATCGGGTCGAACTTGTGGTCGTGGCACTGGGCGCACCCGATGGTCTGGCCCATCCAGACGGTGCCCACGGCGCGGACGCGGTCGGTGAGGTAGCGCGACTCGTAGTCCTTCTCCTGGGCGCCACCCTCCTCGGTGGTCAGGAGCAGGCGGTTGAAGCCCGAGGCCACACGGGACTCGGTCGAGGCGTCGGGCAGCAGGTCGCCGGCAAGCTGCTCGCGCGTGAACCGGTCGAAGGGCTTGTTGTCGTTGAAGGACCGCAGGACGTAGTCGCGGTAGGGCCAGATGTTCCGGGGATTGTCGGAGTGGTAGCCGATCGTGTCGGCGAAGCGCACGACGTCGAGCCAGCCGATGGCCATGCGCTCGCCGTACTGCGGCGTGGCCAGGAGGCGGTCGACCAGCCGCTCGTAGGCGCCGGGCGCGGCGTCGGCCTCGAAGGCGGCGACGAGTTCCGGGGTCGCGGGCAGGCCCGTGAGGTCGAGGCTCAGGCGGCGGGCCAGCGTCCGGCGGTCGGCCTCGGGCGCGGCCTTCAACCCGTTCGCCTCCAGGTGGGTGCGGACAAACCGGTCGATGGATCCCTCGCCCGCGTCGCCGGGAGGCACCGGGGGCCGCACCAGCGGTTGGTAGGCCCAGTGGCCCTGGTATTCGGCACCCTCGGCGATCCAGCGCTGGAGCAGGGCCTTCTGGACGGGCGTGAGCGGCTTGTGGGCCTCGGGCGGCGGCATCAACTCGTCGGGATCGGTGCTGTCCAGGCGATGCACCAGTTCGCTGCCGGCCGCATCGCCGGGCACGATGGCCTTCTTGCCGGACTTGGCCGGCCCGAGCGCCTGGTCCCGGAGGTCGAGCCGCAGACCACCCTTCATCTTCTGCACATCGGGCCCGTGGCACGAGAAGCAGTGCTCGGAGAGGATCGGCCGGATGTCGCGGTTGAACTGGATGTGGGCCGGAGCCTGGGCTTGGGCCGGGCCCGACGCCGTCGAGGTCGCCGCGGTCGCGCCCAGGGCGACCGAACCACCACCCAGGATCGCGACGACCACCGAGCGGACCGCCAGCCTGCGAGTCAGAGCCTTCATGGAATGGCCTCATTCTGGACCCGCTCCCCGGGATGCCAACCCAGAAAACCTGGTCTCCAACTCCGTCCCGCCGGCGCGCCCCGAATGTCCAGAGCCCCCACGCGGACCATGCTGACACCCCCGGATCCCTGAGGGTCCCGGACCTCCGGTTGCGGCGACCGACAGGATCCACCGGCCGACCTTGCCCGACCGGGACCACGCTCCTAGGTTGCGCCATCCCCTCCATGGAAACCCGCCTGTCATGAGCCCGGTCCCACCACTCCGGGCCGTCCCGGCGACCCTCCTGTCCCTCGGCGCGGTCGCGTCCTTCCATCTGGCCTTCCTGATCCCGGCGCTTGGCTGGCTGGTGCTCGGGTACCTCGGCGGCCTGTGGGAACTCCGGCGTCTGCCCACGCCCCGGCAGGCATTCTACACGGGCGCGGCGATCGGCCTCGGGGTTTACGTGCCGCAGATGTCCTTCCTGTGGAGCATCTTCCACGGCGCAGCCCTTCCCTTGTGGGCGATCCTCGCGCTCTTCCACGGAGCCTTCCTGCTGATGTTGAACCGGGTCGAGTCGCGATGGGGCGGCCGGGCGGCGGCGTGGCTCATGCCGGTGCTCTGGTGTGGCCTCGAGTACCTGCGCAGCGAGGTGTGGTGGCTCCGCTTCGCGTGGTTCACCGCCGGGTCCTGCTGGCCGGTCGCGATCGATCCAAAAGCGCTGCAACGCCTCGGCGTGTATGGCCTCGGATTCGTCCTGTCCGGGATTGCGGCGCAGGGCCTGGGATGGCTCCGGGAGACCGACCCGCGGCGACGGCGCTCGCACGCCCTCGGGCTGGCGGCCGGCGGTGCCGTGCTCCTGGGGGCCGCCCTCTGGCCGCCCCACCGACCGGACGGACCCGCGGATCGTCGGCTGCCCGTGGCCGGCCTCCAGCTCGAGTTCCCCTCGCTGCCCGACGTGCTCGATGGGCTTGACCGGCTGGTACGGGCCCACCCGGAGGCCGAGTTGATCATGCTCAGCGAGTACACGCTGGAGGGCCCGCCCCCCAAGGCGCTCACGTCCTGGTGCCGGCGGAATCGCAAGTGGTTGGTGGTGGGGGGCAAGCAACCCATCGAGACCGCCGTCCCGGCAACGCCACCCACCGGAACCGCCCTGCCCGGCTCTGGCTCCGACACGCCCGCCGCGACGCCCTCGCTGCGGTCGGCACCCAGCCTGCCCTCGCAGCGATCCGGCCCGGCCAAGGAACGCTTCCACAACACGGCCTTCGTGCTCGGCCCGGACGGCGAGATCGCCTTCCGACAGGTCAAGTCGAGGCCCATCCAGTTCTTCGACGATGGGGAACCGGCGCCCTCACAGGCGGTCTGGGAGTCGCCCTGGGGCCGCCTGGGCATCGCCATCTGCTACGACGCAAGCTATCGGCAGGTCATGGACGGACTGATCCGGAAGGGTGCCGTGGGGCTGCTCATCCCCACCATGGACGTCGAGACCTGGGGGGCCCACGAGCACGGACTCAACGCCCGGATGGCGAGGATCCGAGCGGCCGAATACGGCGTGCCGATCTTCCGGGTCGCCAGCTCGGGCATTTCGCAGGTCATCGATCCGACCGGCAAGGAAACGGCCACCGCCCCCTTTCCCGGACAGGGCGACCTCCTGGCCGGCACCCTGGTGCTGCACCCCGCAGGCGGGACGGTACCCCCGGACGACCTGCTCGCCCCGGCCTGCCTGTGGGCCACCGGGGCGGCGCTGCTCGCGCTCCTGGTCGACCGGAGGCGCCGGTCCCCCCGCGCACCGAGGGGCCCGGCCGCGACGACGGGACTCAGTTGATGCGCGACCGGATCATCGGATCGATGGCCCCGATGTCCCCGCTGCCGACATCCTGCACCAGGATGAGGAAGTCGAAGGCGATGTCGTCGTAGGCCTTGAGGTAGTCATCGGTGACCGCGAGGTTGCTCGTTCCCTCGAACCGGCTGAGCGACACCGCAGGGAATTCATCGATCCCCACCCCGTCGGCGGAGGGCAGGAATGCCAAGCCGAGGAGGGTGTATCGGGGATCCGGCAGCGTGAAATTCAGGACCACCTGGCCCGAAAACCCCTGCGGAACGCTCACCAGGATCTCCTCGCCACTGCCGGTGATGATTCCGGGCGGCTGGCCTGCCGGCGGCGGCAGTTGAAGGGTGAGTTCGGCCTTGGTGCACGGGGTGGACTGGACGTTGCCGGACATCGGCACGAATTGGATTTGGGCGATGGTGATGGTGGCGCTGTAGGTGATGGGGTCGTTCATGAGGATGGAATGGTTGGATTTCTGAAGGAAGAGAACCAGACGCGCGAGGATCAGGGGTCGAGCCCGAGGGTCGCAGCGATCCCGGGGTCGCGGGAGCGGAACCCGAAAGCCTTGAGCCGGTCGATCAACCGCTGGGCCGAACGGGTGTCGCCCTCGACGAGGAGGGCCTCGGCCAGGGGCACCAGGATGCGCCAATCGTTGGGAGAGACCGCGATGCGGCGGGTGAGCCCCTCGATCAACCGACGTCCGCGGGGAGGGGCCGGATCGAGCCGGCCGGTGGCGGCCTCCTGGCGGCGCAGGAACAGCTGGACGCGGGCCGACTCCCACTGCAACCGGGCATCCGAGCCTTCCCGGGCGGTGAGCCGCTCGAGGATGGACTCCGCCTGGGAGGCCAGGCGCGCCGCCTCGGCGGGAGCGACCGCGACCAGACGCTCGGCCTCAAGCCGCAGGGCCCTGGCGAGATCCGCGCCGGCCTCGACCGACCTGGGCTCGGCGGCCACCATGGCCGAGAGCTGCTCCACCGTCGGGCGAAGCATGGTGCCCGCCGCGTCGGTCTTGCCGTCGGAGATCAGCCACTCGGCCCGCGACAGGGCCACGGTCAGGGCGAAGCTGCGCCAATACTGGTTGGCGGGATCCGAGGCCACCAGCGAATCGAGCTGGGACTGGGCGAGCTCGAGACCCTCGGAGGCCTCCGAGGCACGCCCCAACAACCCGAGCGCCAGGGCGACCATCGCCCGGTACCGTGCCGACCGGAAGCGAAGGGCCGGATCCTTGGCATCGAGGGCCCGAAGCGCCTCGACCCGCGCCAGGCAGCCCTGCCGTCTCTCGAGGGCGCTGGCATAGAGACCATCGGCCTCGTCCACCCTCGAGAGCCAGATGCCGGACTCGTCGAGTTCGGACGCCAGGTCCCGGTCCTCGGGCCTGGCGGCGGCCGCGGTCGCCAGTTGCTCCTGCTTGGCCAGGAACCCTGAACGGGCGGCCGCCAGGTTGCCCCGGTCGAACTCCAGCACCGCCAGGTTGTGGACACCATACAGGCGCTCCGAGGTGGCCCGTTCGGTCGGGCCCTCGAGATCCGCCAGCGCCACCGCCGAATCGCGGTAGCGGCTGAGCCAGGCGTGGGCGAGGCGGAGATCTCCCTGCTCGCGGGCCACCACGCCCAGCCAGTATTCGGTCTGGGCCCGCTCGAAGAGGAAGTCGGCGTTGCGGGGCTGCCGTTGGACCAGGTTGGTGGCCCGACGGTGGGCCGATTCGAAGGAGGCAAGCGCGTCCGAATGGCGGCTCTGGTCGAGCCGGATCTCGCCGATCTGGGTGAGGGTGCGGCAGTGCCGGGACAGGACCGTGTCCGTGAGGTCCCCCGGGTCGAGCGCGGCGAAGTGGGCCATGGCCTTGTCGCCCACGGCATCCAGCAGGTCCAGCCGGCCGATCCGGCCGAGTCCCGCCCTGAAATCCCCGAGCATGAACCCGAGCAGGTCCTCGGCCTGCGCCTGCCGGCGCCGGGCATCGTCGAGGGCACGCTTCTCGGCGCGGCTGGCCGCAACGGCGGCGTCGCGGTCGAAGACGGCCCGTCGCTCGGCCCGGACCGCCCGCACCGCCTGCCAGGTGGCGGTCACGACGCCCATGGCCAGCGAGAGAACCACCGCCGCGGCACTCGCGCACGCGAACCGGTGGCGCATGACGAAGCGCCGTGCGCGGTAGCCGAGGTCGGGCGGCCGGGCCACGACGGGCTCACGACGCAGGTGGCGGCGCAGGTCGTCGGCCAGTTCGGTGGCCGTCCCGTAGCGGCGTTCCCGGTCCTTCTCCAGGCACCGCATCACGATGCAGTCGAGGTCGCCCCGGAGGATGGTCTGGAGATGCGGTGCGGCCGAGCGGCGCAACCGGGCCACCCGGGTCCGATCCCCCTCGTCGAGGGACGACACGCGCGTCGAGGGTCGGGGTGGATCCACCTCGCGGATGATGCGGCGCACCTCGTCGATGCCGGCCTTCAGGAGGGTCTGGTTCTCGTAGGGCGGGCGGCCGGTCAGCAGTTCGTACAGGACGACGCCGAGGGAATAGACGTCGCTGCGGGTGTCGATGTCGAAGCCGCGCCACTCGGCCTGCTCCGGGCTCATGTAGGCGGGCGTGCCGAGGAACTGCTCGAGGCTGGTGACCAGGGTCCGGTCGGTCAGGCGTCCCTGGGTGGCCTTGGCGATGCCGAAGTCGATCACCTTCGGGGTCGGCACCCCATCGCGCATGGCCACGAGGATGTTGGACGGCTTCAGGTCGCGGTGGATCACCCCCTTCTGGTGGGCGTGCTGCATCGCCAGACAGACCTGCGAGAACAGTTCCAGGCGCGCCGAAGTGGGCAGACTGTGCGTGTCGCAGAAGGTGGTGATGGGTTGCCCGTCCACGAACTCCATCACGAAGAACGGGCTGCCGCTCTCGGTGGTGCCGGCATCGAACACCTTGGCGATGCATGGATGGTCCATCATCGCCAGCGCCTGGCGCTCGGCCTCGAAGCGCGCCACCACCTGCTCGGTGTCGAGGCCCTGCCGGATCACCTTCAGCGCCACGAGCCGGCGGATCGGTTCGTCCTGGCCGGCCAGGTAGACGACACCACATCCCCCGGAGCCGATCCTCCGGACCAGCCGGTAACGCCCGATCATCTCACCGGCGGAACGCTCGGGGGGAGGCTCGGGCCTGGAGCGCCGGAACGCCGGCGTCCCGAGGAAGCTCCCGGGGGCCTCCAGACCGCGGAGAAGCGCCTCGACGCGGGCCCGCTGCTCCGGATCGCCCGCGCAGGCCTTGTCGAGATGGGCGGGCCGCTCGGAGGCCGGCAGCTCGGCGGCCTCCGCAAAGATCTCGTCGTCCCGTTTCATCGATCCGAAGGGTCGTCTCCGCCGGCATTCGCCCGGACGGCGGAGGGTCAGCCGATCCTGAGGCGCTGCACCTCGTTGAAGAGCCACGCCCGCGAGTAGGCCCAGTCGCGCTTGGCCGTCCGATGCGAGATGCCGATGGTGTCGGCGGCCTCCTCGAGCGTCAGGCCGACGAAGTACTTGAGCTTGACCAGCTCGGCCTTGCGCGGGTCGTGCACCGCGAGCCCATCGAGGGCTTCGGTCATCAGGATCAACTCGTCGTCATCGGCCTCCTGGACGGGCATCTCGAAACCCGTGGCATCGGCGCTCACCCGCTCCAGCCGGCCACCATGGCGGACGGCGCGCTTCCGGCGCGCGTTGTCCACGAGGATGCGGCGCATGCTCTCGGCGGCGGCCGCGAAGAAATGGGAACGATTGCGCCACTGGGGCTGCTGGTCGCCACCGAGACGGAGCCAGGCCTCGTGGACCAGGGCGGTCGGCACGAGCGTCTGCCCGGGGTTTTCCCGGGACATCTTGGCGGCGGCGAGGCGCCTCAGTTCGTCGTAGACCACCTCCAGCAGCCGTTGGGCGGCCTCCGGATTCTGGGGACCGACCTGCTCGAGGATGGAGGTGATGTCCGTGTCGTTCATACCGCGCGATTCATGACCCGTGGGGCCGACCAACGGGTAGCCGGGCAGGCCCGCGGAGCCAAGGCCTCATTGGCAGAGCGATCCCGAGCCCCGACCACGGTGACGGATGCCTCCGGGGGATCCAACGGGAACCCGTTGGGGCCAGGCCCGCCAGGAACCGGCTCCTCCGGGACACCGGACGGTCGCACCCCGGCAGGTCCGTCGCCTGATGCGGCCCATCCCTCGGACGGGAGGACGGCATCGGCACCGGACGCGGGGACCGGCTGCCCGACCGCCTCGCGCTCCGCGTCGCCTTCCCGAAGGATGAGCTGGGCGGCCAGGATCGCCGCGCCCACCGTGGCCACGTTGGCCCAGGCCCCGCCAAGGGTGCCGAACGCCGAGCCCACCCGCTGGGCCAGCATCACCCAGGCCCAGACTCCGACATGGATGGTGCCGTCGGCCGGTGGGCCAGGTTCCGGGGTGGGCGCGGAGGCCCGGGTCCGGCCGGCACCGGATGGGGCGCGGACGCCGCCCCCGCACTCGAGGCGTCCCCGCGCATCGACCCACAGGATCCTGGCCAGGTTTTTCCAGGGGTGACCCACGAGGTGGTATTCCACGACCATCCTCCCCGAACGGTC
>JAJTFN010000130.1:0-29884 GCA_021298285.1 Verrucomicrobium sp.
CGGGAAGCGGGGTGGAAGGGCGTCGTCGAAGGCACCGGCGAAGCCTCCCGAACCCCTGGGACCCTGGGAGCAATACGCCCAGGTGCTGTTGGCAGCCAACGAGTTCAGCTTCATCGACTGAGCCTCGCGCCCCGGTCGCCCACCGCGTGAACCCCGACCCCGCCATCCCGGAGATCCCCCTGCCGCACCGGCACCGCGTGCGGGCGGCCGAGGGTTGGCTCATGCTGGGCGACCCCGGCGAGGCCCTGGCCGAGCTCGACCGGCTGCCCGACGGGTTCCGCCAGCGGCTCGAGGTCTTGAGCCTCCACTGGGCCGCCTGCACGGCCTTGAAGCGCTGGGACGAGGCCTGGTCGGTCGCCAACGCCCAGTGGACCCTCCATCCCGAGGTGGTCGAGAGCTGGGTCCACCGATCCTACGCGGCCCGGCGGCACAGTGGCGGATCGGTGGCCAAGGCCTTCGGGCTGCTGGAGCCGGCGCTCGAGAGGTTTCCGGGCGAGCCGATCCTGCACTACAACCTCGCCTGCTACCTCGCCCAGATGGGGCGCCTCGAGGAGGCCTGGCTGAGGTTCCGCGGGGCGTTGGAGGTGGGCGATCCCATCGAGTTCCGAACCATGGGCCTCGCCGACGAGGACCTCCGGCCCATCTGGCCGCGCATCGCGACGATGAGCTGACGGCCGCCCCGTTCACGGACGGGTCCACGGCCTGGTTGGCCACGGCGGTTTTTCGGGCCACCCTCGGGCGCGTGACGATCGAGATCCTCAACACCGGCTCGGAGCTCCTGCTGGGCCGCATCCTCAACACCCACCAGCAATGGCTGTGCGCGCGGCTGACCCAGGCGGGGTATCCCGTCGCCCGCCAGGTGCTGGTGTCGGACCGTGGGGATGACATCCAGCAGGCGGTGCGCGAGGCGCTGGGGCGTGCCGACCTGGTGATCACCACCGGTGGGCTCGGGCCGACCTGCGACGACATCACCCGCGAGCGCATCGCCGAGCTGATGGGCCGGACGCTGGTGTTCGACGCGTCGGTGAGCGAGTCCGTCCAGGCGTTCTTCCGGTCGCGCGGCCGCCCGGTGCCGCCGCGCACCCGGGTCGAGGCGATGGTGCCGCAGGGGGCGGTCGTGCTGCCCAACGGCCACGGCACCGCGCCGGGCCTGCGCCTGGAGGCCTCCCCGAATCCGTTCCGCCCCGGGGGCAAGCCGTCGTGGCTGGTGATGCTGCCCGGTCCTCCGCGCGAACTGCGGCCCATGTTCGACGAGCAGGTGCTGCCTTGGATGGCCACCGAGTTCCCGCTGGAGGGCGGCTTCGCCTGCCGCACCCTCAAGACGGCCGGGATCGGCGAATCCAACATGGAGGAACTGATCTCCGGCCCGCTGCGCCACCTCACTGATCGAGGGATGGACCTGGGGTTCTGTGCCCGGGTGGGCGAGGTCGATGTGCGGTTTGTGGCCCGGGGTGCCGACGCGGCGTCGGTGGTCGCCGAGGCCGAGGCCATCACGCGACGGCTGGCCGGGGACGCGGTCTTCGGCGAGCAGGATGAGGTGCTCGAGGGGGTGCTGGTGCGCGAATTGACCCGCCGGCGGCAGACCCTCGCCCTGGCGGAGAGCTGCACGGGCGGGCACATCGCCCACCGCCTGACCAACGTGCCCGGGGCCTCGGCGGTGTTCCTGGCCGGCTACGTGACCTACGCCAACACCGCCAAGGTGCGCACGCTGGGGGTGCGCGAGGAAACGCTGCGCCAGTCCGGTGCGGTGAGCGAGGCGGTGGCGCGCGAGATGGCCGAGGGGGCCCGGGCCGCCTCCGGGGCCGATTGGGCGCTGTCGGTGACGGGCATCGCCGGGCCCTCGGGCGGCACCCCGGACAAGCCGGTCGGCACGGTCTGGATGGCCTTGGCCGGGCCCCGGGGCACCGAGGCGGTCCAGCGGCTGAACCGTTTCGACCGCGAGACCTTCAAGTTCACCACCGGGCAGCAGGCCATGCACCTGCTCTTCCGCCATCTGAACCGGGCCGAACCCTGAAGAGGCCCGCTCAGGTGCCGACGGGCCGACTGTGCCCACCTTGCCGCATGGCCCGCGGGAGCGTCCAAGACGGCGCCGGCCGGC
This sequence comes from Verrucomicrobium sp., assembly GCA_021298285.1. Lineage (GTDB taxonomy): Bacteria > Verrucomicrobiota > Verrucomicrobiia > Limisphaerales > UBA9464 > SXXZ01. The sequence continues at coordinate 2,099 of JAJTFN010000130.1, forward strand.
GGCTGCTTCCATCGGCGGAGCATGAGCGATCTCCAGCGCATCCAGGTGGTGGATTCCCACACCGGCGGTGAGCCCACCCGCGTCGTCCTCTGCGGAGGCCCCGACCTCGGCGAGGGACCGCTGTCCGCCCGGGCGCATCGAATGCGGGACCGCTGGGATTCCTTCCGCTCGGCCGTGGTGAACGAACCGCGAGGCTCCGACGTGCTGGTCGGCGCCGTGCTGGTCCCGCCGCACGAGCCCGGGTGCGACCTCGGGGTCATCTTCTTCAACAACGTGGGCACCCTGGGCATGTGCGGGCACGGCACCATCGGGCTGATGGCGACGCTCGCCCACCTCGGGCGGGTTCGGCCCGGCACCCACCGGATCGACACGCCGGTCGGCCCGGTGTCGGCGACGCTCCATGCCGACGGGCAGGTTTCCGTGGCCAACGTGGCTTCCTACCGGCACCGGGCCTCGGTCGCGGTGTCGGTGCCCGGGATCGGGGAGGTCGTCGGGGACGTGGCCTGGGGCGGGAACTGGTTCTTCCTGGTCCGCTCGCCGGCCTGGGAACTGACCCTGGCGAACGTCGAGAACCTCACCGACGCCTCGTGGAGGATCCGGCAGGCGGTCAACGCCCAGGGGTTCCCGGAAGTCGACCACGTCGAGTTGTTCGGTCCGCCGGGTTGCGGCGGCCATTCCCGCAATTTCGTGCTCTGCCCCGGCAAGGCCTACGACCGGTCGCCCTGCGGCACCGGGACGAGCGCCAAACTGGCCTGCCTGGCCGCCGACGGGAAGCTGGCCGAGGGAGAGGCGTGGATCCAGGAGGGCATCCTCGGCACCGCGTTCCGGGCCGGGTTCCGGTGGGAGGATCGTGCCGCCGGTCGCATCCTGCCGGTCATCACGGGCAGCGCCCACGTCACGGCCGAGGCCACCCTGCTGCTGGCCCCGGACGATCCGTTCCGCTGGGGGATCCGGCCCGGCGCGGACCTCGATCCGCGAGCCGCTGGAAATCCCGCCCCGCCCGGCGGAAACTGATTGAAGCCGGCGGCGGCAGGTCGAACGATCCACCCCGCGTATGTCGAAACCAGCGCTCGGGCGCGGCTTGGCCAGTCTGCTGCAGGAGGAAACCGGACGGGGTGCCGTGAAGGCCCCGGGCCTGGTCGCGGCGAAGGAACCCGTCGTCGAAAAGGGGGCGCCGCCCACCCACGAGGCCAACGGGGTCGAGGGAGCCGAATCAGCCAGTCCGGCCACCACTCCGACCGCCGCCGCCCCGACCGTCGCCCCGCAGGTGACGGCGACCTCAGCGGTCCTCGAACCTGCCGAGCCCTCGGTTTCGGAGGCTCCGGCCGCGGCCCCGGTTGGGGAGGGTGGTTCCGTGGAGGCTCCCGTCGCCGATGGCCTTGCCGTGCCGCTTCGCCAGGACTCCCCTCGGGAGGTCTCCGTCACCGAGGTCGCTGCGCCGGCCTGGGTTCCTGCCGCGGGAACGGCAACCCCGGGGGCCGCACCGCACGCGACGCCCGGCCTCGATCGTCCGGTCCGCATCCCCGTCGGCGGCCCCTCGGCCGGCCAACCGGCGCCTGTTCCGTCGGCGGGATCCGGTGCCGCCCAGCCGGTTCCGGCAGTGGCGCAGGCCCCGGCTTCGGCTTCGTTGCCCGGCTGGATGGTTCCCGCGCTGATCGCCGGCGACCTCGTGGTGGTCTTGAGCGCCATCCTCTGGGCCCAGTGGGGGCAGGGTTGGGCGCGGTGGCCGTGGATTGCGGCCCTGTTCGCCGCCGGATGTTCCCAGGCGCTCGTGGCGCTGTTCCTGACCCGGTCCCCGGGCAGTTCAGCGGCGCGTCCGTTTGCGCCCCGGTCCCCGTCGGCGACGGGACCAGCCCCCGGCATCCGCGTCCGCTTCGTCGAGGAGCAGATCCCCGGCCGTCGCGGGGATCGCCGCTGAAGCGGGCTTGCCGAGCGCCCCGGCCCTCCAAAGGGGGCGCGGGTGCGTGGTCGGCGGTCGGCGGGACGGGCCTCAGGCCCGCCTTAGTTCATGGTGTTGGTGCGCCACTGCGGCGTGATGGCCCACAGGTTCATCGGCGAGAGCGACCGGCGGTAGCGCAGGTAGCGGGTGGACCCGTCGGCGAAGGCGAAGTTCGATCCGCCGTTGGCCGAGCCACCCCGGTCCGAACGCACCGTGCTGTTGTGCACCGCATGGTTGAGCACCTCGTTGTCGTTGCCGAGGTTGCCCTCCATGAGGTCCATGAAGTAATGCCCGACCGAGTAGAGCTTCTCGCCGTAGACGACCGTCTCGGAGGGTTCGGTGATCACGCTCTCGTGGATGGTCCTGCCGATGATCGTGCCCATGTTGAAGGTCTCGCCCGCGCTGGTCATCTGCCGCTCGAGCGCATCGTTCCAGCCGTTGATGATGTAGGTGCGCGGGGCCGAGTCGGCCACGAGGTTGGTCCGGGTCTCCACGCTCGCCGGCCGGTTCTTGCGGTCGGGTCCCACGTCGCTGGGGCAGACGAGGATCTGCACCGATCGAAAGGCGGGCAGCAACCGGTCGCACCACCGGGGTCCCGTGTTCCGTTCGGGATACAGGCCCTGATTCTCGCCCGTGTAGAGCGAGGTGGCGATGCCGAGTTGGCGGAGGTTGTTCACGCAGGAGATCTTCTTGGCGCTCTCCTTGGCCCGGGCCAGGGCCGGCAGGAGCATCCCCGCCAGGATGGCGATGATGGCGATGACCACCAGCAGTTCGATCAGGGTGAAGGCGGCTCGGGTGCGCATCGTGCGCCGTGTCGGACGTTCGGGACTCATGGGCGGTTCAGGATCAAAGCATGTTCCGGGGCAACGGGTCCATCGGTGACCGTGAGGACTCGTCGGGTCAACGGGTTCGCGGACCGCTGGCCGGAGATTCCCTCGAATGCCCCCCGGGGTGGAGAGCGTCTCCTTCTTCCATGGATCGCAAGACCTGGGGAATCCTCGTGCTGGTGGCGGCCGGCGTGGCGGTGCCGATGTACCGCCTGACCGACTGGTTCAGCCGCAAGGCTATTCAAGTGAGCGTGTCGTTCCGTCCCCTGCGGCAGGCCGATCCGGGCGCCGCGTTGCCGGTGGTCGTGGGCCTAGATCAGGACTATGAGCTGAGTTCGCTGGTGGTCTCGGAGGTCCCGCCGGAGAAGACCAACGCCACGGGTCGGGTCGTGTGGCGTCTGGAGAAGCAGGGCAAGGGGGCGCCCACGCGGGGCTTCCTCTACGGCCAGCCTCCCGAGGGCCTGCAGCCGGCGGCCAAGGCACCGGCCGAGCCCCTCAAGGCCGGCGCTTCCTACGTTGTCGAGGTCGCCGCCGGCAACGTCCGCGGTGCGACCATCTTCCAGGCCCGCGGGTCCGACGAGTAGTCGGCGACGGCCTCGGCCCGGGCCTGACCTTGCCCATCCCGTTGGAAACGGACCGGGAAGATTCCGGTTCCTCGGCTGGCCGGCTTCGGGGAATGTCGACGACGAGACGCGCGACCGACTCCGCGCTGCCGACCCGAAAGGACCATCACCATGGGCATCATCGACTACCTGAAGACGCAGTTCCTGGAGATCATCCAGTGGGAAGATGACTCGCGCGACACCCTCAGTTGGCGCTTCCCCGACGAGGACAAGGAGATCAAGAACGGCGCGCAGTTGCTCGTCCGCGAGTCGCAGAAGGCCCAGTTCGTGTACCTCGGCCAGTACGCCGATACGTTCGGTCCCGGCAAGCACACGCTGCGAACCGAGAACATCCCGGTGCTGAGCACCCTGCTGGGCTGGAAATACAACTTCGAGTCGCCCTTCAAGTGCGACGTCTACTTCGTCAACACCCGGCTCTTCACGGGCAACAAGTGGGGCACGAGCAACCCCATCATGCTCCGCGACCCGGACTTCGGCATCGTGCGGGTGCGGGCCTTCGGCACCTACGACTTCCGCATCGTGGACGTGCCGGTGTTCCTCAAGGACGTGGCCGGCACCGACCACCATTTCCGCATCGACGAGTTCCAGGACACCATGCGGTCGCGCTTCGTGAGCGCCTTCAGCGATGCGCTGGCCAGCTCCAAGGTGCCGGTGCTCGACCTGGCCGCGCGGTATTCCGAGCTGGGCGAGGCGCTGCTGCCGGTCCTCAACCCCATCCTCACGGCCAAGTACGGCATCGAGCTGGGGAGCTTCATCGTCGAGAACGTCAGCGTGCCGCCCGAGGTCGAAGGCGCCATCGACAAGCGCTCCAGCATGGCCGCCATCGGCAACCTCAACGACTACGTGAAGCTGAAGCTGGCCGAGTCGCTGGCCCAGCCGGGCGCCGGTGGCGCTGGTGGCATCGCCGGCCTGGCGGCCCAGTTCGCCCTCGGCACGCAAATCGCCCGCGACCTGGGCGCGGGCGTTCCTCCGGTGATCGGGGGCCCCGCCACGACCCCGGCTTCGGCCGCGCCTCCGGTCCTCCCGGAGCTGCTGTCGCCGGCCGACGTCGCGCAGGCCCTCTCCGTGCCCGAGGCCGATGTGCTGGCGGCGCTGGCCGACGGGTCGCTCAAGGGCAAGAAGATCGGGGCCTCGTGGCGGATCACCCGCTCCGCGCTGGACGAGTTCCTCAGGCACTGAGCCCCGGGGCCGGCTTGGCCTGACCCATCGGGCGGCGGCGGGGGCCTTTCGTCAAAATCGCCAGCCGCGCCCTCGGGCCCAGTTCCATCGTTCCCCCGGAGGCCACCTTGGCCTAGGCTCGGGGCCAGATCATGGACGCACCGATCCGAGTTCGCTTCGCGCCGTCGCCCACGGGGTACCTGCACATCGGCGGGGCCCGCACGGCGCTCTTCAACTGGCTGTTCGCCCGCCACCATGGCGGCACCTTCATCCTGCGCATCGAGGACACCGACACCCAGCGCAACAGCCAGGAGGCCATCGACGTCATCCTGCGCGGCCTGTCCTGGCTGGGCCTCGACTGGGACGAGGGCCCGACCTCCGGCGATCCCGACGCGCCGGGCCGGGGCGGCCGGGGGCCGTATTTCCAGAGCCGGCGTGGGGCCATCTACGCCCGCCGCATCCAGGAATTGCGCGACAAGGGTCTGGCCTACGACCGCGACGGGGCCGTCTTCTTCCGCATGTCCCGCGAGGCCGTCACCATCCCCGACCTCATCATCGGCGACGTGCATCGCCCGCTCACCGACCGCGAGGAGGCCGACCCCGACTGGGTGCTGGTGCGCAGCGACGGCACGCCGGTGTTCCACCTGGTCAACGTGGTGGATGACCTGGAAATGGGCATCACCCACGTGATCCGGGGCGAGGATCATCTGGCCAACACGGCCAAGCACCTGGCGTTGTTCCGGGCCTTCGGGGTCGAGCCGCCGAAGTACGCGCACATCCCGCTCATCCTCAATCCGGACGGCTCCAAGATGTCCAAGCGCGACCACGGAGCCCACGTGACCAACTACGAGGACGACGGCTTCACGCCCGAAGCCGTGCTCAACTACCTGGCCTTGCTCGGGTGGTCGCCGGCCGACGGGAAGGAGTTCCTGCCGGTGCCTGAACTCGTCGCCCGCTTCGGGCTCGACCGGGTGAACCGCAGCCCGGCCAAGTTCGACGTCAAGAAGCTCGAGGCCCTGCACTTCGAGCACACCCGCACCCTGGCGCCCGCCCGGTTCGTGGAGCTACGTCGCCGCCGCCCTCGAGACGGCCCGCGAGAAGGGCAAGCTCTTCAAAGACTTGCCCGCCTTCGTGGACTTCTACTTCGCCCCCGACGACGCGGTGCCGGTCGAGCCCGAGACCCGGGCCAAGGCACTGGGCGCTTCGGCCAAGGCCCCACTCGAAAAATTGTCGGTGGCCTTCGGGGCGCTGGAGGACTTCAAGGCCGCCCCGTTGGAGGCTTCCCTCAAGGCCCTGGCCGCCGAACTCGGGGTCAAGGTCGGTGCCCTCGTGCAACCCGTCCGCGCCGCCTGCACCGGCAAGTCGGTTGGCCCCAGCCTCTACCATCTGCTCGAAGTGCTGGGCCGAGACCGCGTCCAGCGCCGCTTCGCCGCCGCCCTCGCCAGCCTGCCGGCGGCCTGAAAGCCCGGCGGCGCGAACCACGGCGAGACTCGCGTCCCGGAACTCCAGCAGGAGGGGCACTGGCGGATTGGTTGGGTGTTGCCCGAGTGTCCGAGCTCAAGACTAAATAATCGTTCTGAAAAAAACTTTCAAAAACTAGAATGCGGAGAGACATATTTCTCGAACGCCCGTGGGGAGGGGAACCAATTCCATGATTCCGGGGGGGCGAGAGGTCCGCATCTTTCGGGTCAACTGAACTGTCGCAACTAACAAGACCCCAAATGACACGATCACGTCTTCAATTCCGACGCACCTTTCGCAACTTCGTGTTGGTGTTTCTTTTTGTTCTAATCTCAGAGAAACAGCAGCCGTTGTTTGCCATTTTTGATAAGGCTGTTCAGGGGATCGGTTTAGCCTCGGATATTTATTCTTTGTATGGGGATTACGCTGGTAAAACCACGCTGTATCCTGGCTATGCACTTCACTCTTGGCGGAACGATTATTATGGTTACTATCGGAACATCAAGTTTGTGAACCACGGCAGGATTACTAGGAACCCGTCTAATGGTGACTATCAATACGAGCTTCGTTCCATTCTGCTGGATGGAACTGGGACGATTTCTAGGGATAGCTTCCCGTTGAACTATTTACGACGTAGAGAATATAGGTGTGACCAATCAATACCGGCTGTAGGATGGGAGCCTGAGGTGAAGTTTGTTTATAACGAATTGGAAGATTTCGTATTGGCGTTTTTTCACGCGTCACCACCGCAAAAAACTGGTTTTTATGCGCCAAATGCTCCATACCGAGTTATTGCTCGGACCGGAATGGAAAAAATCAGCGGTAATTGTAATCCACTCAAACCGTGGTCTGGAGAGGGCGAATGTCATGCGATCCTTTTTGATGATTGGGGCACTGTCTACGAAAGGTTTCCATTTATCAATTTTCAGTATGCATGGCCACCCAGTGTTTGGGGAGAATCACCTAAGAGAAATGAACCAACTTGGATAAACATTCTGGAGACGGAGAGGGATCCAAGTCAACCATACCGGGAAGATGGACCTTCACCTTTGGTGGATGAACGAGGAGGGAATTAAACAGGAGTTTCATTATGATCTTCAAGACGAGCTGGCGGGGTTGGGTCATCGTGGTCTTTTCTCTGATTTTCTGCTGGTTGTTGGTGGACAAGATGCTGTTTCGAGGTGCGCCTGGCAAGCGGGACAACGTATTGAATCCCGGAGAGGTTGTAACCTCAACGGCAGTTGCTGACCCGATACATAACGATTCTCGTCGGCATCCGGGTCTGAAACGGGATCGAGCAGTCTCACAATCATTGCCACCACCCGTCGATGTGAGAAATGACCCTCGCTTTTCTTCGGCGATTGATACGTTTGACCACGTTCAACTTACGACCGACAGAATCCCGCTAGAATATATCAATGCGCGATCGTACCTCAATGGTTTAAAAAAGAAACTATTCATCGATGACTATCGCTTCATCGCCATGAGTTTAGGGTTGGATTGTGGTGGAGCTGAGGCTGCGTTTGATCAACTCATCAGTTCGCCCGGGATTCATCCCGTAAACCCAGTTCCTGAAGCGGGGTCGAGCATGAAGAATGTGCAAAACAGCGTTCTAGCAGACCGTTGCAAGGCGCTGATTGAGTCGAGAAACCCGGGATACTCAAATATTGCGGGTGTTTTCTTGTCGCGCGGCATTGAGGATGCCAGCCAAAGTCAGCTTCTCTTGGATGCGATGACCTTCGTGGCGGCTAAAACCGAAACGGAAAACGTGCTCAAAGAGGACATCCGGCACAGCGCGGGAATTCGGAAACGGTTGGATGCCGAATTTGGGGCTGGAGGAGGTGATTGGTATGCGGAGGCTGCGTCGGAGACGGTCTCCGAGTACACCCAAGTTCTTGATGCCTACAAATCCGTTTACCAGCGACGCATGACGAGGCACTTGGGGGCAGCGGGTGACAGCATCATGGAGGCGTTGGGTGGACTGGAACTCAACAACGTCAATTTTCTGGAAGTCGCAGTGCCTTGCAACTGACGGGCTGCAGGCCGCGACGTACCGGCTATGATCTTCCTGATCTGTTCAAGAACGGGTTGACGGTTGTCATCACGGGCTGGGCTCGGGCGACTTTTCCCTGAGCGCCTGCCGGCGTCTTTGGCCGGGGTTCTCCCATCCGGCGATGCGTCTCGGCCAGGCCGTTCCGGTGGACTGTCATTACACCCTTGCATGTAGCAGGTGAAGGTGTTCGCGTTGGGTAGGTTTTCCTAAAATTCAACCCGGTTCGCTGCACCATGATTTCACGATTCGCCGCCCTGCTTCTGTGGTGCAGCCTCCTCGCCTCGGCGTTCGGCCAAGGGCTGATCGACCTGAACAACCGTGGCATGGCCCAGGTTTTTGACGCGACGGGCAAACCGCTGACCGGGACGAGATTCGTCGCTCAAATCTGGTATGGTTCGTCAGCCAATTCCCTGACCAAGTCGTTTGCCCCGGCGCCGTTTCGATCCTCGACGACCCCCTTGCCAGGGACTTGGAACCCGGCTGCCGTGGGCGGTCCGGGCACCTTCGGCGTCTTCGACGGATTCGGTCCGGGGAGCACCGTGACGCTTCAGGTTGTTGTTTGGGATTCCTTGGTGGCGGGCCTTGGTCCCGCTCAAGCGCTCGCCGGTTTGCCGGGAACGGGGCGTTCGGGGCCGTTCACCTACACGATCCCTGCGGACCCGCTGGCGATCCCCGGTGGGCTTGGAAACATGCGACCGTTCACCCTCGTGTCGGCGAGTCGGGCGCTCATCAACCTCGACAATCGAGGCCTGGCGCCAGTCCTCGACGCCAAGGGCAAACCACTGACGGGAACCAGCTTCGTCGCCCAAGTCTGGTATGGCCCTTCGGCGAGCTCGTTGACCAAGGCGTTTGCTCCGGCCCCGTTTCGAGATTCCAACACCCCGTTTCCCGGCACTTGGGACACCCTGGCGGCCGGTGGGCCGGGAATGGTTGGCACCCTCGAGGGATACGGTCCGGGGAGCACCGTGACGCTTCAGGTTGTTGTCTGGGATTCGTCGGTGGCGGGCCTTGGGCCGGCTCAGGCACTCGCCGGTTTGCCCGGAACGGGGCGTTCGGAGTCATTCACCTACACGATTCCGGCAGACCCGCTCGCGATTCCCGCCGGGATGGAAAACCTGCGGCCATTCTCCCTCGTGTCGGCGACCAAGACGCTCATCAACCTCAACAACCGGGGCTTGGCGCAGGTTTTCGACGCCGCCGGCAATCCGCTCACGGGCACCGGTTTTGTTGCTCAAATCTGGTATGGACCTTCAACGGACTCGTTGACCAATTCGTTTGCCCCGGCCCCGTTCCGGGTGTCCATCACGACGCTCCCGGGAACCTGGAACCCGTCGGCGGCCGGCGGGCCGGGAAATGTCGGGACGATGGACGGATTTGGCCTGGGCAGCACGGTGACACTTCGGGTGGCTGTGTGGGATTCCTCGCTTGCGGGCATCGGAGTCGATCAGGCGCTCGCCCGGTTGCCTGGAACGGGGTTGTCGGAGCCGTTTACCTACACGATCCCCCGCGACCCGGCGGCCGTGCCCGGTGGTCTGGAAAACATGCGGTCGTTCTCCCTCGTGTCTCCAACTCCCGGTCGGGCACCGATTCTCTCCATCGTCACTGCCAATCCGGATGGATCGATCACGCTGCAGATCCGGGCGGATCGCGGGGCCACCGTGGATCTTGAAAGGTCCGGCGACCTGAAGACCTGGGCGTTGGTCCGGTCGGTCCATGGTCAAGGCATGGAGAGCCCGGTGTTGTCGGGGGTGCCGACCGATCCGGGCACCCAGGCGGTTTTCTGGCGGTTGCGCCAACGGTGAGCTTCGCTTCGGACCTGAGGGGGCGGGTTTCCTGACCCAAGGGCAGGGGCTCATCGTGGGGATCCAGGGATGCCCGCCGCCAGCGTGTCCGGTGAGCGCCGGAGGATGATGCGATGAGCCGCGGTTGACGGGGGCACCGGGTTGTCCGCATGGCAGTCCGCCGGGAGGTTGTGCTGTTCAGCCCCCAGTGGTTGGCGCACGGTCGGCTCAAGGTTGAACAAAGGTTCCGACCCATGCGGGGGGGACCACTTTCGATGATTCCCATGAAGGCTCCCTCCCTGTCGCGTCGCGAAGCTCTCCGACACCTCGCCGCCGCCGGCGTCCTTCCCATCGCCGGGGGGTGGATGGGAGGGTGCGCCACGGAGGGCGGAGGTGCGGCGCGGCCGCTGGTGCCCGCCTCGGTGGCCAGCACCGACTTCGGCCGGATGCCGGATGGGCGTCCGGTCCGGCTGCACACCCTGACCAACGTCTTTGGCACCTCGGTCAGCATCTGCGACTACGGGGCCACGATCACGGCCATCCGGGTGCCGGACCGGGCCGGCCAATTGGCCAATGTCGTCTTCGGGGGTGACTCGATGGACGACTACCTCAAGGGAATGCCCGCCGCCTCGGTGATCGGCCGCTACGCCAACCGGATCGGAGGCGCGCGGTTCCCGCTGGATGGCCAGGAGGTCCGCGTCACCGCCAATGAGGGCCGCCATCACCTCCACGGCGGCCGGCAGGGATTCGCCTCCAAGCTCTGGCAATCGCGGACGATGGTGAAGGACTGGTCCGCCATCGCGGAATTCCGACATCGCAGCGTCGATGGGGAGGAGGGCTTTCCGGGCAACCTGGAGGTGGTGGTGACCTACGCCTGGAACGACCTCAGCGAGTTGCTGATCACCTACCAGGCCGAGACGGACCGGCCCACCGTGGTGAACCTGACGAACCATGCCTATTTCAACCTGGCCGGTGCGGGCAACGGGGATGTGCTGGGGCACGAATTGCAACTCGACGCCGACCACTACACCCCGACGGATGGCGCCCTCATTCCCACCGGGGAACTGGCATCGGTGGTGGGCACGCCTCTCGACTTCCGGGACCTCCGCCGAATCGGCGAGCGCATCGGCGACATCCGCGGACCCAGGGGCTACGACCACAACTTCGTCCTCCGTCGCCCGGTCGAGGGGTTGGCCTGGGCGGCAAAGGTCATCGAGCGGAACTGCGGCCGGCAGTTGTCCTGTCAAACCACCGAGCCCGGCGTCCAGCTGTACACCGCCAATCATTTCGATGGCGTGCACCAGCCGCGGCACGGCGCCTTCTGTCTCGAGACGCAGCACTTCCCGGATTCCCCCAACCGTCCGGAGTTTCCATCCACCGTGGTTCGTCCCGGGAAGCCCTACCAGTCCCAGACCCGCTTCCGGTTCAAAACCGACCGCACCGCCGGTTGGTGACGGCCTGCCGGGAGGCTTGAATCTCCCTCCGCGGAGAGGCCACCCTCAACCCTCATGAGTTCCCCGCTGGTCGGCATCATCATGGGTTCCCAGTCGGACTGGGAGACGATGGAGGCGGCGGCGCTGCAGTTGGCGGCGCTGGGCGTGCCCTACGAGGCCTCGGTCGTGAGCGCCCACCGGACGCCGGACCTGCTCTTCGAGTACGCGGCGGCGGCGGCGGGGCGGGGGATCGAGGTCATCATCGCCGGGGCGGGCGGGGCGGCCCACCTGCCGGGCATGTGTGCGAGCAAGACGGCGTTGCCGGTCCTCGGTGTGCCCGTGCAGTCCAAGGCGCTCAACGGCATGGATTCGCTGCTGAGCATCGTGCAGATGCCCGGGGGCGTCCCCGTCGGCACCATGGCCATCGGCAAGGCCGGCGCGATCAACGCCGCGCTCCTGGCGGTCGCCATCCTCGGGAACAAGCACCCGCAGTTCCGGGCGGCCTACGAGCGCTTCCGCGCCGACCAGACCCAGGCGGTCCTGAAGCACCGGGTGCCCGGCAAGCCGGCGGCCTGAGGAGCGCTCCCGACGCCGATCATTCGGGGATCCCCGTCGAAGAGGCCGCTTGCGGGCGCGGGCCGGTCCCCGCTTTCATCCGGGCGGATGAAACGTCGCGACTTCCTGACCCTGATGCCGCTGGCGGCCGGGGCGCTCTCCTGGGGCTGCCGTCGCAAGCTGCGGCCCGAGCTCATCAAGATCGAGGACTTCGAGGACCGGAAGGGCGGCTGGCGCATCATCAAGGTGGCCTGCGTGGGCGACAGCATCACCCACGGCGCGGGCGTCGAGGACCGCGAGAAGAACAACTACCCGAAGCAGTTGGGCGAGCTGCTGGGCAACCGTTTCGAGGTGCGCAATTTCGGTCGCAGCGGCGCGACCCTCAGCCGGGTCGGTGATTTGCCCTACGCCAACACCGACGAGTTCAAGGCGGCGGTCGCGTGGCAGCCCGACCTGGTCATCCTCAAGCTGGGAACCAACGACCGGGCCAGACCCTGGACGACGGGGTGATTCCGGCCCTGATGGAGGTGACCAACGACAAGAAGGTGCCGGTCATCGACCTCAACGACGCGCTCACGGGGTATCCCGAGATGTTCCCCGACAAGATCCATCCCAACGCCGCCGGGGCGACCCTCATGGCGCGGACGATCTTCCAGGCCATCCGTCCGTGATGCGGTGACGGTCCGGTGCGGAAACGTCGGTTCCGGCCGGAAATCCTTTTTGCCTCCCGGATCGGTCGGTCCCTACAGTCGCTGGCATGTCGAGACCGGCCTTGGGACGGGGATTGGGAGCCCTGATGGGGGTGGGGTTGAAGTCGCCCTTCGCCCCGCCGCCGTCCCCGGCCGCGCCAGCAGGAACCGCGACCCCGCCTCTGGCCCCGGTCGGCCAGGAGCCTCCGCCGGTCCCGGCCCCTCCACCTCCGCCTCCGCCCCCGGGATCGGTGGTGCGCAAGGTGCCGCGTGAGCGGATCCGTCCGTCGGCGCTCCAGCCCCGCCGGGATTTCCCGGCCGAATCCCTGCAGGAACTGGCCGACTCCATCCGGGAGCAGGGCATCATCCAGCCCCTGGTGGTGCGGCCGGTGGGCGACCACTTCGAGCTGATCGCCGGCGAGCGGCGCTGGCGCGCGGCCGGCCTGGTGGGCTTGGCGGAGGTGCCGGTGATCGAACGCCTGGCCACCGACCTCGAGGTGCTCGAGCTGGCCCTCATCGAGAACCTCCAGCGCGAGAACCTCAATCCCATCGAGGAGGCGCTTGGCTACCAGCAGTTGATGACCCAGTTCTCCCTCACGCAGGAGCAGGTCGGCATCAAGGTGGGCCGCAGCCGGGCGGTCATCGCCAACGCCACCCGACTGCTCAAGCTGCCCGCGTCGATCCAGGCCTCCGTGCGCGACGGCTCGCTCTCGGTCGGGCATGCCAAGGTGATCCTCGGGGCCGACGACCCCGAGCGGCAGGAGACGCTGGCCCGCCTGTCCCTGCGGGGCGGCTGGACGGTGCGCCAGCTCGAGGCGGCGGTCTCGGCGCAGGGATCGTTGGGCAAGGGCGCCAAGGCGGATCCGCGACCGAAGGTGGTCGAGCCCCCGGTCGACCCGCACCTGGCCGACCTCGAGAACCGCATCCGCGAACGGGTCGGCCTGCGCGTGGTCCTGCACTACCGTGCCGGGCTCGGCGGGCGCTTCGAGGTCCAACTCCACAACGACGGTGAGCTGGACCGGTTGCTGGAGGTGCTCGGGGTCGGGGTCGATTGAGGCCCGCCGGAGGGCGTGATGGTTCCCGCCGCGGTCGGACACCTCCCTGTCGGCCGTGTCCGCCGGGGCTCTTTCCGGCTTCACCCCGGCCGGTCATGGGCCATATTCGGCCCGTCTCCGGCAGTCGCCGAGGACACCGACCATGCTCAACACGCCTGAATTCCGCGCCTCCGTCGCCTCCCGCCTGGCCGCCGCCGCGGCCCAAGTGCCGTCCCTGACCGCCTTTGTCGGTCTCGACGGCTTCGTGGACGAGATCCTGCACGTGGTGGACAAGCGCTACGATGCCGTCCGCTTCGACCGCATCCCGACCATCGCCGCCTATGCCCAGCGCCTGGCAGCAGCCGCGGGCCGGAGCACCAACGTGGAGCTGGTCAACGTGCTGACCAAGCTGGGCGGCAACGGCCCGATCATGGCCAACGCGCTGGCGAGCCTGGGCCTGCGGGTCACCTACGTGGGGTCGCTGGGCTGGCCGGCGCTGCACCCGGTGTTCGAGCCGTTCGCCGCCCGCGCCGAGGTGCACACCATCGGCGAGCCCGGCTTCACCGACGCCCTCGAGTTCGAGGACGGCAAGCTGATGGTGGGCAAGCACTACACCCTCAAGCAAATCCACTGGGACAACCTCTGCCAGCGCTACGGCAAGGAGAAGTTCGCGGCCAAGTTCGCGGCCTCGAGCCTGGTGGCCTTCGTCAACTGGACGATGCTGCCGCACATGTCGGCGATCTGGGAGAGCCTGCACGCCGAGCTGATGCCCTCGTTGCAGGGACCGCGCCGGAAGATCTTCTTCGACCTGGCCGACCCCGAGAAGCGCACCCGTGAGGACATCCGCCACGCGCTGGATCTCATCGTGAAGTTCCAGAGCCGCTTCGACGTGATCCTTGGGCTCAACGAAAAGGAGGCCTACGAGATCGCCGGCGTGCTGGGCCTGGACGCCTCGCCGCGCGACTGGAAGGGCCTGGCCGAGCTGTCGGTGGCCATCCAGCAGCGGGTGCCGGTGGACACGCTGGTGGTGCACCCGGTGGCCTACGCGCTGGCGGTCTCAGGCGGTGTGGCCTCCGTGGTCGAGGGACCGGTCTGCAGGAAGCCCAAGATCACCACCGGCGCGGGCGACCACTTCAACAGCGGATTCTGCCTGGGCAAGCTGCTGGGCCTCGACAACGCGGCCAGCGTGCTGTGCGGGGTCTGCACCAGCGGCCACTACGTGCGCACGGCCGAGAGCCCGGACGTCGACGCCCTCGTGGCCATGATGCGCGACTATCCGGTGCAGTGACGCGCGCCGTGGTCCGGTGCGGACGCACCCACCGGACCGGTTCCGCGGAAACGCCAACGCCGGATCGGGATCCTCACGTTCGATCCCCGGAAAGCCTGCCTTGAACGATGGCCGGACCCGGGGAGGACCCGACCGCGCAACACCCACGGAATGAGCCACCGGGTGGGAGGAAGCCCGGAGCCAGAAAAACCGACGACCGTGAACGTCGGGGGAAGAAGGAAAACGGTGGTGGTAGGAGGTGGATTCGAACCACCGAAAGGCGTTAGCCTGACAGATTTACAGTCTGTTCCGATTGACCGCTCCGGCATCCTACCACGGTCGCCGCTGCACGGAGACCGTGAGCGCGGACGCGAATGAACGCAAACCCGACGGGTGGGCTCAAGGAGTTTTTGCGGCCAAGTCGCGCTTGGCTCGATGGGCGGTTGCCCCGTACAACCTCGACCGACATGGTTGCCGCCTCCTCCATCACGCTGGCCCTGGCCTACCTGGCCGGCTCGCTTCCGACCGGATTCCTGGTGGCGCGGGCCATGCGGGTGGACATCACCCGGGCCGGCAGCGGCAACATCGGGGCCACCAATGTCTTCCGGGTGCTGGGCAGGGGACCGGGCTCCCTGGTGCTGCTCGTGGACCTGCTCAAGGGGGCCCTGGCGGTGCGGTTCGCCCCGGAACTGGCCGTGGCGTTGACGCCCGCCGACTCGCCCGCCTTGCCGGCGCTGGCGGCCCTCGGGGCGGTGCTCGGCCACAACTACACCTGCTGGCTTGGCTTCAAGGGGGGCAAGGGCGTGGCGACCTCGGCCGGCGCCATGGCGGCGCTCATCCCGCCGGCCTTCGCCGTCACCGTCGTCACGTGGCTGCTGGTGTTCTTCGCAGGCCGGTACGTGTCGCTCGCCTCAATCGCCGCGGCGGTCGTGCTGCCCGTCGCCACGGCTTCCACGGTGACCGGGCCCACCCGCTGGCCGCTGGTGGGATTCACCTCGGTGCTCGCGGCGATGGCGGTCTGGAGGCATCGCGCCAACATCGAACGGCTCCGGGCCGGGACGGAGCATCGCTTCGGCAAACCCAAGGCCCCGGTGTCATGAAGGTGACCATCCTGGGAGCGGGTGCCTGGGGCACGGCGCTGGGCCTGGTGCTTTCCCGCAATGGGCACGCGGTGCGGCTCTGGGGGCATCGGGCCCGGCATCTGGCGGAGTTGGCCGGTGCCCGGAGCAATGAACGCTTCCTGCCGGGCATCCCGCTGACCGGCAACTGGTCCTTCGAGCCGGACCTCGACGCCGCCGTCTCCGGTGCCGAGGCCGTGGTGCTGGCGGTGCCCTCCAAGGGTTTCCGCGACGTGGCCGGCCACCTCGCCGGCTTCGGCGGCCCGGTCGTCAGCGTCACCAAGGGCATCGAGTTCTCCTCCGGCCTCACGATGACGGGCATCCTCGACGCGGTGTCGCCGGGCCGTCAGGTCGCGGCCCTGTCCGGGCCCTCGCTGGCCCTCGAGGTCGCCCGTGGCATCCCCACGGCCGTGGTGGTGGCCAGCCGCGACGAGGCCGTCTCCCGGACGGTCCAGGGACTCTTCCATCGGCCCGAGTTCCGCGTGTACCGGAGCACCGACCTGATCGGCGTGGAACTGGGCGGGGCGCTCAAGAACGTCATCGCCATCGCGGCGGGGGTCTGCGACGGGCTGGGCTACGGCGACAACGCCAAGGCCGCCCTCGTCACCCGGGGCAAGTCCGAGATGACCCGGCTCGGGGTGGCCTGCGGGGCGCGGCCCGAGACCTTCGCCGGCCTCAGCGGGCTTGGGGACCTGGTCCTGACCTGTTTCTCGAAGCTCAGCCGCAACCGCGGGTTCGGCGAAAGCGTCGGACATGGCCGCCCCGTGGCCGAGGTGCTTGCCGAGTCGGTCTCGGCGGTGGAGGGCCACCCGACGGCCAGGTCGGCCTGGGCCCTGGCCCGGCGGCTCGGGGTCGATGCGCCGATCCTCGCCGAGGTGTACGCCATGCTGCACGAGGGCAAGGACGTGCGGCGCGCCGTGCACGACCTGCTCAGCCGCGATTCGAAGGCCGAGGATTGATCCCGGAAACGCCCCGATGGATGCATCGTCCACCGCCGGGGATTCTTCCCCGCATGCCCCGGCCGTCGGTTTCCCGTCAGGGATGCCCCGGGATCTCCGGTCGATCCTGGCGCGGCCCGGGCCGGTGCTGGCGCTGGCCCCGATGCAGGATGTCACCGACCTCCCGTTCTGGGGTGTGCTGGCGCGCCGGGGCGGGCCGGACCTTTACTGGACCGAGTATTTCCGGGTGCATGGCACGAGCACGCTCGACGCGCCCATCCTCAGGTCGCTGGTCGAGAACCCGACGGGCCGGCCCGCCGTCGCCCAGCTCATCGGCAACGATCCCGTGGCGCTGGCCAAGGCGGCGGTCGAGCTGCAGCGGTACCCGGTGGCGGCGGTGGACCTCAACCTGGGCTGCCCTGCGCCGGTGGTGTACCGCAAGTGCGCCGGTGGCGGCCTGCTGCGGGAGCCACACCGGATCGACGCCATCCTGGGCACGCTCCGGCAGGTGGTCACCTCGGTGCCCTTCACGGTGAAGACCCGCGTGGGCTTCGCCGACGACTCCGGATGGGACGCCCTGCTGGAACTCTTCGCGCGCCACCGGATCGACCTCCTGACGGTGCATGGGCGCACGGTCAGCGGCATGTACCGCACCGAGGTGCGCACCGACTGGATCGCCCGCGCCGTCGAGGCGATGCCTTGCCCGGTGCTGGCCAATGGCAACGTGCATTCGCCGGAGCGGGCCCGGCAGGTCCTGGGCGAGACGGGGGCCCGTGGCCTGATGATCGGCCGGGGTTGCATCCGCAACCCGTGGATCTTCGACCAGATCCGCCAGCACCGCAGCACCGGCACCTGGCGGTCGCCGCTCGGGCGGGAGGTGCTCGACTACATCACCGACCTGTACGAATCCACGAGGCCCTCGGCGGGCTTCCGGGAGCGCCTGCAGGTGGAGAAGATGAAGAAGTACATGAACTTCATCGGCGAGGGCGTCCACCCGGACTTCCTGCACCGCATCCGCCGGGCGACGACCCGCGAGGAGTTCTTCGCCTGCTGCCGGGACCATCTCGACCACGAGTCACCGATGCCCCTGGTGCCTCCGCCCCTGCCGGCCCATGCGGCGGGAGTCGGCGCGGTCGGGGATGCGGTGCCGACGGGAGTGCCGGATCCTTCGGTGGCGGACCCATCCCAGGGCTCCACTCAGTAGGCCAGCAGCTCGAGGTGCTGCTGCCCCTTGGCCGTCAGGGTCCACACCTGGCCCCGCTTGAAGACCAGCTTGCCGCAGGGGAACTGCTCGAGGGTCTTGGGATTGACCCCAAGCAACCGGACCGTGCCGGTCTGGCCCGCGATCTCGGAGGCGGCCCTCGGGATGGCCCGCAGCGGGATGCCGTTGAATCCGAGCGCCAACTCCCACGCCGCGACACCCTGGCGCTGGGCCGTCGGGTTGGCCTCGACGGCGCCGGGGTTGCGCCGCACCCAGTCGATCGTCGACTTCCGGATGAGCACCCGGGCCAGCTCGGGCGTCTCCCGCAGGTGCCGGGTCAGTTGGAATCCGGTGCCGGCACCGGCCTGGGCCCGGAACACCGTCGCCGGATCCAAGCCGACCAGGTTGCGGCCGTTGAAGTTGGCGTGGTCGTTGCGGGTGTCGCCCAGGTTGGCCCGGTGCCAGGCGGCGTAGCGCGAGGCCACCATCGAGGTGATCTCGAAGTGCAGGTGGGCCCGGTCGGGCGTGATGCGCTGGCGGGTGTTGGAGGTGCGCCCCAGGCGCCCGAGCGGTTGGCCCGCCTGGACCGCCGTGCCGGCCCGGACGCCCTGGGCCACGGACGCCAGGTGCGCGTAGAGGGTGAAGACCTCAAGCCCGTCGATCGCGTGCCGGACCACCACGTAGTTGCCGTAGTTGGAGAGGCCCGGCCGGGTGTTCACATAGGCCACCGTGCCGGCGGCCGCGCACAGCGCGTCGTCGAGCGGTTCGCCGCGCCGGTCGCGCTGCAGGGGGCGGATGTCCAGGCCCTCGTGCAGTTGGGATCCCCCGGACCGGACGCACCCGAACTGTCCGCTGGTCCAGGGCTTGCCGGCGGTGCCGACGAAGTAGCGCTCGGCCCCGCCGTCCGGGTCGAGCAGTGCGCGGTTGGCCGTGGGCAGGCGGAACGGCTGGGCCCCGAGGCCGAAGGCCGTCCCCAGCCAGAGGAGGGGGAGGAGCGTCCGGATCACTGTCCTTGGAAGGGGTCGAATTCCCGCTTGAGCTTGGTGTCGGCCTTCGGGTCCTTCGCCTTGGAGCCCTTGGGCTTCTGGCCGTCGGCGGGGTTGGCGGGAGCATTGGTGCCGCCCGCGGCCGCGTCGGCCGGCTTGGTCTTTTTCTCTTTCGGCGGCTTGGCCTGGTTCTTGAGTTTGACGGCCACGTTGTTCAGGCCCCGGACGAAGACGATGGCCTCCTCGCGGGACATGTCGGGCGTGAACAACAGGACCCCCTGGTCGAGCGCCCGCCGCATGAGGGGCGCGGCGATCCAGCGATTGAAGACGTTGGTGCCGTCCGACCAACGGGCCGCGATGACCAGGCGCTTGCCCTTGGCCGCCACCGAGTTCATGTGGAGCACCATGGTGCCCCGCTGCACGAACTCGACGGCCACGGAGAAGGTCTGGTCGCGCTGCTCGATGAAGGTCGCCCGCTTGACGTCCCGCTCGTCGAGCACGGCGTCGCGTTGGACGGTCATCTCGACCGGGTCGGACCGGCCCACCGTCGCCTTGTTGACCCCGAGGGTGCCGAGTTCACTGGCGCGGCCGGAGAAGTCGGTGACCTCGCGGTAGACGCGGATCTGCGACATCTGCTTGGCCTCGATCTTCTTCTGGTGCTCCAGTTCCTTCTCGCGCCGCTTCTCCTCCGGGGTGGCTGCGGCGGCGATGCCGACGAGTCCCTGGATCCACGTGGCCAGCACCAGCAGACCGAGAAAGAGGTTGAAGGCTCCGCGTCGCTCTTTCATCTTCCCGCCCCAGAGAACTAACATCCGCGAAAGTAAATCCGAGCCATGGGACAACAATCCAACAAAATCCAGAAACGGGCCCGCCGCAAAGCCTACCTCATCCGCAAGAAGGACGCCGCCAAGGCGGCCGCGAGCGCCCCGAAGAAGCGGAAGTGATCCCGGCCCCGCCGGCGATCCCTGCTCGGAATCCATCTCAGACCAGGCCACCCGCAAGGGTGGCCTGATTCG
The DNA here is from genome assembly GCA_021298285.1 of Verrucomicrobium sp. GTDB lineage: Bacteria > Verrucomicrobiota > Verrucomicrobiia > Limisphaerales > UBA9464 > SXXZ01. The sequence continues at coordinate 22,178 of JAJTFN010000130.1, forward strand.
TTGAGGGACCGGGCCCCGACGGGGTCTGCCGGGAGTGGCCTTTTGGCCGGGAGGGCCGTAGCCTCCACCCATGAGTTTTCCCTCCCTGTACTGCGGCATCGGCGACGAGGCCGGCAACCGGCTCGAGTCCCAGATCCAGGCGGCCCATGACCTGGGCTGGAAGCACCTCGAGGCCCGCAACATCACCCTCGAGGGATTTCCCAAGGCCAACCTGCACGACCTGCCCGATGCCGCCTTCGACCGGGTCGAGGAGATGCTCGGCCGGGCTGGCGTCTCGGTGTACTGCTTCGCCTCCACCATCGGCAACTGGGCCAAGAACGTGGAGGACCCCTTCGAGATCACGCTGGCCGAGGTCGAGCGGGCGATCCCCCGCATGCGGCGCCTGGGCTCGCGGTATGTGCGCGTGATGAGCTACAAGGTGACCCGGCGTTTCCTCGACGCCGGCATCCAGCCGTTGCACGAGAACTGCATGAACTACGGCGGCATGAGCTGGCGCCATGCGCTGCGCCTGCTGGAGGCGGTCCCGGGCCTGAAGTGGGTCTTCGACACGGCCAACCCGGTCTTCAATCCCGACCGCACCCGCCCGGAGCCCCGGCCCCGCCAGGATCCGTGGGAGTTCTGGACGCAGGTCCGTGACGTGTCGGAGCACATCCACATCAAGGACGCCCGGTGGGTCACGGCGAAGAACGACGCCGACTACCACTGGCCCGGCGAGGGCGATGGGGCCGTCCAACGCATCCTGGAGGATGCCTTCCGCCGTGGCTACGCCGGTGCCCTGAGCATCGAGCCCCACATGGTGGCGGTGTTCCATGACGCCAGCGGAGCGGCGGTGCCGCCTCCCGACGAGGCGCTCCGGGCCAACTTCGTGGAGTACGGCCGACGTCTGGTGCGGATGGTGGATGGGATCGCCGGGGGCGCCGCCGGAGCTTCGGCCGGATCACCCTAGACCGTGGAAATCCGCCCGCTCCGGCCGTTGGTTGGGCGTGCGGAGCGAAAGTTTTTGGAAAAGTCCTTTGACAGTCGGGGTGAACTTCCTAGAGTGCGCCCCGCTTTCGGGCCAGTGGGGTCGTAGCTCAGTTGGTAGAGCACCACAATGGCATTGTGGGGGTCAGGAGTTCGAATCTCCTCGGCTCCACCACTTCAGCCCGGAGGCAGCGGGATTTTCATCGCGGGTCCCCAAAGGATTTTCCCGACCGATTTCCCGGACCATCCCCCCAATCTCCGATCCCCTCTCGTCAGGTCCCAGCCCCCGGGGCGACGGTTCCAATCCTGACGTTCCCGGCCGATCCTTCGCGCCGCGCCGTTCCAGGCATGCGGCATCGGGCCAGCGGCCCTCCGGTTTCCTGCTGGCCGGCCGGGGCCGGCTCGGGGAAGTCTCGGCCCGATGAAGGCGGCAGTGCTGCATGGTCGGGAGGATCTCCGCGTGGAAACCGTCGGGGAGAAACCCCTCGGGCCGGGCGAGGTGCGGGTGCGCATCGGCGCGGCGCTGACTTGCGGCACCGACCTCAAGGTCTACCGGCGCGGCTACCACGCTCGGATGCTCACGCCTCCGTGCCTCTTCGGCCACGAATGGGCGGGCACCGTGGTGGAGACGGCTCCCGGGGTCCGGGGCGTCCAGGCGGGTGACCGCGTCGTGGGCGCCAACTCGGCCCCCTGCGGCCGGTGCGACCGCTGCCGGGGTGGGCAGGAGAACCTCTGCGATGACCTGCTCTTCTTGAACGGAGCCTATGCGGAGGCGATCGTGGTGCCGGCCCGGATCGTCTCGGCCAACCTGCTGGCCCTGCGACCCGAGACCCCGTTCGAGGCCGCCGCGCTGACCGAGCCCCTCGCCTGCGTGGTGCAGGGCATCGGCGACCTCACCCTCCGCCGGGGTGAGCGCGTGCTGGTGATGGGGGCGGGTCCGATCGGGCTCTTCGCCGTGGCGCTGGCCGTGGAGGCGGGATGCGAGGTGGCCGTGGCCGGTCGCGGCGGTGCCCGGCTCGCCCTGGCCCGGCGGCTCGGGGCCACCGTGGTGGTCGACATGGAGGGGCGCGAAGACCTCGAGGCGGCCGTCCGATCCGGGGTTCCTGAATCCGCGTTCGATGCCGTGTTCGAGGCGGTCGGCAAGCCCCCGGCCTGGGAGGCGGCGACCCGGCTGGTGCGCAAGGGAGGCAGGGTGAACTTCTTCGGGGGTTGCCCGTCGGGCGCCACGGTGACCCTCGACACCGGCCTGCTGCACTATTCGAACCTCACGCTGTTGGCCAGCTTCCACCACACACCGAGGTCCATCCGGGCGGCGCTGGACCGGATCGAGCGCGGTGTCGTCCTGGCCGCCGACTTCGTCGATGGCGAGGCCTCCCTCGACGAGCTGCCGGGGCTCTTCCGGTCCATGGCCGGGGGCAATCGCGCCGTGAAGACCTGCATCCGCCCGAATGGGTGAGGGCCAGGGCGGCTCCGCGACGTCCCCCGGACCCGCCGGTGTGCCTGCCCATCCCGCGATTGGGGATGGCCTCCGGGCGGCGTTGCCGGTATTCCCTCCGCGCCATGCATGGAATCGCCGTCACCGCGTTGTGGATCTTCATCGCCCTCCTGGTCGCCGGCGGCCTCGTGGGCTTCCTCAAGGCACGGTCCAAGGCCTCGCTCATCGCCTCGCTGGGCTCGGCGGTCCCGCTCTCGCTCGTGGCCCTCGGGCACTTGCCGGGCGTCGTGGCCATCGGGGTGCTCGCGCTGCTGCAGGCGGTGTTCTTCGTGCGCCTGCGCAAGACGGGCAAGTTCATGCCCTCGGGCCTGCTCCTCGGGCTCTCGGTCGTGATGGAGGCCATCCTCCTCTACTTCGTGTTCATCGCCCGATCCTGAGCCGCCGTGCCCGACAACGGTCTTCCCATCTGGCGGCTGCATGCCGACCTCATCGCTGCCCTGACGCGGGGCAACCGGCTGGTGCTCGTCGCCGCCACCGGCTCGGGCAAGACCACCCAGGTGCCGCAGATGATCCTCGACGCGGGACTGGTGCCCGAGGGGAAGCAGATCGTGGTGCTTCAGCCGCGACGGGTGGCCGCCCGGACGGTCGCGACCCGGGTGGCCTGGGAGCGGGGGGTCCGCCTCGGGACGGAGGTGGGCTACCAGGTCCGCTTCGAGGACCGCATCGGCGAGGGCACCCGCATCGCCTTCGTCACCGAGGGCATCCTGCTGCGGTGGCTCCAGGACGATCCCCGGCTGGATCGCATCGGGGTGCTGGTCTTCGACGAGTTCCATGAACGCAACCTGCTGAGCGACGTCGCCCTGGCGCTGGCCAAGCGCCTGCAGGCCACCGAACGGCCCGACCTGCGCCTGCTGGTGATGTCGGCCACGCTGGAGGCCGAGCCCGTGGCGCGCTACCTGGCGGCGCCACCGCCGAGTCGGGAACGATCCGAGGCCCCGGTGGTGCCCGCTCCCGCGGTGCCTGCCCCGACGGACCTGTCCCAGGTGCCCATCCTGGTCTCGGAAGGGCGCACCTTCCCGGTCGAGATGCGCTGGCTCGAGTACGGCGACAGCCGCCCGGTGCATGAGCTGGCGGCCGACAAGGTCGAGCGCATCGTGGAGTCCGGCTGGGAGGGCGACATCCTGGTGTTCATGCCCGGCAAGGGCGAGATCCACGCCACGCTGGGGGCCCTCGCCGCGGCCCGGCTGGGCGAGCGGGTCGCGCTGATCCCCCTGCACGGCGAGCTGCCCCCGGAGGACCAGGATCGGGCGTTCCAGCCCAGCCCACTGCGCAAGATCGTGGTCTCCACCAACGTGGCCGAGACCTCGGTGACCATCGACGGCATCCGCCATGTGGTCGACGGAGGGCTGGCCCGGATGGCCCGCTACGATGCCGAACGGGGCATCCAGACCCTGATGGTCGAGGAGATCAGCCGGGCCTCGGCGGACCAGCGGGCCGGCCGTGCCGGACGCACCGCCCCGGGCACCTGCTGGCGGCTGTGGACCGAAAGCGGTCACCTCAACCGTCCCGCGCGCAACACGCCGGAGATCCAGCGGGCCGACCTCGCCGAGGTGGTGCTGCTCCTGCACTCGCTGGGTGTCCGGGAGGCCGCCACCTTCGACTGGCTCGACGCGCCGGACCGGGCGGCGGTGCTCCGGGCCGAGCGCCTGTTGCACCTCCTGGGAGCGCTCCGGCCGTCGGGGCAGGGGGTGGAGGCCGGCCCGGACGGGGACGCCGGGGGCGGGCCCGACGCGGCCTCGGACCTGACCCCGGTGGGGCGCCAGATGCTCCGCCTGCCGATGCACCCGCGCTTCGCCCGCCTGCTGGTCGAGGCCTCGCGGCGTGGCTGCGTGCCCGCGGCCTGCCTCTGCGCCGCGCTGGTCAGCGGCCGCGACCTGCTCATGCGCGTGAACCGGGACGACCGCGCGATGGGCGACGCCCGGGAGCTTTTCGAGGGCAGCACCCTGAGCGATTTCCACACGCTGCTCCGCGCCCATCAATACGCCCGCAATGCGCGCTTCGCCCTCGAGCCCTGCCGCCGGCACGGCATCCACGCCCAGACGGCCCGGCAGGTGGAGGACACTTTCCAGCAACTGATCCGCATCGCCGAGCGCGAGGGGTTGATGCCGCGGGATCCTGGCAAGGAACCAGCCCCGACCCCGGAGGGCGACGAGGCCCTGCTCAAGTCCCTCTGCGCAGGCTTCGTGGACCAGGTGTGCGTGCGGAAGGATTCCGGATCGCTGGACTGCGTCCTGACCGAGGGCCGCGTGGGCACCCTGATGCGCGAATCGGTGGTGCAGCAGGCCGAGCTGATGGTGGTGGGCAGCCTGCGCGAGATCCCCGGCCGCAGCGGCGGGGTGCTGACATTGCTGGGCCTGGCCACCGCGGTGAAGGTCGAGTGGCTCCGGGAGCTCTACCCGCAGCACTTCCAGGCCACCGTCGAGCACGTCTACGACCGCCTGCACAAGCGGGTGTCGCCGGTGCGCCGCCTGCGCTTCCTCGACCTGGTGGTGGCCACCGAGCACCTGCGGGAGACCGACCCGGAGCAGTCGGGCCGCTGCCTGGCCGAGGCCTTCGCCCGCGGCGGGTTCGAGCTCCCGCAGCTCGACCACGACCTCAAGCAGTTCATCGCCCGGGTGAACCTGATGGCCCGCGCCCTGCCGCACCTTGAATTTCCCGCCTTCGACGGCGCCGCGCTGGTGGCCGCGCTCGAGCGGGCCTTCCGCGGCCTCACCCTGGTCAAGCAGGCCCAGGCGGCGCCCTTGCGCGAGGCGTTCCGCGCCCATCTGGCGCCCGAGCAGATCGCCTGGCTCGACGAGTTGATGCCGGTGCACCTGTCCTGGGTGGAGGGCCGGCGCCTCAAGCTCACCTACGTCGAGCCGGATCCCGACCTCGACCCGGAGGAGATCCCCGGGCCCGAGGCCCAGGTGAAGCTGACGGAGTGCCTGTCCCTCAAGACCCACCCGGCCGTGGGCGAGGATGCCATCCCGGTGCGCCTGGCCCTGCAGGCGCCTGACGGCAAGCGCCTCGAGGTGGTCTCGGACTTCCCGCGGTGGCGCGAGGGCGCCTATCCCAAGCTGCGGCCGCAATTGCGGGCCAAGTACCCCGGCTTCGCCTGGCCCTGAGCCGGACCGCCGGGCCTGCCGTTCCAAGCCCTCAGCCGGCGGCGCGGCGGTGGACCTTGTGGATGGCGGCCTGGTCGGTGGGCTTGAGGACGATCTCGTCGATGTTCACGTGCGGTGGGCGCGAGGCCATCCAAAGCAGGGTCTCGGCGATGTCCCGTGCCACCAGCGGTTCCACGCCCCGGTAGACCTGCGCGGCCCGGGCCGTGTCGCCCCGGAAGCGGACGTCGGAGAACTCGGTGAGCGCCATGCCCGGATCGAGCGACCCGACGCGGATTCCCGTGCCGTTGAGCTCAAGGCGCAGGGCCTGGGTGATGCTGCGCTCGGCCGCCTTGACCCCGCAGTAGATGGCCCCGCCCTCATAGGCCTGGTGGCCGGCGATGGAGCCGATGTTGAGGAGGCTGGCCCCGGCATGGTGCGGGAGCAGCGGCAGCATCGCCCGGGTCACGCGCGCCAGGCCCAGCAGGTTGGACTGCACCATCGCCTCCCAGTCCTCGTCCCGGCCTGTTGCGACCGGATCGAGGCCGTGGGCCCCGCCGGCGTTGTTGATCAGCACGTCCACGCGTGGGCTGATCGAGCGCACGCGGTCCACGAAGGCGGCCACCGAGGCGGTCGAGGCCACGTCGAGCGGGTGAAACTCGGTGGGCGTCCCGCCCGCCCGGCAACGTCCGGCGACCTCTGCCAACCGGTCCAGGCGGCGCGCCCCGAGGATCACCCCGGCGCCCACCCCGGCGAAGGCCTCGGCCGTTGCGGCCCCGAACCCGCTCGAGGCCCCGGTGATCACCACCCATCGTCCCTTCCAGTCCATGCCGCCAGCTTAGGCGGTGAGGCCGGGCGGCGACAATCCCTCCCCGGGGCCGGGCAGGGGATCGGGGTCGACGGGGAGGTGGGGTTGGACACCCATCGGGCAGAGTTTGGGGAATAGTCCCCAGGTGACGCTCACCCATGGTCGCTGGCCCGGAAGCCATGGTTCGCATCTCCGGCGAATCCCGGCGCCGGAACCGCGCGTCGGGATGGGGCGGGAGCGCCGACAGATCGGTGAAGTTTTGGGGTCGGCACTTTGGCACATTCCTTGCAACAGACCCGTGACTTCGAAGTCCTCCTTCGGGGTGCGTGCTGGGAATCCCTCAGAAGCATCCCGCGCAACGACGGAGTCCATCGAAACAGGTTTCCGACCCCACGAATGACCGCGCGGCGCGGATGCCCAACCGACAGATCCCATCGTGAACCTCGCCATCCATCCACCGATCCCGATGGCTTCCTGGGCCCGATCCCCGGAGGCGCCCGGGGTTGCGGAGATCCCCTCCGATGCGGAGATCGTGCGCGCGGTGCGTGAGGGCGACGCGGACCGGTTCGGAGAACTGGTCCGCCGGCATCAGGCCCGGCTCTTCGCCCTCGCCCGGCGGTATCTCCGCCGGGAAGAGGATGTCGCCGACCTGGTGCAGGAGGTGTTGGTCAAGGCCTTCTCCCGGCTCGACAGCTGGCGGGGGGACGCCCCCTTCGAGCATTGGCTCATGCGCCTGGCCACCCGCGCCTGCCTCGATGCCCTGCGCAGCCGGCGGCGACGCCCGGAAGACCTGCTCAGCGACCTGTCGGCCGATGAATCCGACTGGCTCGACCGGCATGCCGCCGATACTGGCGAGGGCGACCCGGGCGGAGATGAAGCGCATCGTGGCGAGGTTGCGCACCGACACCTACCTCTGAGCGCACGCCCCCGACCGCGGGGTTGGCCACCCGGTGTGATCCCGATCCCGCCGGCTCCATCCCCGGGGATCTCCTGTTCCCAGGATCGGGTCCGGGGCCTATCGTAACCCGGAAACCCGGTTGTGCGTCGACTGGGAGTGATGCGCCGCATGGACAATGAACGGCTCCAACAGACCCTGCTTCGGGCCGCCAGATCCGAGGCGGGACCCGCCGCCGACGTGCCCAAAAACTTCGACGAGCGGGTGATGCGGGCCGTCGGCCGGGTCCGCCGTGATGAGGCGCTCGAGGCGTGGGCATCGGGCCTTTGGCGGGCGGCGCTGTCCAGCGCCGGGATCGCCGGCCTGGTGGGCGGGGCTGCGATGTTCCTGGCCGTCCTGGGGGATTCCGGCTCGTTTGCCGACCCTGACGAGACCATGGGCGTGGTGGTGGAGGAATCCCCCTTCG
>JAJTFN010000130.1:29929-33877 GCA_021298285.1 Verrucomicrobium sp.
CCCTCCAATGGACTGGCTGGTTCCCTCGTGCGGCCCCCGGGCCGGGCCCAGATCGAGGCGATGGCACGCTGGTCCCGGGAACTCGAGCTCGAACCCTTCCAGCGTCAGCGCATCGACGCCATCCTGGAGCGGGCAGGGGTTCGCCTGCGCGATCTCTGGGAGCCGGTGGCACCCCAGGCGCGGGGCGAGATCGATGCCGCCCGCCGGCAGATCGAACAGACGCTCACCCCGGAGCAGCGCCGGCGATGGAACGAGGTCCGCCGTCGTCGGTCCAATTCCAGGCCACAACCCGCACCCTGAATGTCGGGCGCCTGGATCCGGTCCGCCTCGGTCCGAGGGCGATGCCTTGCCGGTTCCGGAGGGCGACTCTACCGTCGAAGCCTGTCATGGACCCGAGCCCCTCTCCGTCGTCCGAACCCGAGGCCCGTGCGCTCGATGGCGTGCCGGTTTCCCGTCCCGGTGACCTGTCGTCCGCGCCGCCGGTGATTGCCCCGCCCCCTGCGGCGACCTTGCCGCGATCGCCGCAGGTCGGTTTGCCGCCCCAACGCCCGCCGCAGCCCCCCAGGCCACCTGCCTCCGGTGGGGGTGGCTGGAAGTGGGCCGCCATCGGCTTCGGCGCCGCCTTTGTCGTGGTTGCGGTCTGCCTCGTGGGGTTGATGGTCGCCAAGTCGGACCTCGACTGGTCCCACCATCATGCCACCCGGTCCCCGGGCGCCTCCGAGTTGCGCGAGACGCTGATCCGTGATGCCGACACCGAGGACAAGGTCGCTGTCATCGACCTCCAGGGGGTGATCAGCGGCGAGATCCTCTCTGAAATCGGCGCCTCCCTGGTGGACCTCGTCGCCGACCAGCTGGAGCGGGCCGCAGTCGAGGGAGTCGCCGCCGTCGTCCTCAAGGTCGATTCCCCGGGGGGCGAGGTGCTCGCGAGCGACGAGATCTACCTGCTGATCGACAAGTTCCAGAAGGAACACGACATCCCCGTGGTCGCCTCGATGGGGTCGCTGGCCGCCTCCGGGGGCTACTACGTCAGCGCCCCGTGCCGGTGGATCGTGGCCAATGAGTTGACCATGACGGGCAGCATCGGGGTCATCTTCCACAACTACAACTACCGGGGACTGATGGACAAGGTGGGCGTCCGCCCGGACATCACCAAGAGCGGCAAGCTCAAGGACATGGCCAGCGGCGAGAAGTCCCCGGAGGAGGTGCTGCCCGAGGAGCGGGCCATTCTCCAGGGCATGATCAACGAGAGCTTCGCCAAGTTCAAAGACGTCATCCGCTCGGGGCGCAACCAAGCGGCGGAGCTGAACCAGAAGGACGGCATCAGCGATGGCCGTCGCCTCGCCGCCAACTGGACCGAATATGCCGACGGGCGGATCCTCTCCGGTCAGCAGGCCCTCGACCTTGGCCTCGTCGACGAGTTGGGCAACTTCGAGGTGGCCTTCCAGCGGGCGCTCAAGCTTTCCGGTCTCGAGCAGGCCAGGCTGGTCGCGTACCAGCCCCAGTTCCGATTCCCCGGGTTCCTGTCCCTGCTGGGGCAGGCGAGGGCCGGGGCCGCCGCGCCGGTCAAGGTCGACCTGGGACTGCCGCTCCAGTCCCGGTTGCCGGAGGGGCGACTCTACTTCCTGTCGCCGCTGCACCTGCGCTGAGCGCCGCGTGGCCCCCGACCGACGGCGGGGGCTCGACAGCGGGGCGGGGCTCCAGTGAGATGTGGCGGATCATCCTATGGCGCAACGCACGCTCCTCATCGGCATCGATTCCGGCACGCAATCCACCAAGGCCCTCGTGGTCGACGCGGTCTCGGGCCGGGTGCTCGGCGAGGGGGCGGCGCCGCACCGTCTGATCTCCGGCCTGCCCGCCGGTGCCAAGGAGCAGGACCCAGCCCAGTGGATCCGGGCCACGACGCGGGCCATCCAGGCGGCGCTCAAGGCCGCCAAGGCGCGCGCCTCCGAGGTGGTGGCGATGGGCGTGAGCGGCCAGCAGCACGGCTTCGTGCCCTTGGACGCGAAGGACCAGGTGATCCGGCCGGCCAAGCTGTGGTGCGACACGGTCACGGCCCCGGAGTGCGCCGAGATCACGGCGGCGCTGGGTGGTCCCAAGAAGACGGTCCAGGCACTCGGCAACGCCGTGCTGCCGGGCTTCACGGCCTCCAAGATCCTGTGGCTCAAGCGGCACGAGCCCGAGAACTTCGCCCGCCTGGCCACCGTGCTGCTGCCGCACGACTACCTGAACTTCTGGCTCACGGGCGACAAGTCGATGGAGTACGGCGACGCCTCCGGCACCGCGCTCATGGACGTGCGCCGCAGGAAGTGGTCACCGGCGGTCCTGCGTGCCATCGATCCCGGGCTCGAGGGCAAGCTGCCGCCGCTGCGCCCGAGCGACCTGCCCGCCGGCCGCCTCTCGGCCGCCACGGCCAGGACGCTGGGTCTCGAGGCCGGGGTGGTCGTCAGCGCCGGCGGCGGCGACAACATGATGGGTGCCATCGGCACCGGGAACACCCGCGAGGGCGTGGTGACGGCCAGCTTCGGCACCAGCGGAACCATCTACGCGTGCGCCGAGAAGCCGGTGGTGGACCCTGCCGGCGAGATCGCCGCCTTCTGCGACTCGACCAACCGGTGGCTGCCGCTGCTCTGCACCATGAATGTCACCGTGGCCACCGAGATGGTGCGTACCGAGTCGGGCCTCGACCACGCCCGGTTCGAGAAGCTCGCCGCCAAGGCTCCGGCCGGTTCCGACGGCCTGCTGCTCCTGCCGTACCTGGAGGGCGAGCGCACCCCCAACCTGCCCGATGGCACGGGGGTGTTCTTCGGCGTCCGGCCCCGGACCTTCACCTCGGCCCACTACGCGCGTGCGGCCATGGAAGGCGTGACCCTCGGCATGAACTACGGCCTGCGCCGGCTGGCGGCCCTGGGCGTCACGGCCCGTCAGGTGCGGGCCACCGGGGGCGGTGCCAAGTCGAAGCTGTGGCGGCAGATCATGGCCGACGTCTTCAACGCCGAGGTGGTCACCCTGAAGGTCGCCGAGGGGGCCGCCTACGGGGCGGCGCTGCAGGCGCTATGGTGCTGGCGTCGCCAGAAGGGTGACCGGGTCGAGATCCCGGAGATCACCGACCGCTTCGTCTCGCTGCAGACCGGGGAGACCGCCGAGCCGCGGCCTGCCCAGGTGGAGGTGTATCGCGGACTCCAGGAGTTGCAGGAGGAGTTGGCGCGGTCCCTGGCGCCGGCCTTCACGCGCCACCGGTCCCTGCTCGCCTGAGCCGCGGACGGAGCCGGGTCCCTGCCACGGATCGCCTAGCCGTGGAGATCGGCTCCGCGCACCTTTTCGATCCATTGCGTCCGCACCTGGTGGATCTCCTTCAGCAGGGATTCCATCAACTTGCGGAGCTCACCTGCGGCCAGCCCCCTGCGGATCGCCGCCCGGACTTCGCGGTCCAGGGTGTCATCCGTGGCCTTCGAGTGGAACTGGTCTCCGAGCGACGCGAGCGTGAAGTTCATGCTCTCGAAGGGGATTTCCGTGTGCTGTCCCCGCGTCTTGGTGGCGGCGAGCCGGACGAGCTGGTCGGGCGATAGAATGTACCAGCAACGGTGGTTCGGAGCCCAGACGACGCAGGTGATGAACTTGATGGCGCGCACCTGGTTGATGGTGCCGCCGGCCCCGGCTGCCGCGTGGCATTCCTTGACCTCGACATAGTGATCCACCCCGTCCACCGGCACGATCACATCCCCGCGCTTGGCCTCATCGCTGGCCCGGGATTCCTGGACCAGCCTCCGGAATTCTGATTCTGCGGCCTTCCCCTCCAGCCTGATCGCCTGTCTCTCCGCCATTGGCATCCTTTTTCGGCAGGATGCCGAGATGGCCCATGAGGGCGAGCCGATTCGAGCGGAATCTCAGGATGGGCAGGATCCAGGGGAGGCAGTGGGCTGAGGAATGGACCGTCAACCCGGGCGGGGT
>JAJTFN010000131.1 GCA_021298285.1 Verrucomicrobium sp.
GCAGTTGCTCTGCACCCGGAACCAGAATTCCGAGGTCTGCCCAAAGAATCGACCCAACTTCTTCGACATCTCCGGCGTGATGGACCGCCGTCCCAGAACGATCTGGTGGATGGCCCTCGGGGAGACGCCCAGAGCCCGACCCAGCGCATTTTGCGAAATTCCCAGCGGAATCAGGTACTCCTCCAAGAGGATCTCGCCGGGCGTCACGGACTTCATGGGCCTCACCCTAGGACCTCCTGGAAGGGTGTCCATCGGAGTCGAGGGCGTCTGGTTCTCGAGCCCTACCAGAGTCCCACGTTTGGTTGCCTACGGCTTGGCCAGGGCCTTGGCGGCGGCTTGTTGGAAGGCGCGGCGGACGTCGCTGGCGTCGCTGTTGGGGAAGTTGGAGCGTTGGACCATCAGCACGTAGGCCACGCCCTGGACCGGGTCGATCCAGGCTTGGGTGCCCCAGGCGCCTCCGTGGCCGAAGGTCCCGGGCGAGAGCATCGCGGCGACGCCGTCATGGGGCGTCTTGAGCACGCAGGTGCCGAGACCCCAGCCGTAGTTCAGTCCGCGTCGCCCGAAGGAGTCGCCCTGGAAGAAGCCCGTGGGCAAGGTCGCGGGCGTTTGCGGCGTGGCCATGAGGTTCATCGACGCCTCGCTGAGGTAGCGGACGCCCCGGAAGGTTCCGCGGCCGAGCAGCATCTGGCAGAACTTCGCGTAGTCCTCGGCCGTGGAATACAGGCCGCCGTTGCCCTGCGGCGGACGGTCGCGGGGACCGAACTCCGGTCGGGGCGGCACGGCGTCGAGCGATCCGGTGGCCGGGTTCCTGGCGTAGGCGGTGACGCGGCGGGCGCGTTCCGGTTCGCCCGGGTAGAAGGTGGTGCTCTTCATGCCCAACGGCTGGAACAGACGCTTCTGGAGAAAGGCATCGAAGCTCATCCCACTGACCACCTCGACCACGCGACCGGCGGCGTTGATGCCGCTCTGACAGTAGCCCCACCGGCTGCCCGGCTCGAATTGCATCGGCGCGGCCATCCACAGCGGCACGAGGTCGGCCAACGTCTTGGCCTGCCGCTCGGCCGGTCCGCCGGCCTCCCCGAGTCCCGAGGTGTGGGTCAGGAGGTGGACCAGGGTGAGGTTGGCCGGCTTGCCGGAGGGCGTCTTGAGGCCCGCGAATTCGGGCAGGTACTTCGAGACCGGGTCGCGGACATCCAGCTTGCCCTCATCCTGGAGCATGAGCACGGCCGCGGCCGTGATCGGCTTGGTCATCGAGGCGATCCAGAACACGGTGTCGGGTTGCATCGGCTTCCGGGACGCCATGTCCGCGAAGCCTGCGGCTTCGAGGTGCCGCACCGCATCGCTCGTGACCACCATCGTGACCGCGCCGGCGATCTCGTGGCGGTCGAGTTGCTCCTGCAGGGCCGCCCCCACGCCGGGCAGTTTCGGCGGCTCGGCCCGCAACGAGGTGGTCAACAGGGCGGAGCAGAGCAGGGGCGCGAGGGCGGCCCAAGCGCGGACGGAGTTCTGTCGGACGGGGATCATGCCCGCGAGCATTCGCGAGAGCCTCGACCCCCGTCAATGCGGCCCCTCGGAGGTGCGATGGGTACCCCGGGTGTTCCGTGCCGAGGATCCGGCGTCGAAGCCAGAGCGGCCCTGGATCCGCGCGGCATTGGGATCCCCGCCGCGGACGGTGCCGGGCGACGGTTTCCGGATGATCCGGGGTGACGGTTTTGCGCTGTTTCAGTGGATTGCCGATGCGTCTTGGCAAAAATGCAGTCAGCTGAAATATTGCCAGACATGTGGTTCCGGAGAACCTACGAAGAGATTTTGCGGCACCCGACGGAGGCCCTTCGGTTGTTTCCGGTCTGGCTGTTCCTCGGGCCTCGTCAGGTCGGCAAGAGTTCCCTGCTTCGGCGCTGTGCGGAACCCGATCGCCAGATCGTCAACCTCGACGACCTGGCCACCCGAGGTCGGGCGCATCGCGATCCGGCGCTGTTCGCCGCCGATCTGCGCCTGCCGCTCCTGGTGGACGAGATCCAGTATGCGCCCACCTTGCTGAGCGCCATCAAGCGTCTGGCCGATCGGCCGACGACGCCTCCGGGGGCCATTTGGCTGACCGGGTCACAGAGCTTCGAGGTCATGCAGGGCGTTCGGGAATCGCTGGCCGGCCGGGTAGCCATCCTGAACCTCTTCGGACTCTCGGACGAGGAGAAGGGGCCTCCCCCGGGCACTCCGAAGGAGGCGTTCGACCGGATCTGGTCGACCTCGTTTCCCAAGCTCCAAGGCGTTTCCGGGCCGGATGCCGTCGATCTGTACCTGTCCAGCTACCTCCAGACCTACATCGAGCGGGATGTGCGGGAACTCCTTGGCATCCAGAAGCGTCGGGAATTCGAGATCTTCGTCCGGATGTGCGCCCTTCGAACCGGACAGGTGCTGAATCTGGTGGAGATCGCTCGCGATTCGGGAATCTCACCCAACACCGCCAAGGAGTGGATCAGCCTTTTGGAGGACAGCTTCCTCATCCGCCTGGTTCATCCGCATCACACCAACCGGACATTGAGGATGATCAAGAGCCCCAAGCTCTATTTCCTCGATGCCGGCTTGGCGGCGTGGTTGGCCGGTTGGCGCGACCCGGAGACCCTCCGCCTGGGGCCGATGGCCGGAGCGATCTACGAGACCCAGGTCTTTGGCGAGTTGATCCGACACTATCGGCATCGTGCCCGGGAGGTGGACATCACCTACTGGCGGACCCGTGACGGTGAGGAGATCGATTTCCTGGTGGAGGCTGCGGGCCGGATTTGCCCGATCGAAGTGAAGATGGGCACTCCCGACGCGCGTGGGTTGCCCAGACTGGAGCGGATGTCCGACTCGCGTTGGGACGTCGGGCGGGTGGTTTCTTTGCTGCACCTGGCCCCCGACTCCCTGCCCGCGACGATCGCCGCCGGTTGGCAGGGCGCCTCCGCCTCGGACCTGTCGTTTCTCCCCGGATCGGGGCGCGGCGGGGCGGGGGATGGGGCGCGCTGAGGCTCAGTGGGTGTCCTCGCAGGTGTCGATGCCCAGCAGGGGATACAGGGGGCAAAACCCCAAGCCGGCGGTGACCATGGGGATGATCCCGAGCAGTCCCCACGGGCTGTCGAGGGCGATGCCCAGGCCGAGGATCGTGAGCCCGACGAAGAGGCGGATGGCACGGTCGGAGAGTCCTACGTTGTTCTTCATGGCGTTGGTTGGCCGGGGACCCTGCCCGGGATCCTGCTGCAATCCGTTGGCGGTCCTTCCGGCCAAGACGACCATCGCGGACCGGGCCCGGCCCGGCTGCGCCGATCTTGCCGAGGAGGCCTCCGGGGTTGGTGCCTTGGGGCCGCCCCCCCCGCGGTGCGGCTTCCTTCCGCGGGGCTCTTCCGTCCCCTCTTCCTCCGGCACCGGTCCAGCACCCGCCTGTTGCCCAGAGTCCGGGAGGTCCGGTAGGTTCGCCGGACCGAAATGAGCGAGATTTCCAAGGCCTACGAGCCGCAGTCCGTCGAGTCCAAGTGGTACCAGTTCTGGGAAGACCAAGGCTGCTTCACGGCCGACCCGGCCCGCGTCTCGGCCACGCGGCCCGCGTATTCCATCGTCATCCCGCCGCCCAACGTGACCGGCGTGCTGACCATGGGCCACGTGCTCAACAACACCATCCAGGACATCCTCGCCCGCAAGGCGCGCATGGACGGCAAGGAGGTGCTGTGGCTGCCGGGCACCGACCATGCGGGCATCGCCACCCAGAACGTGGTGGAGAAGACCCTCAAGAAAGCCGGCCAGATCAAGCACCGCGACGACCTCGGCCGCGAGGCGCTGGTGGCCAAGATCTGGGAGTGGAAGGAGACCTACGGCGGGATCATCCTCAAGCAGTTGCGCGCGCTGGGGGCCTCCTGCGACTGGACCCGCACCCGCTTCACCATGGACCCGGAGTATTCCCGGTGCGTCCAGCAGGTGTTCGTCGATCTGTACCAGAAGGGCCTGATCTACCGCGGCAAACGCATGGTGAACTGGTGCCCGGCCTCGCTCACGGCGCTGTCCGACGAGGAGGTCACCATGAAGGAGCAGAAGGGCTTCATGTACCACTTCCGCGTCGAGGTGGTGGAGCATCCGGGCACCTTCCTGACCATCGCCACGACCCGCCCAGAGACCATCCCGGCCGACACCGCCGTGGCGGTGAACCCCAAGGACCCTCGCTACACGCACCTCATCGTCAAGCACGTGTACCGCGCGCTGCCGCTCGACGTGCCGAAGGAGCAGCGGGTCATCCCTATCATCGCCGACGAGCATGTGGCCTTCGACTTCGGCACGGGTGTGCTGAAGGTGACCCCGGCCCACGACAAGGCCGACTTCGAGATCGGCCTGCGCCACAAGCTCCCGGTCATCGACGTGCTCACGCCGGACGGCAAGCTCACGGCCGAAGCCGGCGCGGAGCTGGCGGGCCTGGATCGCTTCGTGGGTCGCAAGAAGTCGGCCGAGCTGCTGGAGGCCGCGGGGGCCCTGGACAAGGCCGAGCCCTACACCAACAACGTGGGCTTCAGCGAGCGCGCCGACGTGCCCATCGAGCCGCGCCTGAGCGAGCAGTGGTTCCTCAAGTACCCCAGCGTGGAGGCCTCGAAGGCTTGCGTCGCCCAGCCGGGCTCCGACACCTCGGCACCGATGCGCTTCTTCCCGGACCGCTGGGCCAAGGTGTACGACCATTGGCTGGGCGGCATCCAGGACTGGTGCATCAGCCGCCAGCTCTGGTGGGGCCATCGCATCCCGGTGTGGTATCGCGGCTCCGAAGTCCACTGCGGCCTGGAGGCCCCGGCCGGCGAGGGCTGGACTCAGGACCCCGACGTGCTCGACACCTGGTTCAGCTCCTGGCTGTGGCCGTTCGCCACGATGGGCTGGACCGGCGACCGGGCCACCGACGCCAAGAACCCGACGCTCCAGGCCTTCTACCCCACGACCGACCTCGTCACCGGGCCGGACATCATCTTCTTCTGGGTCGCCCGCATGATCATGGCGGGCTACGAGTGGATGGGCGACCTGCCGTTCCGGAACGTCTATTTCACCGGCATCATCCGCGACAAGCAGGGCCGCAAGATGTCGAAGTCGCTCGGCAACTCGCCCGACCCGCTCGACCTCATCGCCAAGTACGGCGCCGACGCGCTGCGCTTCGGCGTGATGCGCGCCGCGCCGCTCGGCCAGGACGTGCTGTTCGATGAGCAATCGGTCGAGCTGGGCCGCAACTTCTGCAACAAGCTGTGGAATGCCTGCCGCTTCCGCCAGATGATCGGCGGCACGGAGGCCCAGACCGAGGGCGAGATCAACCCGGCGCTGCTCACCTCCGACGACCGCTGGATCCTGCTCCGCCTCGACCAGGCCATCCGCGAGGTCACCGGGGCCTTCGCCGAGTACAAGTTCAGCGACGCCACGGCCACGTTGTACCGGTTCTTCTGGAACGAGTACTGCGACTGGTACGTCGAGGCCTCCAAGGCGGTCATCTACGGCACCGACGAGGCCCTCAAGGTCAACAAGGTGGCGGTCATCGACTTCGTCCTCGGGCACCTGCTGCGGCTCTTCCATCCGTTCCTGCCCTTCATCACCGAGGAACTGTGGCACGGGATGGGCTTCGCCCAGGACCTGCCCGAGAACCAGGGCGGTCGCACCCTGATGTTCGCCGCGTGGCCCAAGCCGTTGAGCGCCGAAGAGAAGGAGCACTTCGGCCTCGACGACACCGCCGACGCGGTGGCGCAGGCCAAGTACGACCTGGTGGGCCTTGGCCGTGGCCTGCGCCGGGACTGCAAGATCGACCCGGCCAAGAAGATCCGCTTCATCGTGCGGCCGGCCGGCACGTTGTCGGCCTCGGATGTCGAGGTGCTCAAGCTCCTGCTCAATGCCGAGGCCCTCGAGGTCGTGGATGCGGCCTGGACGCCCGAGCGCGGCACGCCCGTGGCGGCCAATGCGCTGGGCGAGTTGTTCCTGCCGCTGGCCGGCCTCATCGACTTCGCCGCCGAGCGCGCGCGCCTCACCAAGGAGCTCGAGCGGGTGAAGGGCGAGGTCGCCAAGGTGCAGGAGAAGCTGGCCAACCCGGCGTTCGCCGCGAAGGTCCCGGCCAAGGTGCTCGAGGAGCATCAGGCCCGCCTGCAGGATTGGCAGGCCAAGGAGGCCCAACTCGCCGCCTCGCTGGCCAACCTGCCGGCCTGATCCCTGAAGTCATCCATCCAGAACCCTCCGGAAAACCACCCGCCCGCCGACGCCAAAACCACACCACCGCACAGCCATGCAAGACTACGCCAACTTCATCGGAGGGAACTGGGTGCCGGCCGCCTCCGGAGCCACCTTCACCACGACCAATCCGGCCGACACCCGGGAGACGGTGGCCCGGTATCCCTTGTCCGACGCGCCCGAGTTCGCGGCGGCCACGGCGGCGGCCCAGAAGGCGTTCCCGGCCTGGGCGGCGCTCACCCCGGTGGCGCGCGGACGGTTCCTGAGCAAGGCCTCGCAGATCCTGGAGGCGCGCAAGGCCGACCTGGCCCTGCTGCTGGTCCGTGAAGAGGGCAAGACGCTGACCGAGGCCACCGGCGAGGTGCAGCGCGCGGCCGACATCTTCCGCTTCTTCGGCGGCCTGAGCTACACGGTGGGCGGGCAGACCATTCCCCACGATTTGCCGGGCAACCTGCTGCTCACGCGTCGCGAACCGCTGGGTGTGGTCTCGCTCATCACGCCGTGGAACTTCCCGATCGCCATCCCGGCCTGGAAGCTCGTGCCGGCGCTCTTGTGCGGCAACACGGTGGTGCTCAAGCCCGCCTCGCAGGCCCCGGCCATGGCGCTCGAACTGGCCAAGGCCCTGGCCGAGGCCGGCCTGCCGGCGGGCGTGCTCAACGTGGTCACGGGTTCCGGTCGGGCTTTTGGTTCTGAGATCGCCTCCAACCCGGCCATCCAGGCCCTGAGCTTCACCGGGTCGCACGGCGTGGGCACGGCGCTGTACCAGACCCTCGCGCCGCGGCGAATTCGCGTGCAGTTGGAGATGGGTTCCAAGAATCCCACGCTGGTGTTGGCCGATGCCGATCTCGACCTGGCCGCCCGCCTGGTGGCCATCGCCGGATTCGGCCTGACCGGTCAGGCTTGCACGGCGACGAGCCGCGTGATCGTGGAGCGGTCGGTGCTCGAGCCCTTCACCGAGAAGCTCGTGGCCTTGGCCAAGACCTGGAAGGTCGGCCCCGGCGCGCAGCCCGGGGTGCAAATGGGACCGGCGGTGAATGCCGACGAGTTTGAGGGCAATTTCGCGGCCATCCAGCAGGCCGTCGGCGAGGGGGCCGAGCTGATCTGGGGTGGCGCACGCCTGACGGAGGGCGACCTGGCCCATGGTTATTTCATGCAGCCGGCCATCCTCGGCAAGGTGACCCCCGCCATGAGGATCGCGCAGGAGGAGGTCTTCGGCCCCGTGGTGGCCATCCTCGCGGTCGATTCGTTCGACGAGGCCATCGCCGTGGCCAACGGCGTGAAGTACGGCCTCAGCGCCAGCCTGGTGACGCGCGACTTCAAGAAGGCCATGCAGTATGCCGAGCGCATCGAGTGCGGCGTGGTGAAGGTCAACCAGATCAGCACCGGCCTGGCGCTCCAGGCTCCGTTTGGCGGCGTGAAGAACAGCTCCACCGACTCGTTCCGCGAGCAGGGCACCGCGGCGCTGGACTTCTACAGCCGCACCAAGACGGTGTACTTCGATTATTCGGCCTGACGGTCCGGGAGGCCATGGGGTCACGAGATCGTGGCCCGTTCCGATCGGCCCGTCCGGAGCGTTTTCCGGGGTTTCTGTCGCGCCTCGTGACGGGGCGGGGTACACCTCGGGCATGAGGCACCGAGGTCCGAGGGGGGTGACGGGGGCGTGGGCGTTCCGACCCGGTCGGTCTTGGATTCTCGGCTTGGCCGCCGCAGCCGGTGTCTTGGGTGCCTCGGCGTCCACGAACGCACCGCTCGCCGCGCCCAAACCCGCGCTGGCCTGGCCGCAATGGCGCGGCCCGCTGGCGACGGGCGTCTCCCCGACGGCCCAACCACCCGTCGAATGGAGCGAGACCCGGAATGTCCGCTGGAAACTCCCGCTGCCCGGCAAGGGGCATTCGTCCCCCATCCTCCTCGGGGAACGGGTGATCGTGATGACCGCCGCCCCGGTGGGGGAGGCCCAGAAACCTGTCTTCGACCAGGCTCCCGGGGTGCACGACAGCGTGCCGGTCACCCATCGCCATGAATACGCCGTGCAGTCGGTGTCCCGGAAGGACGGTCGGTTGGCTTGGAAGACCGTCGTCCGCGAGGAATGGCACGACCTCGGCCGCATGAACACCTTGCACGCCCATGGCGAGGGCAGTTCCCCGGTGGTCCACGGTGGCCTGCTGGTGGTGAACTGGGACCACGAGGGCGGATCGTTCATCCAGGCCTTCGATGCCCGCACCGGCGACTCCCGATGGAAGACGGCCCGCGACGAGAAGACCTCTTGGTCCACGCCGATCGTGGTCGAGGTCGATGGCAAGCCGCAGGTCATCGTGAGCGCCACCCGTCGGGTTCGCGGGTATGACCTGGCCACTGGCGCCTTGATTTGGGAATGCGCCGGGCTCACCGACAACGTGGTGGCGTCGCCGGTCGTGCACCGCGGGGTGCTCATCGCCGGCAACAGCTACTATGTGCAGGCCATGCTGGCGCTGCGGTTGTCCGGGGCACGCGGGGATGTGAGCGACTCCGACCGCGTGGTGTGGCGGATGAACCGGCTCACGCCCTACGTGGCCTCCCCGCTGCTGTACGACGACACGCTCTATCACCTGAGGCACAACCAGAACGTGCTCGTACGCCTCGATCCGGCCACGGGCAAGCTGCGCGGGGAGTTGCTGCGCTTGGAGGGCATCCGCGACTTCATCTTCGCCTCGCCGGTCGGGGCC
>JAJTFN010000132.1 GCA_021298285.1 Verrucomicrobium sp.
GCAGGGTGCCCGGGTCGCTGTCGCACAGGGCGGCGACGCGGACGTCGGGGCAGAGGGCCAGGCCGGGCAGGTGGTTCTGCAGCGTGATGCCGCCGCAGCCGATGATTCCGATGCCGAGGGTGCTCATGGAGTTTTCGGGTCGAAGGATACCCCCGGTCCGCCTGGAACCCAACCCCGGGATTCCGGCCCCGGGAGGCTCACGGCACCGGCAGTTCGTCAAAGAGCCGCTGCACGATGTCCTCCGTGGTCTTCTCCTCCGCCTCGGCCTCGTAGGTCAGGGTGATGCGGTGGCGCAGCACGTCCATGCCCACGCTCTTGACGTCCTGCGGCGTGACGTAGCCCCGGCCCCGGAGGAAGGCATGGGCCTTGGAGGCCAGCGTCAGCGCGATGGTCGCCCGCGGGCTGGCCCCGAGCTGGATGAGGTCCTTGAGCTTGAGCTTGTAGGCCTCGGGATCGCGGGTGGCGCAGACCACATCCACGATGTAGTCCTTCACCTTGTCATCGATGTAGAGGTCGTTGAGCACCTGTCGCGCCCGCAGGATCGCCTCGGGCTCGACGACGGGTTCGACGGTCGGGTGCCCGGAGGTGCGCGCCATGAGGTCGAGGATCTGGCGTTCCTCCTCGCGCGAGGGGTAGCCGATCCTGAGCTTGAGCATGAAGCGGTCGACCTGCGCCTCGGGCAGGGTGTAGGTGCCTTCCTGCTCGATGGGGTTCTGGGTGGCCAGCACCAGGAAGGGCTCGGGCAGCTTGTAGGTCTGGTCGCCGATGGTGACCTGGCGTTCCTGCATCGCCTCCAGCAGGGCCGACTGCACCTTGGCCGGGGCCCGGTTGATCTCGTCGGCCAGCACGAGGTTGGCGAACACCGGCCCCTTGCGCGTGGTGAAGCCTCCGGCCGGGTTGTAGATCTGCGTGCCGACCACGTCGGCCGGCAGCATGTCCGGCGTGAACTGGAGCCGGGAGAACTTCACGTGCATGGCCGTGGCCAGCGTCTTGACCGACAGGGTCTTGGCCAGGCCGGGCACGCCCTCGAGCAGCACGTGGCCGTTGGCCAGCAGGCCGATGACCAGGCGCTCGACGAGGTACTTCTGGCCGACGACGCAGCGGTTGATCTCGCTCATCAGGGGCGGCAGGAAGGCGCTGGCCTCCTGCACGGCGGCATTCAAGGCGGGCACTCCGGAATTCATCGCCCGGATGGATGGCACAGTTGGCGGCCGAGGGGCAAGCGCACCGAGGGCGTTTCGGGCGCGACCGCCGGACCCGGACCCGCTTGAATGGCGCCATGACGACCCTGTTCATCGCGACCGGCAACGCCCACAAGGTGGAGGAAATCCGTGCCGTGCTCGCCGCGCCCGGCCGGGTGTTCCTCTCGCAGCCCGACGCCCAGGTCCGTCTCGAGCCCGAGGAGACCGGCGCCACCTTCGCCGAAAACGCCCGCATCAAGGCACTGACCTGGGCGACCTATCTTGCGATGGATGTCTGCCACCTGGGCGTCGGCTGGGTGCTGGCTGACGACTCCGGGCTTGAGGTCGACGCCCTGGGCGGGGCCCCCGGCGTGCACTCGGCGCGGTTCGCCGCGCTGGACACCGGCCGGAGGGGCAATTCGCCGGATGCCGAGAACAACGCCAAGCTGCTCCGCCTGCTGGCCGCAGTGCCCCCGGAGCGGCGCACCGCCCGGTTCCGGTGCGCCCTGGCCCTCACCCCGGTGCTCGCGGGTCGGAGCGCGGTGGAGATGGCCGCGGCCACCCTGGACTTCGACGGGGCCTGCGAGGGCCGTCTGCTGGATCGTCCCGAAGGCGCCGGCGGGTTCGGCTACGATCCCCTGTTTGTGCCGATTGGATGGGACCGCCCCTTTTCCGAACTGGGCGCGGAGGTCAAGAATCGCATCAGCCACCGGGCCCGGGCCCTCGAGGCCCTGCGGGCCGGGTGGGATGAGGATCGCGGGCCGGCCGGCGTCGCGGGCCGGCCGTGTTGACTCAGAACCCCATCCGGGTGCCCACCACGTGGGTCAACCATGCCAGCACCCAGGCCAGCGAGGTCATGTACACGGCCTGGAACAGCGGCCATCGCCAGGAGTTGGTCTCGCGCCGGACGACGGCCACCGTGCTCACGCACTGCATGGCGAACACGTAGAAGACCATGAGCGTGAGCCCGGTCAGCGGCGTGTACACCGGCGAGCCGTCGCCCCGCCGCTCCGACTTCATCGCCTCGGCGAGGCTGGCGGTGCCCTCGCCATCGCCGTCGCCCGCGTTGTAGACGACCGACATGGTGCTCACGAAGACCTCACGCGCCGCGAACGAGGTGACGAGGCCGATGCCGATCTTCCAGTCGAAGCCCAGCGGTCGGATCGCCGGCTCGATCGCGCGGCCAAGCCGTCCGGCGAAGGATTGTCGCAGCCGCTCGCCGGCCTCCGCCTGGTCGATGCGCAGCAGGGCCGCGGACTGCTCGTCGGTCGGCGGCTCGGAGGCCGTCTGCCGCCACTGGGTCCGCTGCCGCTCGAAGCGCTCGCCGATCTCCCCGGGGCGGGGGTAGGTGGCCAGGAACCAGAGCAGGATGTTGATCCCGAGGATCACGGTGCCCGCCCGGCGCAGGAAGAGCCGGGAGCGGTCCCACATCTGCCGCAGCACCGCCCCGGCCATCGGCCGTTTGTAGGGTGGCAGCTCGAGGATCAACATGGGCGGGTCGCCGCGCAGCAGGCTCTTCTTGAAGACCCATGCCATGCCCAGGGCCCCGGCGATGCCCAGCAGGTACATCAGCAGCAGGGTGAGGCCGGGCCAGCCGTTGCGCTGCGGGATGCAGGCGGCGATGAGCACCGTGTAGACCGGCAGGCGGGCCGAGCAGCTCATCAGCGGGGCCACGAGGATCGTGGCGAGGCGGTCCTGGCGTGTCTCGATGGTGCGGGTGGCGAGGATGCCCGGGATGGCGCAGGCGAAGGACGAGAGCATCGGGATGAAGCTCTTGCCGTGCAGGCCCACCCGGCTCATCAGGCGGTCCATCAGGAAAGCCGCGCGGGACATGTAGCCGGTGTCCTCCAGCAGGCCGATGAAGAGGAAGAGCAGGCAGATCTGCGGCAGGAACACCACCACCGAGCCCACCCCGGAGATCGCGCCGCGGGTGATCAGGTCGTTGAGGTCGCCCGGCGGCATCGTCGACCCGACCCATCCGGCCAGCGCGTCCACCACGGCCTCGATGCCGTCCATCGGGTACTGCGCGAGCCAGAAGATCGACTGGAACATCAGCGCCATGACCGCCACGAAGATGAGCAGGCCCCAGACCTTGTGGGTCACGACGCGGTCGATGCGGTCGGAGAGCGTCTCCCCGGGCGGCGCGGTCTCGCGGACCACGTGCTGCTCGATGGCGAAGAGCCGGGCGTAACGGGCCTCGATGGCCGCGCTGCGCCAGTCCACGCCCGCGGCCTCGAGCCGTCGGCGGGCCGAGCGGACCTCTTCGACCAGCGCCGCCGGATGACGGGCCCCGGCCGGGTCGCCCTCGTTGGGCAGCGTCCGCTCATCGGAAAGCAGCAGCAACGCCTCGGCGGCGGCCAGTCGCGACCGCTGGGGAAAGAGCGCCTCCAGGCGGTCCTCGATCGCCTGGGCCTCGCGGCCGAAGTCCTCGGGCAGCTCGTTGAACTGGCGGGGGATCACGTGGCGTGTTCCCGGGGCCGCCGCCTGGGCGCGGATCGCCTGGCGGAGTGCCTCGATCCCTTCGCCCTGGCTGGCCACCAGCGCCAGCACCGGCACGCCGAGGGCCTTGGCCAGCGCCTCCAGGTCGATCTCCTGGCCGCGATCCCGGGCCACGTCCACCATGTTCAGGGCCAGGAGCGTCGGGTGGCCCAACTCGATCACCTGGGTGGCCAGGTACAGGTTGCGTTGGAGGTTGGAGGCGTCGGCCACGACCACCACGAGGTCGGGCGGTGGCACCTCGGGCAGCCGCTGGAAGAGCACATCGCGCGCGATCTGCTCGTCGGGCGACTGCGGGCTCAGGGAGTAGGTGCCGGGCAGGTCGAGCACCACGACCGGGTGGCGCGGATCGGCCCCGGTGAGCGCCCCCTCCTTGCGTTCGACCGTGACCCCGGCGTAGTTGCCCACCCGCGCGCGCAGCCCGGTCAAGGCGTTGAACAACGTGGTCTGGCCGCAGTGCGGGTTCCCGGTCAGGACGACGGTGAAGGGCTTCATCGGATCAGCCCACCTGGATCTTCTCGGCCTCGAGCCGGCGGAGCGAGAGGTGGTAGTTGCGCAGCTTGATCTCCACCGGGTCCCCGAGCGGCGCGAAGCGGACCAGTTCGACCGGGGTGCCCGGCAGCAACCCCATCTCAAGCAACCGGCCGCGCTGGTCGGGAGGGATGTCGATCCGCACGACCACCGACCGTTCGCCGGGGTTCAATGTCGAAAGGGCACGCATCGTCGGGTCAGGCTAGGGACGGACCGTGGACAGGCGCAAGGCACGGGGTTGTCGGGCGGTTGCCACCGATTGTCGGCATCTTGTCCGGGGGAGTTGCCGGACCATCCATCCGGGCGATGTGGGGGCTGGTCAGACATCCAGGCCCCACCCACCGGATCAGGCCGCCAACCGCACCGGTCGGGCGGTGGGTGACGGCAGTCCGGGAACCATCCCCAGCGGTTGGACCAGGATTGTCTCGGCCAGGCGCTCGCTCAGGCCGAGGCGGGCGTTGCACACCTGGCAAAGCAGGTTGTTGGCGAGGCTGAGGACCTTCACCCGTTGCTCTTCGCCGAAGCCCATCTCCCGGAGCCGTTGGTTCATGTCGGGAGAGGCCGTCAGGCGCTTGACCACCACCGTGGTGCCGGCCCGCACCCGGTTGAGCGGGCACACCGCGGGCGCGGCGCACCGGTCGGGGGTGCAGTTCGGGACAGGGCAGGCCTCGGACATCGGGTGAAACTTATCCGGGAACCGCTGGACCTCACAAGCGACGCCGTTGTCGGAGGATTGTCCTCGATTGTCGCGCCGTTGCACCGGGTCCTGCGGTCTCCCGGGGTTCGGGGGGAGTGTTCAGAGCCCCGCCAGCGACTCGTCGAGGATCCCGACCAGCGCCGCGATGCTCGCCGGCGTCTCGTCGCCCATGTTGGAGATGCGGAAGGTGGTGCCCTTGATCTTGCCGTAGCCGCCGTCGATGAGGATGCCGCGGTCCTTGACCCGCTTCTGGAGGATGGCCACATCGATCACCCGCCCACCCGGCTTGGCCCCGTTGTTCACGCAGACGAGGGTCCTGGACTCGAAGCCCGCCTCCGGGAAGAGGGTGAACCCGTGGCCGGCGGCCCAGTCCTTGAGTTGCTGGTTGGTCGCCGAATGCCGCGCATACCGGGCCTCCAGCCCCTCGGCGAAGAACTCGCCCAGCTTCGATTCCAGCGCGTAGATCAGCGGGATTGCCGGCGTGCTGGGGGTCATGTTGTCGGCCGCGTTCTTCTCGAACTCCAGCAGGTCGAAGTAGTACCCCCGCGTCTTGATGGTGGCGGCCTTGGCGAGGGCGGCCGGCGAGGCGACGAAGACCGCCAGGCCCGGGGGCAGGGCGAACGCCTTCTGGGTGCCGGCCAGCAGGATGTCGATCCCCAGCTCATCGAAGCGGTGCGGCACGGCCGTCAGCGAACTGACCGCGTCGACAATGAACATCACGTCGGGGTACTTCCGCTTCAGCGCGGCGATCTCGTCCAGCGGGCTCATCGTCCCGGTGCTGGTCTCGTTGTGGATCAGCGTGAGCGCATCGAACTGCCCGGTGGCCAGGCGCGCGTCGATCTGCTCGGCCCGGATGGGGGAGCCCCAGGGCACCTGGAGCGCCTCGGCATCCTTGCCCAGCTTCTTGGACACATCGAACCACTTGTCCGAGAAGGCTCCGCACATGCAGTTGAGCACCTTCTTCGAGACCAGGTTGGTCAGGGCCCCTTCCATCACGCCCCAGGCGCTTGAGGTGGACAGGTACACACGTTGCCGGGTCGACAGCAGGGTCTGCAGCTGCGGTTGGATGCGACCGTAGAGGTCTTTGAAGCCCTGACCCCGGTGCCCGATCATCGGCTGGGTCATCGCGTGGAAGGTCTTGGCGCTCACCTCGACCGGACCGGGAATGTGCAACTTGACGTGTGCCATAAACAGCGGGCGCAGTCTCGGCCCAAACCCGCCGGATTCAAGGGCACAGTTTTCCCACCCTCAATAGGGTGACAGGTTCAAAGTTTTCCAATTCTCCCGGATCGCCGGTTGGGTTGGGGAATCCATCGTGGGATCGGCCCATCGATCAGATCACCCGTGTTGGAGGGCCAACCGGGGACAGGTTCTTTGCGGGTCGCAGAAATATCGATAACGAGATGTTTTTCGGGGGGCGGTTTCCTTTGAGGCAGGTTTTCTACCGGGTGACAGGTTCACTGCCCGAAGACAAAAACAGCGATAACCTGATCGAATCAGGTGGGAATAGATTGGTTCAACGAGGCACGGCAGGCGACAGGCTGAGAGGTGGGCCGGGTCCGCCTCAGGAGCGGACGAGTTCGGCCTGCATGCGGGCATAGAGGCCACCGCAGGCCACCAGGCTGTCGTGGGTTCCACGCTCAACGATGCGACCGTGGTCGAGGACCAGGATGAGGTCGGCGTGGCGGACGGTGCTCAGGCGGTGGGCGATGACCAGGCTCGTGCGGCGCTGGAACAGGGTTCCCAAGGCGTGCTGGATGAGGCGCTCGGTCTGGGGGTCGACGGCGCTGGTGGCCTCGTCAAAGATGAGGATCCGGGGGTCGGCGACCATGGCCCGGGTGATGGTGATGAGCTGCCGCTCGCCGGCGCTGACATTGGCCCCGCGTTCCCGGACCTCCGTGGCGTACCCCGCCGGCAGCCGTTCGATGACGGCATGCGTCCCGAGGGCCCGGGCGGCGGCGACGACCTCCTCGTCGGTGGCCGCCGGCCGGCCGAACTTCAGGTTGTCCATCACGGTGCCGGTGAAGAGGAAATTCTCCTGGGTGACCATGCCAAGCTGCCGGTGCAGCGAAGCGAGGGTGTGGTCGGCGATGGCCCGATCATCGATCCGGATGCGCCCGGCCTGGGGCTCGTAGAACCGGGCCAGGAGGCTGATGACGCTGGTCTTGCCCGAGCCGGTGGGACCGACGAGGGCCACCGTGGACCCCGCCGGGACCTCGAAGGTGATGTCCTCGAGCACCCACCGGTCCGCCGGCGTGGTGTCGTAGCGGAAGCACACCCCCTCGAAGGAGACTCTGCCCTCCAGGCGCGGCAGGTCGGTGGCGCCCGCGGCATCCCGGACCTGGGGTTCGGTGTCCAGCAGGGCGAAGATGCGCTCGGCGCTCGCGGCCGCCGACAGCAGGGCGTTGTAGAGGTCGCCCATCGCCTGGATCGGGCCGAAGAAAAGCCCCAGGTAAAGGACGAAGGCGGCCAGCCCGCCGACGGTGAGGGCCCCCTGCTGGACGCGCCAGCCGCCGTACCCGAGGACGATGGCCGTGGCCAGCCCCGACAGGAGGCCCACGGCCGGCATGTAGGTGTGGAAGACCCGAGCGGAGGCGACCCACCGCTCGGTGAAATCGGCATGCAGGGACCGGAACCTCCGCAGGTTCTCGGCCTCCCGCACGAAAGCCTGCACGACGCGCACGCCCGAGATGTTCTCGGCCATGGCGGCGATGAGGCGCGACTGGGTGCCCCGCAGGCTGCGGTAGGCCTCCCGGCCGCGGCGGTGGAACCACACGGTGAGCCAGGCCAGTGGCGGGAGCACCAGGCAGACGGCCAGGCTCAGCCGGGGATCGTACTGGACCATGAGGACGATCACCCCCAACAGCGTCGCCAGGCTCGAGAGGGCCTGCCCTGCGCCCCAGGTGAGCACGCGGTCCAGCGAGTCGATGTCCGAGTCGGCCCGTGCGATGATGCGCCCCTGGTGGGTCCGGTCGAAGTAGTTGAGGGAGAGCCGCTGGATGTGCTCGAAGACCGCCAGGCGCAGGTCGTTCATCGCCCCCTGGCCGGTCTCGATGGAGGTGCGGACCTGCACGATGGTCAACGCCCACCCGATCAGCAGGTTGCCCAGGTAGAGCCCGCTCAGGAGCAGGATGCCCCGGGCCGCGTCGGCAATGGCGGCATCGGAGGCTCCACGGGTGCCGAGGATGGGGGCGAGCGCATGGTCGATGCCATGCTGGATGAGCCTCGGCCCGGCCAGTGTCGATGCCGTGGCCAGGAGCGTCAGCACGAGGTTGGTCACCATCGCTCGCCGGTAGGGCCGGGTGTAGGCGAAGAGTCGGCGCAGCAGCGAGCCTCGCAGGCTGTCGCGCACGGTCGACGCCCGCTGGGCCACCCGTAAGACGGTGCGACCCCGGCACAGGCCGGCCATCGCCTCCCGGATCTCCTGCTCGGTGGACGGATCGACGGCGCTGGTCGCGTCGTCGAGCAGCAGGATCCTCGGGTCGATGAGCACGGCGCGGGCGATGGCGATGCGTTGGCGTTGGCCGCCGCTGAGCGAAAGCCCGCGTTCGCCGATGAGGGTGTCGTAGCCCTGGGGCAGTTCGCGGATGAACCCGTCGGCCCGGGCCGCGCGGGCGGCGGCCTCGATCTCGGCCCGCGAAGCCTCCGGCCGCCCGAGGGCGATGTTCTCGGCGATGGAGGCGCTGAACAGGAACGTCTCCTGGAAGACCATGCCGATGCCCCGCCGGAGGTGGTCGCGGTCCCAGTCGCGGAGGTCGGTGCCGTCGAGCCGGATGCAGCCGGCGGTCGGCTCGTGGAACCGGGCGATGAGCGAGAGGAGCGTGGACTTGCCGGAGCCGGTCGGCCCGACGACGGCGACCGAAGCACCGGCAGGGACCTCGAAGGTGAGGTCCTCCAGGGCCATGACCCGGAGCGCGGGCCCCGGCGCCGTGGAGGTCGCGGGGACCCCGGTGGCAGAGGCCGACCCGCCCGCCGCGCCTTGGTCCGGTGTGGCCGGCTTCGATTCCTCGAGGACCCGCAGGGACGGCTCGCTGGTGTAGCGGAAGGAGACGCGGTCGAAGGTGATGCCGCCCGCGATCGGCTCCTGTCGTCCGGGTTTCGGAAGGTCGCCTGCCCGTCCACCCATCCGGGCCCCGGGGGCCTCCGGTCCATCCAGCAGTTCGACGACCCGCTGGGCCGCCGAACTGGCGTTCTGGAGGATGTTCGTGATCTGGCCGATCACGCCGATGCGCCCGCCCAGGGCCATCTGGTACACCAGCACCGTGGCGAGGTCCCCCAGCGCCAGCGTCCCCCGGAGCACCTCACGGCCGCCCACCCAGAGCGTCAGGGGCACGGCGAGCCCGAAGAGGAACTGCGACAGTGGGACCCGCGCGGCCCAGTAGTTGACGGCCTCGGAAAGCTCCCGCAGGAACTCGGCCCGCCGGGCGCGGAACTTGGCGATCTCGGCCGGCTCGCGGGCGAAGGCCTTCACCACCCGGACGCCGGCGATGTTCTCCTGGATGACCGTGCTCATGGCCCCGTGGCGCTCGTGAACCCGGCGCCAGCGCGGCTGGAGCCGGGCGGCGAACCAGCCCATCGTGGCCACGGTCGGAACCAGGGCCGCCAGGGCCACCAGACCCAGGCGCGGGCTGGTCAGGAAGATCAGCGACAGGGTGCCGATCAACCCGGCGGCGACATCCACCCCGAAGAGCAGGCACACGAAGAAGAGGTCCTGGAGCCGGCCGACGTCGGTGCCCGCCCGGGAGATCAGCTCACCGGTCCGTGCGTTGTCGTGCCACGCAAAGGACCGGCGCTGCAGCGCGTCGTACACGGCGGCCCGGATGTCCCCCAGGGTCGACTGGGCCGTCCGGTTGCGGATCGGGCCCAGCACCAGGCCCACCAGCGCCCGCAGCACCACCAGTCCGAGGAAGATCCCGACCAGGCGGCCCAGCTCCGGCCGGGTCCCGGGGGATCCCAGCGCCGTGATGGCCTGGCCGACGAACTGGGGCAGGGCCAGCTCGATGCCG
>JAJTFN010000133.1 GCA_021298285.1 Verrucomicrobium sp.
CGGGCCGCCGAAACCCGGGAGTCCTCCCGATGCCCTCACCACCGAAACCTCGGCGCGGCGTGGTTGGTTGAGGACACGGCTTCATCGGGAATTGTCACTGGATCCTTCAGGAATAGAGGGCGGTCAACCGTTTTCTTCGACGGTGCGTTTCCTCTGGCGCGACCGTGGGCTGGGCGCATCAGAGGACCGGTGCCGAAGGCGTTTCTGCATCGCCCGCCGGCTCGGGCGCGGCGACCGGAGTGGTGGACAGTGGACAATCGTTGCCGTGCCAAGAGGGCAGGATGCAGGTCTCCAGCACGTTTGTCAGCGGCCTTC
The DNA here is from genome assembly GCA_021298285.1 of Verrucomicrobium sp. GTDB lineage: Bacteria > Verrucomicrobiota > Verrucomicrobiia > Limisphaerales > UBA9464 > SXXZ01. Next base: position 316 of record JAJTFN010000133.1, read on the forward strand.
CGCCGTCTCCGCCCGTTCCTCGCCGTAATGCTCCGCCCCCATCCGCCACCGGCGTGCAAAAAACCAAGGACCAACATCAACCCGCCAGTACCCCGTGGCGTAATCAACGGGTCGGTAAGGTCATTGATCAAAAAACGCGCCGCTTTCCAATTCGGAAATTCTGGGCCTCTGGAAAGCCCAGCCCTCTCAAGCGGGCTTCGGCGCGCCCGAGGTTCAGAGGGTCTTTCGCGCAGCACATCGGCTGGGTCGCTCCATCCATGCCGAAAAGCAGGTGCGAAGGGTCGCCGCCATCGTGGCACGCTCGGTTGCCCTTGCTCGGACTGGCGGACGTGAACAGTCGCAAGAACGCCAAGGTCCCGAGCATCGGCCGAATTGGTGAAGCTCCAACCAATACGGCACCCGGTTCGAGGCGGCGGTCGGCTGTGGGGCTAGAGCCGGAGGAGGCAGAAACGAAGCGCACGGTCGGTCGTGGTCCCATTCGTGCGACTGCGGTCCCGTCGTCCGGCGCCGCCAAGCCGGACGACGCGTAGATTCAGAGCCAACACTGCTTCGGTTGCCATTTTCTAGGCGGTCGAGAACCCGATTGGAATGATGCCAGCAACGGCCCGAGAAAATCCCTGATGCCTCCGACCACTTCCGGCAGCGATGGAGTGGTTTCCGCGACTGCCGCCTGTTGAACGAAGGCATTCCACTGAATGCGCTTGCCGGGATCTTCGCTGAATTTCGACGTCAAAGCCGTCACCGGATCCGTCGGAAGGGGCGTTTTCCGCGCGGCGAAGGTGGCGTGGATGGCCCCGGTCAGGAGTTCCCCATCAAAGGCGTAGGCCTGAGCCAGGTGCCAGATGTCGAAGAAATCCTTCATGCGACTGTTGGCGAGCCCGAGGCGCACCATGGCCTCCAGCTTCTCCGCGATGACGGTTTCCGGTGGATAGGCCCGCAGCTTCGGCTTGGGCGTGTTCAAGAGCGTGGGAAACTCCACCGTCACCGGCGGCGGCACGGTGGCATCGCCAAATCCGACGTCGACCTGGACCGGGATTCGCGCTCCTGCCAGTTCTGCCCGGATCACGATCCGGATGCCGCCCGCTTCCATGGCCGCTCGAATCGGCTCAGCCGTGACTTCGCCGAACACGAGGCCATCCGGTTCAACCGGTGTGGCGATGACTTCACGGAAGAGTGCGACCAGTTCTTCGAGCGACCGACGACGAAGGCCGAGCAGATCCAAATCTCGCGTGGCCCGGTGTGGCGATCCTTCCCAGACGGTGAACAGCGTGGCGCCCTTGAGCAGGAAGCGCTCGCCGTGGGACGAGGCGGCCAACCGGCATAGCACCCGTTCGATGCCGTACCGGGCAAGGACGCGGTTGAATTCCCAGTTCCTCGACTGGGCCAGAGTGAGGAGCCGCTGCCGCACCGAGGCGGAGAGATTGGGCGTCTTCATGCGAGCGACTCCACGTAGGGGCGGAGGACGTTTTCCATGCGACACACGCGAGCCATGGCCCAGAGCTCGTCCATGGTGAATCGGCGCCGAGTCCAGCCGTCGCGCAGCACCTCGACGGCGACATGGATGCCGATCTTGTTTCGGTACTTGAAACAGTCGGCGACGGTCTTGGCCGGGGTGGTGATCCGCACAGGCACACCGTCAATTTGGTGAAGAGCGGTCCCTGCCTTCAGGGCATCGCCTCCGAAGCGCACGATATGGAGCGGCGGGTATCCCTGAGCAGGCGGCCGGGACTTCCGGTCGATGGCCAGCCAGACTTCGTGAGGCGACTGGGTGGTCAGTTCATGGAACACGAGCGCTGAGAGCAGGCAGACGACCCCATGCGGCACCCTGACGGCGGCCTGTGCCAGGCTGTGGTGCTCAGAAACGTCATGACCCGCCACGGCGTAGACCCCATGGCTGAGTCTGGAGATCCTTCCGTCGGCGAGCGGCGTTTCCAGCGCGGTGCGCGAGAGCCCGAGACTCGCGAGGTCACGGGTGCGGATGACCCGGTTCCGGCGGAGTAGCGGGTTGAGCTTGGAATCAAGAGCGCCAGCCATGCCCAAAGCATACAATACGTCGGCACATATTATCAAGTGCCTGTCAAATGTGTCCAATGCGAGTACTCTGGAGTGAAACTCGGTGAATGGTTTCATGACGTGAAGGCGACGGCGGAGGCGGGGACATTTTGCGGGGGATTCGCGGGCGCAGGGCTCGGGAAACGGATTTAGCGGCTGAGGTCGCTCGCCTGTTGTGATTCGTAGGCGGAGAGCGGCGGCACCACCACTTGGGCTTTGCGGGCGTAGGCCCGATGGGCGGCTTTGCTGTTGTGCCCGAGGGCTTTCTGGGCGAAGCGCTCCGGGTAGCCGCATCGGCGGGCGCGTTCCGCCCACGCGTAGCGGTAGTCCCCGGGCCGAACCGTTCGCAGGTAGGGGAAGAGCGGGCCCGAGGCAGGCAGCCTGCGAAGGATCCGCTCGACCTCCTCGTCGAAGCGGATCAGGGCGTACTCGCCGGTCTTCTTGCGCTGGTAGCTGATGACCCGCTGTTGCCAGTCGATGTCGTGCGCCTCCAGGAAGGCGATGTGAGACTGAGATGCGCCGATGTTCCACGCGAGTTCGTAGAAGGAGCGGCGTTCCGGGTTCGACTCGGCGGCGACGATCCGGGTGTGCTCGTCGAGGGTGATGGCGCGTCGTTCCCGGTGCCTGACCACAGGTCACTGGCGTTTGGGAATGATCGGGGCCGGCATGTCAGCTCATATCCAAGGCGAAGTTGTGGACCCGGCGCAGGTAGACGTTCGTTGAGACCTTGCCGATCTCCATGGCTCCCAAAAGGTGTTCGGCACGCGTCTCGATGAGGGGGCGCTTGAGCATTTCCGGCAGCGCCTTGTCTTGGGCGGCAATGCGCCATCGTCGCTGGGTTTCGCCGTGCTCGAGCTTGATGATGGCCTCGAAGACATCGCCCCAAGTCCGAGTGGGTGCCTTGGGGTCAGCGGCCATCATGTAGGCGCGCGCCATCTGGAGGTTGGCGAAGGGGACAGCGTGGGCCTCGTTGCGACCATGGAGCAGGCGGACGGCATCCGCCTTGTTTTTGGTGCCGAGGGACCGTTGCCGACCGCTCTCGGTGTCTTCGCACCAGAAGGTTTTTCCGCGTCGGAAGAGTCGGAATTTTGGCTTCATAACCGGTTTGGTTACAAAGCGTAGGGCGATTGCCCTCACCTCCGTTAGCGAGTATGCCGCAGGCACATCGGAGTGTGCCTCAGGGGTTCGGGAGCAGGCCGTTTACTGACGTTTTTACTGACAGTTACCGGTATTTTGGAGGTCCGACCTCGCAAAACCCTCGAAAACCCGAGGAAAACTGATTGGAGGCGAGGGTCGGAATCGAACCGACGATGCAGCTTTTGCAGAGCCGTGCCTTACCACTTGGCGACCCCGCCCTCCGTGAGAGCGCGGCAAATAAAGGGAAGGATCGACCGTCGCGCAAGTCGGGTTTTGGACAATCGGCACCGATCTCCGACTTGGCCGGGCCAATGGTCCTTTGCATCCTCGGGCCATGCCACGTCGCTCGCCCTCCGCCGGCACCCGCTCAGGCCTCGTCGTCCGGTCGCTGGTGCTGGGCCTCCTGCCGTTGATGCCGCATGCCCAGGGGGCCGACATCACGCCGCCGACCGGGGGCCAGGGCGGCCCAACCAGCCAGGGTCGCACGGCCACCGCAGGGTTCCGGCCACTGGTGAAGGATGACCGCCCGGCGACCCCGGTGCTGGCGCCGGCATCGGCCGAGGGCACGCAACGGATCCAGCAGTTCCAGAAGGCTCCCGGCCTGTCGGTGAGCCTCTGGGCGGCCGAGCCGCAACTGGCCAACCCGGTGGCCTTCTCGGTGGATGAACAAGGCCGCGTGGTCACCAGCGAGACGTACCGCTACCGGACCAGCGTGCTCGATATCCGGCATTACATGTTCATGCTGGAGGACGATCTGGCGGCGCGCTCGGTGGAGGACCGGCTGGCACAGATCCGCAAATGGTTCGGGCCGGAGGGTGAAGCGGCGCTCAGCCGGGAGACCGAGGTGATCCGCCGGCTCGAGGACACCGACCACGACGGCCGCGCCGACCGCTCGACGGTGCTGGCAGACCACTTCACCAGCCCGCTGTCGGGCATCGGCAGCGGGGTGCTGGCGCGCGATGGCCAGGTGTGGTTCACGGAGATCCCATCGCTGTGGCACCTCGGGCCGGCCGGATCGATCGGCCGCAGCCCGCTGCCGGCACCGAAGGAACCGGCGCTTCAATCCCGGCCGAAGGTCCACGTCGACGGGGTGCAGGCCCAGCCGATCCTCCACGGCTTCGGCGTGCGCTTCAGCTTCACCGGCCACGACCTGCACGGGCTGGTGTTCGGACCCGATGGCCGGCTGTACTTCTCCTGCGGCGATCGCGGGGCCCGCGTGGTGACCCAGGAGGGCACGGTGATCGACCTGCCCGACGAGGGCGCGGTGTTCCGCTGCGAGCCCGATGGTTCAAAGCTCGAGGTGGTGCATCGCGGGCTGCGCAATCCGCAGGAGCTGGCCTTCGACGACCACGGCGACCTCTTCACCGGCGACAATGATTCCGACCAGGGCGACCGCGAGCGCTGGGTGCCCGTGATCGAGGGGGCCGATTCGGGCTGGCGGGTGGGCCACCAGCACGCGCCGCTGGGCAATGCGGGCCTGTGGAACCTGGAGCGCCTGTGGGTGCCGGCCTTCGAGGGGCAGTCGGCTGCGATCCTGCCGCCCATCGCCAACATCGGCGACGGTCCCAGCGGACTGGTCCATGACGCAGGCACCAGCCTGCCGAAGGCCCTGCGCGGGCGCTTCCTCTTGGCCTACTTCAAGGGCACCAGCGCCAAGAGCGGCATCGGTTCGCTGCAGTTGAGGCCCGCGGGGGCGACCCATGAACTGGTGGCGCACGATCCGCTGGTCTGGAACTCCCTGGTGCCGGATGTCGACCTCGGGCCCGATGGATCGATCTTCTTCGCCGACTGGCACGAGGGCTGGCCCAAGAGCAACAAGGGACGGATCTACCGGGCCGCCTTCGCCGAGGTGGCCGCCGATCCGGAGGTCGCACAGACCGGGCGACTGCTGGCCGCGGGCATGAAGGGACGGGCCACCGGGGAGTTGTCGGCCCTGCTGGGGCATCGCGACGGCCGCGTGCGTCAGGAGGCGCAGTTCGAATGGGTGCGGCGGGGACCGGGATCGGTGCCCACCCTGAAGGCGCTGGCCGCGACGTCCCCCGACGCGCCGACGCGCCTCCACGCGATCCGGGCGCTGGGCCAACTGGCCCGCAAGGAGCCTGCGACGCTCGGGGGCGCGCTCTTGGAGGTGGCCCGCGGCACGCAGGGCGAGGCGCGTGTCCAGGCCCTCCGCGCGCTGGCCGGGACGACGGACCTCGTCCGCCAACCGGGGGTGGCGGCCTGGATGACCGCGCAACTCGCCGAGGCCAACCCCCGCGTGCGGGCGGCGGCGGCGCTGGGCCTGGGCCGGGCGTTGCCGGACGAGTCCCGGGTCGCGGCGTTCGTCGGGAGCCTCCGCCGGTTCGGCAGGCCCGACCCGGTGCTGCGCCACGCCCTGGCGCATGGATTGGCCGCGGCACTGTCCGATCGGGCGATCGAGGCCCATCGCAGCGAGGCCGACCGCGACGTGCGCCAGTTGGTCCTGCTGGCGGCGCGCCTGCGCCAGTCCCCGGCCCTCCGGGGGTTCCTGTCCGACCAGGACCCGCTGCTGGCGCTCGAGGCCGCGCGGGCGATCCATGACCTGCCGCTGACGGAGGCCCTGCCAGACCTCGCCGCGCTCGCCGAGGCCCCGGCGCTCCAGGGCTGGCGCGACCGTCTGGCGGCCATGCCCCCGCTGGCCCCGCCCAAGGCGGCCGCCGGGGCGATCCGGGACCTGCGGGCCGACCAACCACTGCCGTGGGGCGAGGCTCCCGTGGACCTGGCCACGCCGATGCTCCTGCGGGTGGCCAATGCCAACTTCCGCCTGGGAACGCCCGAGGCGGCACGCCGGCTGGCCGGTCTGGCCCGGGATGCCCGGTTGCCGGTGCGCCTCCGGACCGAAGCCCTGCTGGCCCTCGGGAACTGGACCCGGCCACCGGCCCGCGACCGGCTGCTGGGCATCCACCGTCCCCTGCCCTCCCGCCCGGCGGCCCCGGCGGTCGAGGCGCTCGGCCCCATCGCTCCGGCGCTGCTGCTCGAGGACGCCACCGAGGCGGTGCAGGTCGCCGCGGCCGACGCGGTGGCGCGGCTGGGCCTGACGAACGCGATCCCGCCCCTCGAGGCGCTGGTGCGTCGGACGCAGGCGACCGGCAAGGCCCGGGCTTCCGCGCTGACCTCGGCCTTCGCCCTCTCCGCATCGGCGACCGGCAACTCGGCGACCGGGGGACCGGTGACCCGCGCCGCCCATCCGCTGCAACCGCTGCTGGCCTTCGCGTCCGCCGATGCGGCCGAGCCTCTCCGGCTGGCGGCATCCCGGCTGGCGACCGAACTGGACCCGAACGACGCGGTGGGCAAGCTGACCACCCTGCTGGAGCGCGGATCCTTGGCCGAACAGCAGGCGGCCTTCGCCTCGCTGGGCGACCTGAAGTCCGACGCTTCCGATGCCGCGCTGGCCGAGTGGCTCGACCGGTTGATGAAACGCGAGGTGGCCAACGAGCTGATGCTGGATCTGGTGGAGGCCGCCCGGAAACACCCGGCCGCCGCCGTGCAAACCCGCCTCGCGGCCTACCAGGACTGGAAGCTGCCCAAGGACGCGCTGTCGCCCTACCGCGAGGCGCTCTTCGGCGGCGACGCCGGCCGCGGCCGCGCCCTCTTCTACGAGCACGCGGCGGTGGCCTGCACGCGGTGCCATCAGATCGGCACCGACTCGGGCGGGAACGCCGGGCCGAAGCTCGACGGCCTGGCCTCGCGGGCGACCCGGGAACACCTGCTCGAGAGCATCGTCCTGCCCAACGCCCAGATCGCCACGGGCTACGAGAGCACGCTGGTCACCACGCGCTCAGGCGGCCTCTTCGCCGGAGTCGTCCGCCGGGAGACCGATGCGGCCCTGACGTTGCTCACGCCGGACGAGGGCGAGGTGACGCTCGACAAGAAGGACCTTCGCACGCGCAACCGGGGCCCCAGCGGCATGCCCGAGGGCTTCGGCGAGGTGCTCACGCGCTTCGAGTTGCGCGACCTGGTGGAGTTCCTCGGCACGCTCAAGTAGCGGTGGCTTGCGTCGGCGTCGGGGCAGGAACTTTCGCTGGCCAAGCCGCGGCCGGTGCGTTCCCGTCGGGGCATGAAGATCCCCGCCGCCCTCCTCCCGGTCGCCCTGTCGCTGGCGTTCGCGGGCCCCGGTCAGGCCGCCGAGCGCGCCCGGTCGGAGCCCGACCAGTGGCGCCGCGAGCACCGGATCATCGACCTGCACCAGCACGTCAACGGCACCGAGGAGCACCTCGGCCGCTGGCTGCGGATCATGGACCGCGTGGGCGTGGGTGTGGGCGTGAACCTCAGCGGCGGGACGGTGACGGCCAAGCCCGGGGAGACCTCGGCCTTCGAGCGGAACCGGGCCCTGACCGAACGGTTGGCGCCCGGGCGGGCGGTGCTCTCCTTCAACCTCGACTACACCGGCTGGGACGATCCCGGCTTCGCCGAGCGGGCCGTCGCCCAGGTGGAGCGCGCCCATGCCCTCGGCGCGGCCGGGCTCAAGGAGTTCAAGCGGCTGGGGCTCTTCCTGCGCGACCGGCAGGGCCAGTTGATCCGCATCGACGACCCGCGCCTTGACGGCGTGTGGCGGCGCTGCGGCGAGCTGGGTTTGCCGGTGAGCATCCACGTCGCCGATCCGAAGGCCTTCTGGCTCCCCTACTCCGCCCAGAACGAGCGGTGGAAGGAGCTCAAGGACCACAAGAACTGGTGGTTCGGGGACCCGAAGCAGTTCCCGACGCGCGAGGCGCTGCTCGAGGCCCTCGACCGGGTGATCGGGAGGCACCCCAAGACGACCTTCGTCTGCGTCCACTTCGCCAACAATGCCGAGGACCTGGGCTGGGTGGACCGCAAGCTCACCGAGCACGCCAACATGCACGCCGACCTGGCCGCGCGCATCCCCGAGCTGGGCCGGCACGACCCCGCGGTGCTGCGGAGCCTCTTCACCCGGCACCAGGACCGCATCCTCTTCGCCACCGATTTCCAGGTGTCCGACCGGCTGATCCTCGGTTCTTCCGGCGACGGCGAGCGACCCACCGACGACGACGCGGCAACCTTCTTCGCCAAGGAGTGGCGCTGGCTGGAGACCAACGACCGGGATTGGCCGCACATGACCCCGATCCAGGGTGACTGGACCATCCGGTCGATCGGCCTGCCGACCGGGGTGCTGCGGAAGATCTACTTCGACAACGCGCGCCGGCTGCTGGTGCGCTCCCTGCCCTTCACCACGGTGCGGGCCCACCGGATCCAGCGCGACTTCCAGCCCGACGGCCGCCTGCGGGAACGCGAGTGGTCGCGGGCGGTGCCCTTCCGCCTCGAGCAGGAGGCCGTCGACGGACGGGCCCGGCCGGAGATCAGCACGACCTGCCGCGCGCTCTGGTCGAACCGCTTCCTCTACCTGGCCTACGAGTGCCCGTTCACCGAGCTGACCGACTTCGGCCCGGCCCGGCCCGGCGAGCGTGTGGCTCCGTCGGCCTCGTTGTGGGACAAGGACGTGGTGGAGTTCTTCTGCGCCCCGGACCCGTCGAAGCTCGACCACTACACGGAGTACGAATGGGCGCCGAACAACGAGGCGCTCGACCTGCGCCTGCGCCGGCCCGAGTCGGACTTCGCGTGGAGCAGCGGCATGGAGTGGCAGGTGCGCGTGGATCGTGGGCGCAAGGTGTGGACCTGCGAGGTGCGCATCCCCCTGTCGGCCCTGTCGGAGAAAGCCCCGACCACGGGCACCCGCTGGCGCGCCAACCTCTACCGGATCGACCGCGCGCACCGGGCCTTCCTCGCCTCGAACCCGCTGCTCAGCGGGAGCTTCCACACGCCCGGCCGCTTCGGCTGGCTGGAGTTCACCGAGTAGCCCCGCGGGTCCGGACGGGGACCGGCGGGAGACCCACCGGAGAGCCACCGGAGAGCCGGTACCGCGAAGGCTCAGCCGGAACCATTCAGGGGGCCTCGGCCAGCACCGGGCGGAGCACAGGCCAGACGTTGGTGGCCACGCGGCGATGGCCCTCGGCATTGGGATGGATCTGGTCCGGGAGGTTGAGCTCGGGCTTCCCACCGACGCCATCGAGCAGGAAGGGGATGAGGGCCACCCGATGCGTCTGGGCCAACTCGCGGTACAGGCCCTCGAACTGGCGGGTGTAGGCCTCGCCGAAGTTGTCGGGCATCCGCATGCCGGCCAGCACGATGCGGGCCTTGGGGTGCTTGGCCCGGGTGCGCTCGATGACCGCCTGCAGGTTGGTGCGGGTGGCCTCCAGCGGCAGTCCCCGCAAGCCGTCGTTGCCGCCGAGTTCGAGCAGCAGGCCATCGAGGGGCTTGCGGAGGATCCAGTCGAGGCGCCTCAGGCCGCCGGCCGAGGTGTCGCCGCTGACGCCGGCATTGACCACCTTCCAGGGCAGGCCTTCCCGCCGGATCATCTCCTGCAGGCGCGCCGGCCAGGCCTCCGCCGGATCCACCCCGAATCCGGCCGACAGGCTGTCGCCCAGCACGACCAGGGTCTTCTCGGGCGGGGCGTTGGTGGCCCCGGCACGCGGCGAGACGGCCGACGCCGACGGGGTCGGTTCGGCAGCCCAGGCCATCGCCATCGCCAGCGCCATCGTCGCCGTCTTCAGGAAGACCTTCAGAGACTTCAGGCTCATGGTGTCGGCGGAGGGGTGGATGGGCACGGTTCTGGAGGCTCCCGTGGGGCGCCCGGAAGGCGGCGTCAGGAGGCCGGAGCCGCCTCGGCGCCCTGCGCGGGCTTGGGCCGGTAGAGCACCACCACGTGGCCGATCACGGTGACCAGGTGGCTGGCGGACTGCCGCGCCAGTTGCTCGGCAACCTCGTGGCGCTGCTCCTTGAGGTCGTAAAGGCGGACCTTCACGAGCTGGTGCTGCGCCAACTCCCGGTCGAGGCCGGTGAGGAAGGCGGGCGAGACGCCCCCGCGCCCGAGTCGGACGGAGGCTTCGAGGCGTTGGGCCTGTCCCTTGAGCTTGCGGATTTCGGCCTTGGAAAGCGGCTCGGCCGCGGTGGGTTCGGACATGGTCAAAGGGTTTGGATCTTGGCCACCAATCCCGTGGTGGAACGGCCCGGCAGGAACGGGATGAACACGATGCGCCCCCCGCCCGATTCCACGGCGCGGCGCTCGTCCTGGTCGATGGTCTCGAGGGTGTAGTCGCCCCCCTTGACGTAGAGGTCGGGCCGGGCCTCGGACAGGAACCGGACGGCGCGCTTCTCGGGGAAGACGACCACCGCCGAGACGCACTCGAGGGCCGCCAGCACCCGGGCCCGGTCGGCCTCGGCGTTGAGCGGGCGCGACGGTCCCTTGAGTTCGCGGACACTGGAGTCGCCGTTCAGGCCC
>JAJTFN010000134.1 GCA_021298285.1 Verrucomicrobium sp.
CGCAGCCACGCACGACCTCAACCGCGCCTCCCGCATCACCGGCGGGCAGTTCTTCCAGGCCAACGACACCCGGGCTCTCCAGGGCATCTACAACCTCATCGACCAGCTCGAGAAGCGCGAGCTGATCCAGAAGCGCTTCGTGCTCTGGCAGGAACTCTTCCCGTGGCCGGTCGCCGCGGGTTCCCTGCTCTGGCTGGCCGGATGGATCCGGGAGTCGCTGCTGCGGAGGCGCCTGCCATGAGATTCGCCCATCCGGAACTGCTGCTGCTGATCCCGCTCCTGGCCGGGCTGGTTGCCGGAAGCTGGTGGCTGGGAGCCCGACGGGATCGTCGTCGCATCGCCGAGTTCAGCGGCACGGCCGACCGACCGTGGGCCGACCCCGGCGTGGTTCCCTGGCGACGGCGCGCCGACCGGGCGCTGGCCCTCGCCGCCGCCGTCTTCCTGCCGCTCACCCTGGCCCGGCCGCTGGCCTTCCGCATGGACGAGCAGTCCGAGCTGCGGGGCGTGCCGTACATGATCGCCCTCGATCTCTCGCGATCCATGCTGGCGACGGATGTCCGGCCCAACCGCTGGTTCGCGGCCACCAACGCGTTGTCCCGATTCCTGGGCGAAAGCCGGGCCGACCGGGTGGGCCTCGTGACCTTCAGCGGCGTGGCCTACCTCAACGCCCCGCTGAGCTTCGACACCCGGGCCATCCAGGCCATGCTGCGCTATGCCTCGCCGTACACGGTCGAGATGGACGGCGAGACGGCCGGATCGAACCTCGGGTCGGCCATCGAACGGGCGGGGCGCTACTTCCAGACCAACCAGGTGCAGCCGCGCGTGGTCATCCTGGTGACCGACGGAGAGGACTCCGGCGACCAGTTGCTGGAGTTCGCCCGCCGCTGGGCCCGGCAGGGCGTCAAGGTCTGTGCCGTCGGCGTGGGCACCCGAGGCGGCTCCAAGGTCCCGCGCATCCAATGGGGAGGGGCGGCCGTGAACACCTCGGGCCAGGAGGTCGTCTCCCGGCTCAACGAGGCCAACCTCAAGCGGATCACCGCGCTGACCGGCGGGCGGTACGTGCCACTCGGTGACCAAGGTGAAGGCCTGACCACCCTTCGCCGGGAGTTCCTGGCCCCGCTGGCCGAGAGTTCCGCCCGGGAAGACCTCAAGAACTACGTGGAGGCTTATCCCATTCCCCTCACGCTGGGTCTCCTGGCCCTCGTCGCCCAGGCCGTCGTCGGTTCCAACCGACATCGGATCCCCCGACGCCCCTCCCCCATCCGCAGCCGCGTCGCCCCATGAATCCCTTCCGACGCTCCCGTCCCCCCGGACACCGGTCCGCCCCTTCAAGCGCGTCCCTTCGCCTGCCAAGCCGGCCATCCGTGGGCCTGTCCGTGGGCCTGCTGGCCCTGGCGGTCGAGGGCCTCTGCGGGGAGCCCAGGCCGCTCGACATCGCCCGGCTGCAGTCGCAGCTCACCAACGGCGCCCCCGCGGCGGTGGCGGCGGCCGACCTGCTGATGGCCGAGGCCGAACTCCGGCCGGGCAGCCCCCACCTGCAGTACAACTCCGGGGTGGCCGCCTACGCCGCCCGGCGCTGGGAGGACGCCCTCGTGGCCTTCGACCGGGTCGAGACCCTCGGCAACTCCCGGCTGGCGGATCTGGCGCGCTTCCAGCGCGGGAATGCCGAATACCAGCTCGGGGTCGAGGCCCGCTCGGCCAACCTCGACGAGACGATCTCCCGCTGGCGGGCCGCCCTCGAGGCCTACCAGTCGGTGCTCAAGACCCGGCCGGACGACGAACGGTCGCTGGCGAACTCGGCCTTCGTCCGGGATCGACTGCTCGAGCTGCTGCTCGAGGAGGCCCGGAAGTCGGCCCGCCAGGCCAACCAACCCCAGAAGACGCCGGCCCAGCGGATCCCCGACCTGCGCAACGCCCACGAGAAGTTCTCCGATGCCCGCCAGCTCAGCCCGGACAACACCGAGGCCCAGCAGGGCGAAACCGAATCCCGGCAACAGCTCGCCGCAGCCCTCAAGCAGGAGGGTTTGAAGAACATCCAAAGCCCGCTGTCGCTGAAGTCCAGCCGCCGGGAACCCCGACTGCCCGAGGTCGACGCCTCGAAGCTGGAGACCGGCATCGCCCAACTGGAGGAGAGCAAGGCACTGCGCCCGGACGACCCCGAGGTCGAGGAGGCCCTTCGCAAGGCCAAGGACCGGCTCGCCGACGCCAAGGTCAAGCAGGCCGAGACCTTCCTCGCCCTCGAGGAGCAGATCCCCATCACCAAGGAGAAGCTGGCGCTGCTGCGGATGGCCCGGGAGCAGATCGACCAGGCCCTCGAGCGGTCGCCGAATCACCAGGAAGCCCAGAAAACCGGTGAAGAAATCGACCGCCGCATGGCCCAGATCCACGAGGACGAAGGTGACTTCCAGGAGCAGCAGGCGGCCTTCTCGCAGCTTGAGCAGCAGGCCATGCAGCTCAGCCAGGCGCTGGACCACTTCCAGCAGGCCTCCGAACTCCGGCCCAACCAGCCCCGGCTCCAGGCCAAGCAGGAGCAGGCTGGGCAGAAACTGGCCCAGACGCTGGACAAGCTGGCCGACAAGCTCATGCAATCGCCCGGCGGTCAGGAGCCCATGGAATCCAAGGCGGCCCGTCTCGAGGGGGCCGAGCAGGCCCTCAACGAGCTGCAATCCCTGCAGCCGAGCGACCGGACCGCCCAGCGGGCCGAGCAGGTCGGCAAGGAACTCGACGGGCTGCGCCAGATGCTGGCCGACAAGGGCAAGGGCACCGGTGAGAACCAGGGCGAGGGTGACCCCCGCAACGGCATGCAACCCATGCCCGGGGCCCCGCAGTGGATGGCTCCGCCGCTCGACGGCCCGCCGCGCATCCAGCAACCCGGCTCCAAGGGCCAGGCGCCGAAGGGCGCCGGCCGCAATCCCCGGGATTACTGAGCCCCCAGGGGGCGGGCAATGGTCCCCAGGCCGAACCGCCCCCGATCCGCCCCCCGGATCAAACCAGGCAATCCACCATGCCTGGGAGCCTGTCGGCGGACTTCTCCAGGGATCTCAGGGCCCGGCGTCGATGGACCTCGGCACCCTCCGGGAACAGGAGGCTCCAACCGGTCGCCGTCATCCAGTCCTTGGGGGAACGCAGCGGCGGGTCGCCCGGGTGGCCGAGCCCGATCGACAAGGCGAACTGGTCGGCGATCTGCACCGCTCCCGCCAGTCTGGAGTCCCTCGTGTCGCCCGAGGGCGTGTGATGGAACCGGGTGGTGTGCTCGAGGGTGGCCCCCAACTGCTGGGCCTTCAGGTACAGCGCCCCGATGTGCGAGTGGTCGCACCCGAGGCAATCCAGCTCGATCAGGCGCACCGGCAACGAGGAGGTCTTGAGCTGCTCGAGGATGCTCACGTGGTGCTCCGGGAAGGCGGTGGCGAACACGATCCAGCCCACGTCGTGGACCAGGCCGGCCACGTAATCGAGATCCTCCCCGGAGTCCGGCGTGGCCATCATCAGGTCCTTCGTGACCATGGCCACGGCGATGCTGTGCTTCCAGAGGTTCCGCCAGTGGGCCTCGCCCACGCCCTTCTGGGAGCCGGTGATCCGTTTGAAATCCTCGATCACCGGGGTCATCGTCGCCAGCTCGCGCACCTGGCGGACACCGACGTAGAACACCGCCTCCTCAAGGCTCGTCACGGAATGGCCGAGACCATAGTGGACCGAGTTCACCAGCTTCAGCAGGCGGGAGGTCAGGCCGGGGTCGCGCCGGATCACCTCGGAGATCTGTCCGGCATAGCGTTGTTCCGCGGCCAGCAACTCCCGGAGCGCCCCCTGGATGCTCTTGAGCGACGGGATGGGAGGGCACGACTGCAGCCGGCGGTTGATCTCCGCCAGCGACAGCGCCTTCGGTGGCACCACCTCGGCTCCCGTGGAGTTGACGGACATTCAGGGAGACATCGGCAGGAAGGGCTTTCTCCTGAAAGCGTTTGTTGACGTCCTGACGTGTCTCTCCACGTTATTTGGAGTCCGCCGGGGGCTCAAGTCCTCTGCCGGAAATGCCGATTCCTCACCGACGGCGTGTTTCCAAGGAGCGCAGACCGCCCATCCCATCCGGGAGGGGGCGATTCCTCCCGGGATCCGCCACCGTCGCTCTGAACAGGCCACCGCTCCGTCATGAAACCCAAGATCCTCACCGTCGACGACAGCAAGACGATCCGGATGGTCGTCGCCAAGGCCCTGAAACCCTTCGATGTCGATGTGCTCGAGGCTTCGAACGGTGTCGAGGGCGTCGCCGTCGCGATGCGGGAACGCCCGGACCTCATCCTGCTCGACCTGACCATGCCGATCATGGACGGATCGGAATGCCTCGCCAAACTGAAGTCCCACGCCGACCTCAAGAACACCCCGGTGATCATGCTCACCCAGGAGTCGGGCAGGGACAACATCACCAAGATCTCACGGATGGGCGTGCGCGACTACCTGGTGAAGCCCTTCAAGGAGGACATGCTCATCGAACGGGCTGGTCGCATCATCGAGCTGAAGGCCAAGGGTGGCGGCGTCAAGAAGGTCAAACGCTACGACGACCCGCTCAACATCCTGGTGGTGGACGACAAGCCGGCCATCCTGGAACAGATCAAGGCCGCCGTCTCGGACACGCCCTGGCAGGTGCATGGCCGGACCCAGACCGGCGAGGCGCTCGACTACTGCTCCCAGAACGTGCCCGACTGCATCCTGGTCAGCCTGTCGCTGCCCGACGGCGCGGGCTTCACCCTCTTCCAGATGTTCCGGGCGAGCACGCGGACCAAGAGCGCCCCGATCTTCGGCCTGTCGGTGAAGACGGCGACCGACGACCAGACCCGGGCCCAGCAGGTCGGGTTCCTCGGCGTGATCACCAAGCCCCTCGATCCGGAGGACCTCAAGATGAAGATCTGCAGGTCCCTCAACCTCGACACCTCCTACAAGTACTTCCAGCAACGCGACGGGACGCTCTCGGTGGTGCTGCCCCAGAACCTTTCGGCCAACGTGGCCACCGAGATCGCCCTGCAGATGCGCAACAAGGTGTCCGAGGCGGTCGATTCCGGGCTCGGGAAGATGATCATCGACATGAGCCAGGTCCGCACCCCGGACATCAACCTGGTCAAGCTCGGCATCACCACCATCCAGTTGTGCAATGAATTGTCGCTCCAGCACCGTCTGGTCGGATCGACCATCGTCCAGGCCGAGTGCCGCAACTACGAGGAAACCAAGGATTGGGTCTTCGTGGCCTCGTTTGAGGATGCCATGAGGGAGCTCAACCGGAAGTGACGCCGAACCAAGCGACACCACGGACCACCAACCCGCCAATCACATGGATGTGATGAAACGCCTGGGAATCCTCGTCGGAGGAGCCGTCGTGATGGTTCCCGCCCACGCAGCCCCCAACGCCTACCTGACGCGCGTCGGCCCCAAACCGCTGCGGTTCGATGCGGCGCCCCCGCCCCGCGACGAGGTGCTCCGGATGCTGCCGCCGCTCGACTCGGGACTTCCCCCGAAGCAGGTGGCCAACCCGATCACGACGATCCTCCCCACCGATGCGAGCAATCTCTTCCCGGTGCCCGCCGAAACCCCGGCCCTCGGGATGGTCGATCCGCTGGGCCTGCCGGAGAACTGGGTGGAGAGCCTCCTGGGTCCCCCGAGGGTGATTCCCGGCATGGACTCCGGAGGCGCCGCCGGAGATTCCGGTTCCACCGACGGCAGTTGGGGCCGCGGAAGTTCATCGCTCACCCCGGAGGATCTGGTGCCCTTCTTCGTATCCCCGGCTTCCGAGGGCAACACCCAGTTCGTCATCCCGGTTCCGTTCATCCCGGGGCCGCCCAGCAACCCCGCGAACCCCTCGCCCTCCAGCCGGGCGACCTTCCGCCAGGAATGACCATGGCCCACCGGCATCCGATGCGCCTGCAAAGGCTGGGACAGTACTTCGGGGGAAGGCGGATCGCCGGTCTCGCGGGCATCCTGCAGATCCTGGTGGCTGTGGCGGGCGCGGCAGCCGCCGAACCGAGGACGCAGCCCAACCCTCCGCCGAAGTCGGGTGCGGCCGCGCCGCCACCGATGCGGGGCGAGGCGAATCTCAACGACGAGAAGACCACCCGGCTGAACGAAGAGATCGCCGATTCGTTGGACAAACGGTTCCGTGCGCAGCCCAAGGTGCCGGGCTCGGTCATCGAATCCGAGAACGTGCTGGCGCGGCCGGTCAAGCCCGTGGTGGTCGACGAGATGAAGGCATGGCGCACCCAGGTCGACAACGCCATCAAGCGCTATGAGCAAAGCACCGACGCCGAGAGTCAGAAAGCGGCGGAGAACCTGCTGATCGGCATCCTGACGTCCCCGGATGCCCCGGTGGACATCCAGAGGGACTGCATGAAGCAGTTGGCCCTGATCGCCCTGGATGGCAAGTTCTACAGCCGGGCGCAGCAGATCTACTCCCAGCTGGTGAGCCGGTTTCCGCTGCACCCGGACACCCCCTCCGTCCTGCTCCGGCAGGGCGTCCTCTACCGTCGGGTCGGTGCCAACGAACTGGCCCTGTCCAAATTCCATGCGGTGATGTCCACCGTGCTCAGCCTGCCTGAGAAGGACATCTCGGGCTACAGGTCCACGGTCCTGCTGGCGCAGACCGAGATCGCGGACACCTACTTCATGGCGGGCCAGTTCGACCGGGCGTCGGAATACTTCCGGAGGGTCCTGAAGCTCGCCGACGAGGACCTCAACGAGGCCCAGATCCGCCTGAAACTGGTGAAGTCGTTCTTCGAGATGAAGGACTGGAAGAACGTCATCGTCGAGGGCCAGCAATGTGTGGAGAGGATCGCCCTCTCGAGCCAGATCGCCGAGGTCCGGTTCCTGATGGCCGAGGCCTACAAGCAACTGGGCCTGCAACGCGAGGCCCTGCAGCAAACCATGGCCCTGCTCAATGCCGAGCAGGCTCGCTCGTCCAAGGACCCCGCCAATTGGGCCTACTGGCAGAAGCGCACCGGCAACAAGCTGGCCAACGAACTCTACCAGCAGGGGGATTACATCAACGCACTGCTGATCTACCAGACCCTCGGGAAACTGCCCGGCGACGAGGAATGGCGGTCGCAGGCGCTGTACCAGATGGGCCTCATCTATGAGCGCCTCGAGCAGAACGAACGGGCCATCGCGGCCTACCGGCAGATCCTCGCGGCCGGGAGCAACTCGGTCCCCGTGGCTTCCATGACGGCCCCGGCCGGTGGGGCGGGCACGGCCCAGGCATCCGCCGCCCCGGGCCTCACCAACACGCCATCCCAGAAGCCCCAGACGAACTCCCCGCCCTCCGGGGGCCCGGGTGCCGAGGCCGGGCCGACCGGTCCCAAGGCTTCCGACCCGAAGTCGGCCGAGCCCGCGCCGGCGCCATCGGCCGGATTGAAGCTGATCCGTGAGATGGCCTCCTGGCGGCTCAACAACCTGCAATGGGACAAGAACGTCGACCAGCAGATCCGGAACCTTTCGATGCGGGCGACGTCCTCGGGGCAGACGACGCCCCCTCCCAACCCGGAAGCCTCCGTCGGGCAGCCCCCCGGCGCATCACCGACCGCCGCCGCGCCGACACCCCCATGAACCCCGCGGAAGCCGCCCAGATGGAGGCCAGGATGGCCGCGGACCTGAGGTCCCAACTCGCGCTGAACGCCGAACTCCTCGGGCATTTGGAGCGGGAGTCCCGGCACCTCCGCCAACCGGACGCCCCGGCACCGACGGCATCGGTCGAGGCGAGGCGCGAACTGCTCCCCCGTCTCGAGGAGGCCCTGCGCCGGATCCGCGAGCACCGCGGCTATTGGCTTTCCCTCAACCCCGAGGTGCGGGCCGGGCGCACGGAGATCCGCGAATTGCTGCGCCAAAACCAGGACCTCATCATGCGCCTGATCGTTCTGGACCGGGAGAACGAACAACTGCTTCTGCGCCGCGGGCTCATCCCGCCGAAACACCTGCCCCCGGTGAACCGTCAGCGGCCGCACTACGTGGCCGACCTGTACCGACGCAGCCATGCCCCCGGCGGAGCGTCCGCACCCACCGGCGATCCGGGCGCAGGTTCCCTCACGCCCCCCCGGCCCGGGTGACCCCCGCCGCCTCCAGAACCCCACCGGCGCCAGCAGGACACATCGCAACC
>JAJTFN010000135.1 GCA_021298285.1 Verrucomicrobium sp.
AACGACCCCTTCACCCCGGATCTCCTCCGGTGTCATTTACTTTTGAGGCAACGGGCGGGCGGGTGGATCCTCGGTCGGGAGAAACCCGGTCCAACGGGCCGGCCGGGACCTTCCGGGGGCCTCGTCCGCGAAGCCCGTCCATGGGCCGCATCCATGCTTTGCCTGACCTCCCAAGACGGGCCATCATGCAGGCGCAGGATGCGTCTTTTTGTTTCCATGTTTGCCCTGGGGGCATTGATGGCCGGTTCCGGCGCGGCGGTGTTGTCGGCCGGAACCGCCGCTCCATCACCGGCCGCATCCACCGCGGCCGAGGCCTCGTCCAAGGTCCGCGTCCACGCGGTTTCCGATCCCCGGGCCACCGCCGCCTTCATCCCGGAACCGGCGATCGTCCGGGGTCTTGTCGAACGGGGCCTGACGGCCCTTTCGGGCAAGACCAACGTCACCGCCGCCTGGAAGGTGTGGGTGCGGCCCGATGACGTGGTCGGGTTCAAGGTGCTGTCGTCGCCCGGAGCCCTCACCGGAACCCGGCCGGCCGTTGTTGAGGCGCTGGTCGATTCATTGATCCGTTCAGGCCATCCGCCTGCGAAGATCGTGATCTGGGACCGGCAAGCCCGGGACCTCAAGACCTCCGGATTCCAGGCCCTGGCCCAACGGCTGGGGGTCCGGTGCGTGGCCACCACCGACGCGGGTTGGGATGGCCTGCAGTTCTACGAGTCGGCCGTGCAGGGCAAACTGGTCTTCGGCGACTTCGAGTTCGGCAAGGGCGACCGGTTCGCTGTCGGACGAAGGTCCCATGTGTCGAGGCTCCTGACCCGCGACGTGACCCGGATCATCCCGGTCACCCCCATCCTCACCCACCATTCGGGCGGGATCTACGGTCACCTCCTGTCGCTGGCCTTCGGTTCGGTCGACAATGTCTACCGCTTCGAGTCCGACCCGAGCCGCACCGAGGAGGCCGTGCCCGAAATCTGCGCCTTGGATGATTTGATGCCCAAGGTCGCCTTCGGTGTGACCGATGCGCTGGTCGGGCAGGTCCGGGGCGACGACAAGGCACGGTTGCACGACACCATCGCCCTCAACGAACTGCGGTTCGGGGCCGACCTCGTGGCCCTCGATGTCGTCACCGTGGCGGACGTCACGGCGGCCCGGAAGGCCTACCCGATCGACGGTGAGCGCCCGCTGCGCACCGATCTCTTCATCAACGCGGAACTGCTGGACCTCGGGATCGCCCAGACCAACCGGATCGAGGTGTCGAAGGTCCGTCCATGAGGCCGCCGGTTCCCCGCGTTTCCCAGGAATCGAAACTCGTCGCCGCGGTGACCATCCAGCGACTTGGAGAGGACGACCTCCCCAGGGTTCGGGACCTGGCTGTCCGCATCTGGCGCGTCTCCTATGCCGGCATGATTTCCCCCGGGCAGATCGAGTACATGCTCGACTGGATGTACTCCATCGAGCGGCTGCGTCGGGATGTCCGCTCCGGCGTGGTCTTCGAGTGGCCGATCCGGGAGGGGGTGCCGATCGGTTACCTCGCCACCTCGCGCGACACGAGCGCTCCGGGCGGCCCGGTGCTCTTTCTGCACAAGCTTTACCTGTTGCCCGAGGTGCAGGGCCTGGGCCTGGGCGGTCGGCTCTTGGACCATGTGGTGCAGTCGGCCGCCGATTCGGGATGCCGGAGCGTGCGTCTGCACGTCAACAAGGCCAACGCCCGGGCCTTGGCCTGCTACCGGAGCCGGGGCTTCGTGATCGAGCGGTCGGTGGTGGACGACATCGGCGGCGGGTTCGTGATGGACGACCACGTCCTGGTGCGGCCGGTGGCCGATGGCCGGTGACCGGGTCGGCGGGGGCGGATCGGTGGGGCCGGCGTCAACGTGCCAGGTGGCCGAGGCGCTCCTGCAGCTGGGAGGTCCATCGGCTCACGTAGCTCATGGCGCGGGCGCATTCCTCCAAGGCTTCCAGGGGCAGTTGGCCGCCGCGTTCCGGCGAGCCCGGGGGCGGGGCCGATTCGAAGGCCGCATTCATCGACCGCAGCGCCGCCTCCAGGGTCTCGCGCCGGGCGTTGACCTGCCGCTGGAGACCCATGAGGCGTTCGCTCCAGGTGAGCGCCTGTCGCATCCGCTGGAGCCGCAGCATGGGCGACTCGGATTCCGGATTCGCCGCCAGGAAGGCGTCGGCATCCCGGCAGGCCTGCCCGATCTCCACAAAGAGGTCCATGGTGCCCGCCGGGATGCGCTGGATGTCCCGCGACGGGGAGCCGCGCTCGAGTTCCAGCAGGTGGAAGAGCCGGTCGCGGGTCTCCCGCAGGGTGTTGTAGGCGGCGTTGAGCTCGGCCGAGCGCGCGTTGGCGGCGTTCCGCTCGGCCTCGGGTGCGCCGTGGAACCGGTCGGGATGGGTCGACGCCGAAAGCTCCAGAAACCGGGCCTTCAGGGCGTCGGCGTCGAGCCAGGGGCGTCGGGGTTCTTGCAGCAACTCGAAGCAGTCGGTCATGGACGTGGCCACGGTGGCCCCGGAAGGCACGAGCTTCAAATGCTTCGTCACGGCCTGCCGCGACCTCTCAAGATGCCCCGTGACCCCGTCACCGGCGGGTGCCCGGCGGACGAACCGGGCGCATCCATGCATGGCGCGCCCGACCCGGATGGATGATGGTCTGGCCAGTCAACGTTCCCAGCCGCCGCCTTCTCCCTTGCCGCCGTGCGTTCCGGAGGGATGAATGCCTCCATTCCGAATGCGCGCGCCGGGTCCGGCGTCCGTGGTCGGCGTTGCCTCGATCGAAGCCATGAATGCGTTCCTCCGTTCGTTCCTGCCGCTGTGGGCCCTGATGGTGCTCACCGTCGGCCTCCATGCCGCACCGCTCCGCGTGTTCATCCGCGGCGGTGTCAAGACCCACGGTCCCAACCAGCACGATCATCCGCGATTCCTCGGCGAATGGGCCAAGCTGCTCACCGAACGCGGGGTCACCGCCAGCGGGTCCATGGAGTTCCCGACGGCCGCCCAGCTCGAGGCGACGGACGTGCTGGTGATCTACGCCGCCGACGGCATGAAGATCACCGGCGACGAGCGCGCCCGCTTCGAGCAGTTCCTGGCGCGGGGAGGCGGTGTGGTGGTGCTCCACGACGGCGTGGTCAGCGGCGACCAGCACGCGTGGTGCAAGAAGATCATCGGCGGCGCCTGGCGCTGGGACGGCGACAAGAAGACCCAGTGGCACGAGGGCAACGTGGGGGTCTATTTCGTCAACCCCGAGCACCCGATCGTGAAGGGGGTCTCCAACTTCGACTGGAAGGACGAGGTCTACAACCGCCTGGACATGGCCGAGGACGTGACCGTGCTGGCCCAGAGCTTCGTCGACGTGTTCAACATCTGGCCCCAGCTGTGGACCTACGAGAAGACGCTGCCCGAGGGCAAGGCCCCGTACCGCGCCTTTGTCAGCATCCCGGGTCACGAGTACGACTCGTTCAACACCCCGCACTACCGGGCCATCCTGCTGCGCGGCATCGCCTGGGCCGGCAAGCGCACCGACACCGACGAGTTCTGCAAGCCCGAGGAACTGGCCTCGCTCAAGTACCCGGCCGGCGGCCCGAAGCCCGCGGCCGAGGCGCTCAAGACCTTCCAGACGCATCCCGAGTTCAAGGTCTCGCTCACGGCCGACGAGAACGTGGCCGAGAAGATCATGTCCATGGACTGGGACGAGAAGGGCCGCCTGTGGGTGGTCGAGACGCCCGAGTACCCGGGCGGCCGCGACGTCAACAAGAACGACTTCAAGGCCTACTGGAACCGTGCCCAGAACCCGGCCGCCTTCCCGGTCGGCGGCAAGCAGCCGCGCAAGCCGCTGGACCGCATCTCCATCCTGGAGGACACCAATGGCGACGGGGTGGCCGACAAGCGCACCCTCTTCGCCGACGGCCTCGAATTGCCCACCTCGCTGGTGTTCTGGAAGGACGGCGTGATCGTGGCGCAGGCCCCGGACATCCTCTGGATCCGCGACACCAACGGCGACGGCCGGGCCGACAAGGTCGAGACCCTCTACACCGGCTGGGGCACCTTCGACACCCACGCGGTCATCAGCAACTTCCGCTGGGGCATGGACGGCTGGATCTACGGATCGGTGGGCTACACCCGCGGCCGCGTGAAGTCCGGCGACGGGTCCAAGGACTTCGGCGACATCGCCGCGGGCATCTACCGCTTCAAGCCCGACGGGTCCGCGGTCGAGCAGATCGCCGCCGGCGGCTGCAACACCTGGGGCTGCGAGATCGCGCCCGACAACGAGATCCTCTTCACCACGGCCACCTGCGGCGAGCCCATCTGCCACGTGGTCATCCCCGAGAAGGTCCTCGCCCGAGGGCAGGTCGGCGGCATGAAGTCGTTCCTCAACGTCATCGAGGAGAACAAGATCTACCCGGCCTTCGAGGAGAAGCGTCAGCCCTACGTGCAAATCGACTGGGTGGGGGCCTGGACCGCCGCCGCCGGCGCGACCATCTACGACGGTGGGGCCTGGCCGGCCAAGTGGGCGGCCACCGAGCGGTATTCGTTCTTCATGGGCGAGGCCACCCGGCAGCTCTTCCACCACGAGTTCCTCGACCCGAAGGGGGCGACCTACCAGGGCCGCAAGGAGGAGGGGCGCAAGCAGACCGAGTTCCTCGCGAGCACCGATTACTGGTTCCGCCCGATCCACAGCCGTGTCGGTCCCGACGGGGCCATCTACCTGGTCGACCTCTACAACCAGATCGCCGTCCACAACGACACCCGCGGCCCGGCACACGGCGCCCGCAACGCCGCCGCGCGTCCCGACCGCGATCATCACTTCACCCGCATCTGGCGCATCCAGCACAAGGAAGCCAAGGCCTTGCCGACCGCCAAGCTCGAACGCAACGACGCGGAGACCCTCGTCGCCGCCCTGAGCCACCCCAACGGTTGGGTGCGCTCCACGGCCAACCGGCTCCTGATCGAGCAACCTTCCCTGCTGGCCTCGGCGCTGGAGGGCCTCGGTGCGTTGATCGGAGACACCTCGGCCCCCGCCGAGGCCCGCATCCAGGCGCTGTGGCTCTACCGCGTGGCCGCCTCGCACGGACCGGTGCCCTGGCAGGATGAGGCGGCCGCCGCCGTCCTGAACGACGCCTCGCCCTGGGTGCGGAAAAACGCCCTGCGCGTGGCCACCGAGCTGTCGGCCAACCCTTCCAACCTGCGCTCCAACGACTCCGACCCCGTGAAGACCACCGAGAAGGCGGTGATCGACCGCATGGGCGATCCCGATGGCCGCGTTCGCATCAACGCCTTGATGGCCGCCGGTTCCCTGCCGCCGTCCCGGGCCCTGGCCGACGCCGTGGTCTCCGCCTGGCCGAACCTCAAGGACCGCTGGCTCGAGTCCGCCGCGGTCGGAGCCGCCGACAAGGATCCGCTGCTCTTCCTCGAGGCGGTCTTCGGCGCCAAGGATCCGGCCTTTGTCGCCGCGTACGTTCCGCACCTGGCCCGCCTGGTGGCCAATCGCCGGGATGCGGCGCTGGCCGGCCGGATGGTGCAGTTGCTCGCCCGCCAGCCCGCCGCGACCGACGGCCTCAAGGCGTCCGCGCTCGAGGCGTTGTCGTCGTCGCTCGACGCCCGCCTGCAGCCCGAGCTGGACGCCGCCAATCTCGGTGCCCTCAAGTCGCTGCTCGCCTCGGGCCGGACCGCCGGTTCGGTGCTGCCCCTCGTCGCCCGTTGGAAGGCGGCCTCCGCCCTGTCGGCCGAGCTCAAGCCCGCCATCCAGGCCGCCTCGACCCAGATCCGCGACGCCTCGATCCCGGATGCCTCCCGCGGCCAGATTGCGGCCAACCTCATCGGCGTCCGCGACATCGAGCCCTCGGTGATCCCGGCCGTCGCCTCGCTGGTCACCCCGGCCATCAGCCCGGCGCTCCAGAAGTCGCTCATCGAGGCCCTCGGCTCCGCCCCCGAGGGCGGGATGGCCTTGGTCGAGCGGTTCGCCCAGCTGCCCACCGGCCAGCTGGAGACGGCCTTCGCCCAGGTGCTCAAGCGGGCCGATTCGTCCGCCGCGTTCATCGAGGCCCTGGCGGCCCGCAAGATCGACGTGGTGCTGCTGGGGCCCGCCCGGCTCCACCGCCTGCGCACCCACGGGGACGCGAAGATCGCCGCCCGGGCCAGCCAGGTCATCGACGACCTGAAGGGGCCCGAGGCCAAGGAGAAGGATGCCCTGATCGCCAAGCTCCGCCCCGAGGTGGAGAAACCCGGCGACGTGGCCAACGGCAAGAAGGTGTTCACCGCCAACTGCGCCGGCTGCCACATCTACAAGGGCGAGGGTCGCAACCTGGCCCCGAACCTCAACGGCATGGGCGCCCACGGCGCGGCCGACCTCCTCATCCACATCGTGGACCCCAACCGCGTGGTCGAGCCCAACTTCATCAGCATCAGCGTCGAGACCAAGTCGGGTGACCAGTTCGACGGCATCATCGAGCGCGAGAACGCCTCGGAACTCGTCCTGCGCGACGCCTCCGCCGACCACACCCTGCGTGTGTCGGACATCGCCAACCGCAAGTCCACCGGCCGCTCGCTCATGCCGGAGGGCTTCGACGCGCTGGGCGCGGCGGCCCTGCGCGACCTGCTCGCCTACATGACGGTCGACGACAACCGCTTCCGCATCCTCGACCTGGGCGGGGCCTTCACCGCGAACAGCGGCCGCGGCCTCTACATCACGCCGGAGCAGGAGGACGACACCGTCACCTTCCGCAGCTACGGCCTCAAGCGCGTCGAGGACATCCCCTTCGACGTGATCAGCCCCGAGAAGGCCGTCGCCAACGTGGTGGTCCTCAAGGGCGGCGCCCCGGACTCCTGGTCGCGCAAGAACCTGCCCAAGCGGGTGGAGGTGAAGGTCGGCGTCGCGGCCTCGAGGCTGCACCTCCTGGGCGGCGTGGCGGGCTGGGGCTATCCGGCCG
The DNA here is from genome assembly GCA_021298285.1 of Verrucomicrobium sp. Lineage (GTDB taxonomy): Bacteria > Verrucomicrobiota > Verrucomicrobiia > Limisphaerales > UBA9464 > SXXZ01. The sequence continues at coordinate 6,918 of JAJTFN010000135.1, forward strand.
TCGGCGAGAAGATCAACGCCCTCAAGATCACGGCGGTGTTCGAGGGGGGCGCGACCCAGGAGATCGTCCTGAAGAACGGCGTGGAGGTCGCCGACTACCGTGGTCGGCCCGACGTGACCGGTTCCAAGGGATTGCCGAGCTGGACCAAGGGGCCCGGCCAGATCCGGTGGCTCTCCAAGAACATCACCAAGCCCGGCGTGCTCCAGAAGCTGGTGCTCGAGAGCTATGACAACGAGGTGGCCCCGACGCTCTTCGCCATCACGGCCGAGCTGGGCGCGCCGGCGGGGCCCGAGCAGGCGCAGGCCGAGCCGGTCGTTCCTCCGTTGAAGTGGGGTGACGGCATCAAGACGCTGCTCATCGGCGGTGGCGCCTCGCACGACTACAACCGCTGGTTCAACCTGGCCGATGTGGCGATGCTCAATGGATCGGGCCGCATCTCGGCCAACTACCGCGAGCCCCAGGACGTCACGGTCGAGGCCGTGAGGTCTGCGGACATCCTGCTGATCAGCGCCAACAAGGCGTTCCCCGACCCGGCGGTGCGCGAGGCCATCGCCGCCCACGCCGCGGCCGGCAAGGGCCTGGTGCTCCTGCATCCGGGCCTCTGGTACAACTGGGCCAACTGGCCCGCCTACAATCGCGAACTGGCCGGCGGCGGCTCCCGCGGGCACGACGCCTATGGGGAGTTCGAGGTCGCGGCCTCCGGGGTGAAGCACCCCCTGATGCAGGGGGTGCCCGAGCGCTTCCAGTTGCGCGACGAGCTCTACTACTTCGAGGCCGACGCGGCGGGCACTCCCATCGAGGTGCTCGCCACCGCCCGTTCCAAGGCCAAGAACAAGGACTTCCCGCAGGTCTTCGTGGTGAAGCATCCCAAGGCCCGCATCGCCGGCATCACGCTGGGGCACGACGGCATCGCCCACGGGCATGCCGCCTACCAGCAACTGCTCAAGAACGCGGTGCTGTGGACGGCCCACAAGGAGGGCTGGATCACCGCCAGCGCGCAGTGAGCGGACTCCGGGACCGGTGGGGCCATGCGCCCGCCCGGAAGGGCCGTGGTCCGGGCTTGTAACCCGCCGCGGCCCGGGGCGTCATCGCAGGAAACCCATGAAGGCCGCCGGTCGAGTGGAGCGAGACGAACCACGTCCAGTGGAAGGTCGCCGTGCCGGGACGGGGAACCTCCACGCCCATCCTCTGGGATGATCAGGTCTTCCTGCTGACGGCCATCCCCACGGGCCCGGAGGCGGTCGCAGAGGAGTCCGGTGCAGGGTCCGCGGCCCCGGAACGGTCCGATCGGCCGGATCGTCCCCGTCGCGGAGGTCCCGGCGGCGGGCGGGGTGGTCCCGGAGGGGGGGGCGGCGGCATGGTCGATCGGCCGACCCGGGCACAGCAGTTCACGGTGATCAGCCTCGACCGCAAGACCGGCAAGCAACGTTGGACCCATTCCCCGCGCACCCAGATGCCCCACGAGGGCCACCACAAGGATCACGGGTTCGCCTCGGCCTCGCCGGTGACCGATGGCAAGCACCTGATCGTCTCCTTCGGCTCCTTCGGCCTCTTCGGGTACGATCTCAAGGGCAAGCTCCTGTGGGAGAAGGACCTGGGCGACATGCGCACCCGCAACAGCTTCGGCGAAGGCAGTTCGCCCGCCCTCGACGGCAACACCGTGGTCGTGCTCTGGGACCATGAAGGCGACGACTTCATCGTGGCCCTCGACAAGCGCGACGGTCGCGAACTCTGGCGGCAGACCCGCGACGAGCCCACCGGGTGGTGCACTCCCCTGATCGTCTCCCACGGCGGCCGCAAGCAGGTGATCGTCAACGGCACGAACAAGGTCCGCAGCTACGACCTCCGGGACGGCCGGTTGATCTGGGAATGCGCCGGGCAGACCGTCAACGCCATCCCCTCGGCGGTCGCCGGCGGGGACCGGGTGTTCCTCATGAGCGGCTACCGGGGCAATGCCCTGCAGGCCATCCGTCTGGACCGGACGGGAGACCTCACCGGCACCGATGGCGTCGTGTGGTCGCATGCCAAGAGCACGCCTTATGTCCCGTCCCCGCTGCTGGTCGGCGACTCGCTCTATTTCCTCTCGAACAACAGCGCCCTGCTCTCGGCCTTCGACGCCACCTCGGGCAAGCCCCGGTTCGAGGCCGAGCGGTTGGACGGTCTCAATGGTGTCTATGCCTCCCCGGTCGCAGCCGACGGCCGGGTGTACGTCGTCGGGCGCGACGGCAACACGGCCGTCCTCCGGCAGGGGCCCCGCCTCGAGGTGCTGGCGAAGAACCGCCTGGACGACGGCTTCGACGCCTCCCCGGCCATTGTCGGCAAGCAGTTGTTCCTGCGGGGCCGGCAGAGCCTGTACTGCATCTCGGAGGGCCGTTGACCCCGGGGGGAACCTCCGCCGGGGACGGACCGGAGACGCAGGCCCCTCGGTTGGCCGACGCGCTCAGGCCAGGAGCGCCGACACCACGTCGCCGTGGATGTCGGTGAGGCGGTAGTCCCGGCCCTGGTGGCGGAAGGTCAACCGCTCGTGGTCCAGGCCGAGGCAGTGGAGCAGGGTCGCGTTCAGGTCATGGATGTGCACCGGATCGCGGGCCACGTTGTAGCCGAAGTCGTCCGTCTCGCCGTGGGAGATCCCGCCCCGGATGCCGCCGCCCGCCAGCCAGACGCTGTAGCAGCGCGGATGGTGGTCCCGGCCGAAGTTGGCCGCCGTGAGTGCGCCCTGGCTGAAGACGGTCCGGCCGAACTCGCCCGCCCAGACGACGAGGGTGTCCTCGAGCAGGCCCCGCTGGCGGAGATCGGTGATGAGCGCCGCGGAGGCCTGGTCGGTGTCATAGGCCTGGTGTCGGATGCCCGAGGGCAGGTTGTCATGCTGGTCCCAGCCCCGGTGGTAGAGTTGCACGAAGCGGACCCCGCGCTCCGAGAGCCGCCGGGCCAGGATGCAGTTGGCCGCGAAGCTGCCCGGCTTGCGGGACTCGGGCCCGTAGAGTTCGAAGGTCGAGGCGGGTTCGCTTGAGAGGTCGGTCAACTCCGGCACCGAGGCCTGCATCCGGAAGGCCAATTCGTAGTGGCTGATCCGCGTCTGGATCTCCGGATCCTGGTACTCCTCGAAGTTGATCCGGTTCAGCCGACCGAGGTCGTCGAGCATTCCCCGGCGCAGACCGCGGCCGATGCCAGGCGGATCGCTCAGGAACAGCACGGGGTCGTTGCCCGGGCTGAACCGCACCCCCTGGTGATGCGACGGGAGGAATCCCGAACCCCACATCCGCTCGTGCAGGGGCTGGGCATTGGTCGGGCCGCTGGGCCGCGAGATCATCACCACGAAGGTGGGCAGGTCGCGGTTCTCGCTGCCCAGGCCATAGGACAGCCACGAGCCCATCGAGGGGCGTCCCGCCTGCTGGTGGCCGGTCTGCAGCAGGGTCATGGCGGGGTCGTGGTTGATGGCCTCGGTGTGCATCGACCGGATGAGGCACAGCTCGTCGGCCACGCGGGCGGTGTGCGGCAGGATCTCGCTCAGCAGGAGGCCTGAACGGCCCGCCGGCCGGAAGGCAAAGGGGCTCGGCGCGATGGGGAAGGTCTTCTGGCCCGAGGTCATCCCGGTGAGCCGCTGGGTGCCCCGGATGGAATCGGGCAGGTCCTCGCGGAAGCGGGCCTTCAGTCCGGGCTTCGGGTCGAAGAGGTCGAGGTGCGACGGGGCCCCGGCCTGGGTCAGGTAGATGATCCGTCGGGCCCGGGGGATGACGATGCCCCGGGGTGCCGGGATGGTTGACGTCGAGGTCGCCGCGCGCGTGCCTCCCGTTCCCAACAGCGAGGCCAGGGCGGCCGCGCCCAGCGTGGCGCCGGCCTGGCCGAGGAACCGCCGGCGCGAGGCCGGGAGGGGCGGAATGTCCGGGGTCATGGGTTATTGTCGGGTCAGCGTCTCCTCAAGGTTGAGCAGGGTGCCCATGGTGACGGTCCACGCGGCCAGTTCGACCGGGTCCAGCGAGGGGTCGGCCCTCGACTCGCCCACGGCCAGCAGGGCGGATGCCGCCGCAGGGTCGGCCCGGAAGGTCTGCCTGGCCCGCTCGAGGCCCTGGACGATCACCAACCGCTCCCGGGGCGACGGGGGGCGCCCGAGCACGCGCAGGAAGGCCGCCCCGACCCGGCGGTCGGTGTCGGCGGCCTCGCGCACCAGCCGCTGGGCCAGATTCCGGGCGGCCTCCACGTAGGTGGGGTCGTTGAGCAGGTTCAGCGCCTGCAGCGGCGTGCTCGTCCGTGAGCGGCGGGTCGTGCAGGTCTCGCGGAACGGCCGGTCGAAGAGCAGGAGGGCCGGGTTGGGCACCGAGCGCTTCCAGTAGGTGTAGAGGGTGCGCCGGTAGAGGGCCGCACCATGGTCCTGCTCGTAGGTGTTGGCCGACGAGCCGGCGACCACCTGCTCGTAAAGCC
>JAJTFN010000136.1 GCA_021298285.1 Verrucomicrobium sp.
AGGTCACCTCGATGAAGCGCACCCCACGCTCGACCAGGCGACGCGCCAGGCAGCATTCCCGGGCGTAGATGCGCGTGGGCTCGAAGGGGCTGTCGAAGCCGTACATGGCCTTGGTCTCCGCACTCTCGCCATCCAGGGCGGACAGCTCCGGCACGGCCGATTGCATGCGGTAGGCCAACTCGTGGTTGGCGATGGCGCTCTCGACGGCCTCGGCACCGGTCTCGTGCGCGAAGGCCGAGTCGAGCCGGCCGATCAGGTGGCGCTTGCGCTGCTGGACCGACTCCGGATCGCGCGGCGTGGCGTCGGCAATGGTCTCGCCGCGCGGCCGCAGGATGGACCCCTGGTGGCGCGCCGGCAGGAACCCGGCCGAGAAGCAGTCGAGGCCCCCCGGCGGAACCAGCCCTCCCTCCACGACGACGAAGCCCGGCAAATTGTCGTTCTCGCTGCCCAGGCCGTAGGACATCCACGCCCCCATGGACGGCCGACCGGGAATGCCCAGGCCGGTGTGCAGGAAGTAGTTGGCGTTGGTGTGCTCGCTGAAGTTGCTGGTCATCGAGCGGACGACGCACAACTCGTCGGCCACGGTGCGGAGGCGCGGGAACAACTCGGAAATGGGCAGCCCCGACTGGCCGCACTGCGCGAACTTCCACGGCGAGGCGAGGGTGTTGCCGTTGTTGTTGAACTGCGTGGGCGCCATCGGCAGCGGGAAGGGCTTGCCGTGGTAGTCGGCCAGGCGCGGCTTGGGATCGAAGGTGTCCATCTGCGCCGGGCCGCCGTCCTGATAGAGGAAGATCACGCTCCGGGCCCTGGCCCGCGCATGGGTCGCCGCCAAGGCCCGGGACTCGCTCGCCGCGGCAAGGGCCGCCCCGGGCGAGCCGAAGAGGCCTCCGAGCGCCAGCAAGCCCAGGCCGCTGCCCGAGGCCGCCAGAAGTTCACGTCGGCTCAGGGGCACCGGGCGGGTGCGCCCGCAGGGATGGGTCCGGGGGGTGTTCATCGGAGGAAGACGAATTCCTTGGAAGCGAAGAGGGCGTGGGCCAGGGCCGCGTAGGCCGCCCGCTCGCGGGCCACTGCAGGCTTGTCGCCAGCGGAGGCGCGCTCGTCCGAGAGGAATCCGAGGGCCAGGCGGACCTCATCCTCTTTCGGTTCACGCGCGAAGGCCGAGAGCCACAGCCTGACGATCTGCGCCCGGTCGGCGGCCGGCGTCGGCGCCGGCGAACCCCCCGCCGATGGAATCAGCATCTCGGCCCAGCGTTCGGCCATGAGGTGGACCAGTTCGCTGTTCATGAGCGCCAGCGCCTGGGCGGGCACGTTGGAGGCATGACGGCGTCCACAGGTGGTCGCCGGGGCGGGCTGGTCGAAGGCCTGGAGGAACGGGTCGAGGAAGTTGCGGCGGGTCTCCACGTACACGCTGCGGCGGCGCGCCCCGTCGACCGGGCCAGACTTGCCCGGCCGGCCGCGGCCCTGCATGTGCTCGGTCAGGCGCGCGGGCACGCTGGTGCCGCCCACGGTGCGGTCGAGGGTGCCCGAGGCCGCGAGCATCGCGTCGCGGATCTGCTCGGCGTCGAGCCGGCGTGCCGGCATCGGCGACCACACCTCGGCCGGGGCCTCGCCGGGCTCTGCGGCGGCCCGGTAGGCGCGGGACAGCACGAGGTCGCGGAGGAGTTGCTTGAAGGTCTGTCCCCGGGCCAGTCGCGATGCGAGGTGGTCGAGCAACTCGGGGCTCCAGGGCGTGCCGCCCAGCTGGCCGAAGTCGTCCGGGGTGTCGACGATCCCCCGCCCGAAGACCTTGAGCCAGATGCGGTTGGCCGTGGTGCGCCAGAGGAAGGGCCGGCGTGGATCGGTCAACGCCTCCACCAGCGTCCGGCGGCCGCTGCCGGCGACCGGTTGGCGGGCGTCGAGGCCCAGCACCGAGAGGCGGGCCAGCGGGGCGGGTTCGCCATAGCGGTGGGCCGCACCGCGCACATGGATGGGCTCGTCCAGCGAGCCCCCCTCGTCCGCCAGAAGAGCCCGGATCGGCGGGGCGCAGGCCAGCAGGGCATCGCGCGCCGCGACCACCCGGGCACGGGCCTCGGCCAGTCCGGGCGCCAACGGATTCCACCCGGTGGCCGGTCCGTCCGCATCCCATGCCTCGGCCGGCGGCGGGGTGGCCGCGTCGCTCATGAGGATCGCATCGATCTCGATCCAGCCCGGTCCATCGTCCTGCACCTCGAAGTGCACCCGCTCGCCCTGGTAGCGGGAGAAATCGAAGGTCTCGATGCGCCAGGCGACCTCGCGCGGATCCTTGGCCGCCTCGGCTCCCTCGGCACGCGGCAGGCGGCGCCGGAACCCCTCGAAGAGCAGGCTGGCATGCTTGTCGAGCCAGTAGTTGTCGACCACGGCGCGGAAGGCGGCGTCGCTGCCGCGCAGGCGCAGGTGGAAGTAGCGCTTGGAGATCGTTTGATCGGCCGACCGGGCGCTGCCGGCCAGCGGCAGGGCGAGGCGGGCACTGTCCAGCGTGCCAGTCTCGGCCGGCCGCAGGCCTCCGGAGGCGTCCAGCGCCAGCAGCGACCCTGCGGCCTCGAAGGCCCGGCCCGAGCGCGACCAGGCCGCCCCGCCCCGGGCCACGTCGTCGAGCACCACGACGCCCGATGGAGATACCGGCCGGGTGGAGGCCACCACCCCGGACCGACGGCTGGCGTCCGCAAGCGCCTCGCGGGCGGCGGCGGCGCGCTCCGGGGTCCGCACATCGGCATCGAGGAACCCCTCGATGCGCCGGGTGTTCCGGGCGACGCCGAACAGGGCGTAGAAGTCGCGCGCAGGGATCGGATCGAACTTGTGGTCGTGGCAGCGCGAGCAGGCGATCGACAGGCCGAAGAGGCTGCGTCCGGCGACATCGACGGCACCGGCCAAGCGGTCGGCCTCGTCCTGCCGGACATCCACCGGGGCGTGTGTGGCAGGCCCGAGGAACCACCAGGCCGTGCCGAGCGGCGCGGCGTTGGGGAGCCCCAGGCCGGGCCGGGGCGGCAGCAGGTCGCCCGCGATCTGCTCGGCGACGAACCGGGCCGGGGCGACATCGGAATTGAAGGCCTCGACCACGTAGTCGCGGTAGCGCCACGCGTGGGGAATCTCGAAGTCGAACTCGTGGGCCATGGTCTCGGCGAATCGGGCCAGATCGAGCCAGTGACGGCCCCAGCGCTCCCCGAAGGCCGCGTCGGCCAGGTACCGGTCGACCTGCCGCGCGAGGCGTCCGGGGTCACGGTCGGCCACGAACGACCGGACCTCCTCGGGCGTCGGCGGCAGGCCGCGCAAGTCGTAGGACAACCGACGCAGCAACGCCGCCGAATCGACCTCCCGGGCCGGGGCCCGCAGGCCGGCCGCCTCCCGGTGGGCCAGCACGAAGGCGTCGATCCCGGTCTCGCACCAGGCGGCGTCGCGCACCGTCGGCACCGGGGGATCCTGCAACGGCCGGAAGGCCCACGGCTCGGCGTAGGCGGCCCCTGCCTGGATCCATTGCTCGAGGGTCTGCACCTCGGCCGGGGTCAGCGGTTCGCCCTTCGGCGGCATGCGCTCGTCCAGATCGGCGTGGGTCACCCGGGCCAGCAGGGCGCTGGCGGCGGGCTTGCCCGGCACGATGGCCACCGCCCCCGACTTCAGCGCGGTCGTGGCCCCGTCGAAGGTGTCGAGCCGCAACCCGGACTTCCGGGCCTCGGCATCAGGCCCGTGGCAGGAGTAGCACTTGGCCGCCAGGATGGGCCGGACGGCCCGGCTGAAGTCCGGCCCCGGGGCGGCCACCGCGACCAACGTCAACAGGAACCCGGACAGGCAGGCTGCCAGCCCTGCCGCCAAGGACCGACCGGTGGACCCGAGCCGGGCATGCCGGCCGGTGCGGACCGGGGTTCGGCCAAGTCCCTTCAGGGAGGCAGCGGAGGACATGCCCAAAGGCTACCATCGAACCGGGCGCGAGGAAATGCCCCAATGCCTCGGATCATTCCCGTGAATGGATCGGATTGGCCCCTCGAGGGAGCACCCCCTGACGCGGTCCGGAGGCCTGTTTGGGTTTCCCCTGGGAGGTCCGAGCACGGCATCCTGTCCCCACACCGTCCATGAACCCGGAACCTGCCTCCATCTCCCGACCTCGGAACCGGGGCCGACTCGGTCTCTGGGGTCTTCGACTGCTGCTTCCCTGCCTGGTTGCTGGCGGCCTGCTCCCCGCCCGCCGATCAAACCCCGAACACGGCCCCTCCGACCGGATCCACGCCTGCCAAACACCGCGTTCCGATGGTATCCGACGACCTTCCCGCCGGTGCGACAGGGGCCGCTCCGACGCTCCAGGCGGCGGCGACCTCCGAGGGTCCCCTGGTGCTCGGCGAGGTGGACAACGGGTTCCGGAAGGTTCCCATCCCGCTGGGGGCCGACCACGGATTCCTGGTGATGAACGCGGGCGACGAGGACCAACCGTCGCCCCGGATCGCCCTGGGGCGAAAGGATCGACGCGAGGTCGTGGCCTTCAAGACGGTCGCGGATTTCGAGGCGGCGCTCCGGCAGATTCCCGCCGGCACCCTGCTGCAACGGCACGACCGGTGCCTGCGGCCAGCCTCCAGCGGTCTCGAGGCCGCATTCCTGGAGGGCGTGGAGCAGGCCCTCGCGCGGTCCGGTGTGCGCGTCGCGCCGGACACGGTGGTCACCTGCCTCTGCGGGCGTTGAGACGGCGGCCGGCGGGCGGGCGGACCGTCAGGCGGACGCACCAGACGCACCAGACGCACCAGACGACAAAAGGGGCTCCGGTTCGGAGAGCAACCGGGCGCAGTACCACAGCATGCGGGGCAAATGGAACGGGCCCTTGAAGCGGTTGCCCTTGGCCGGTTGCGACACGGTGCCGTCGCGGTGGAGGTATCCGTACCACTCGCCGTGCACGGGGTCGGGAAACTGCCGGAAGCTCCACGAGTGCACCTGCTCGTGCCACTCGGCGAACCGGGCCTCGCCGGTCATCCGCCACGCCAGGGCCGTGGCGATGATCGCCTCGCAGTGCGGCCACCAGAACTTCATGTCGTGCCAGTACTCCTGGACGGGCAGGCCCCGCAGGTCGGTGAAGTACCGCAGGCCTCCCGGGCCGTCGTCCCACCCGCGCTCCCACATCCAGTCCAGGATGCGGACCCCGAGACGCACCCAGTCGTCGCGACGGCGAATGCGGGCCTCGTGCAGGATGAACCAGGCGCACTCCAGCGCATGGCCCGGGTTGAGCGTCCGGCCGTCCTGATGGTCGAGGACGGATCCGTCGGGGGCCACCACCTCCAGCAGCACACGCAGGTCGGGCTTGAGGAAATCCCGTTCGATCTCGCCGATGAATCCATCGATCCAGGCGGTCAGGGTGCGCCCCTCGACCACGACCTCGCCCAGGCACTCGCGGAGTTCCTGGGCGGTCACGAGGCCGATCATCAGGCCGCCGATCCCCTTCGAGGGCCGGGTGGGCTCGTCCTTCGGCGGCATCAGGCCCGGCTCGAAACTGTGTCGCAGGTACAGGGCGAAGGTGTCGAGGGCGGCCTGCCGCAGGCCTGCGTCCCCGGTCGCGACAGATACCGCGGCGTAGCTGATGGCGGCGAAGGCCTCGCTGAACACGTAGCGACGCATCCGCAGCGGACGCCCCTGACGGTCCACCAGGAACCACATCTTGCCACCCGGCCCGTGGCAGTGGCGGCGCGAGAACGCCGCGCAGGAACGCGCGAACTCGAGCCACTCGGCGCGGGGTTCCACGGTGCGGAAGGCCGTGGCGAACATCCACCCGGCACGCCCCTGGAACCAAACGCTCTTGTCGGAGTCCATCAGGGACCCGTCGCGGTCCAGGCAGGTGAGGACGCCCCCGTGCTCGCGGTCCCAGCCGTGACGCACCCAGAAGGGCAGCACGTCGCGGGTGAGCGTGTCGGCGTAGAACGCGGCCAGGCGGGCGCGCTCGACGGGATCCCCAAGCAGGCTCATCGGCGGGCCTCCCTGGACTCAACCCACGGACCCGCATCGGACCGCCTTGAACCCCACCGGAATGGCCGGCCGCCTGTTCCCTCGCGCATGATCGATGCGACCGACATTGCCGGGAGCGGTTCGGAAGCTCAACGGTCCTTCCTCGGACCGTCCGGGGCGCCCGGCACGGCTCGGCCCGTCCCCTTCGTCACGGCTCCGGAGTCCCGACACTCCACACCTCGGGCGAACGCACCCCCGGACGGACCTCGCCGCTGGGCAGCCACCAGCGCCCGAGCCAGGGCACGGCCGGCAGGGTGACCCGGGAGACCGGCGGATCGTCGATCCGGGTCCACCGATCCTCCCGGGGATCGAAGGCCCAGGCCTGGTGTGGGAAGCCCGGATGCCGGTCCAGCGGCCGGAATCGTGCGAGGGATCCGTCGTCGCCCCCGAGGAGCAGGAGACGCCCATCGACGCCCGGAGCCGGCGAGGCGGCGGCGGCGCAGGGCCGGGGCAGATCGGCGAGGCGTTTCCAACCGCGCTCCGGGTGATACCGCCACGCGTCGCGCAGGTAGCGCCGCGTCACGCCCGGGACACCGTCGGCCGTGACGACCGACTCCAGCGCGCACCCCCCGAACAGGAAGAATCCCCGATCCGCCGGGGCGGCGATGGCGAGGATGCGCGGTTCGGCGGGCAAGGCGGGCGCCTCGGTCCAGCGACGCCCGGCGCGACGCCCACGCGACCCGGAATCCCAGGCGAAGACCCGCGCCGAGGCCCGGCGCTCCCCGGGCTCCGCCGTTCCGCAGGCCACGTAGACCTGCCCGGCCAGGTCCATCGCACCCGCGGCGTTGGCCAGGGGGATCGGGAGGTCGCCGGGCAGCCTGCCGAACGGGCCCGGCCCACGCCGACGGACCCGGAACCGTCCGGCCGTCCATTCGAGGGCGCGCACCTCGGCGACCGGGCCCCGGGCATCGCTGCCTCCCACACACAGCACCGCGTCGCGCACCGTGAGGGAGACCCCGTAGGCTCTCGGCGCAGGCAACCGGCCGGCACGGATCCAGGTCCCCTCCGGGCGATCCAGCACCCACACCGTGTCGGTCCAGACCTTCGTGCCGCCCTCCCACGGCGGACGTTCGGGGAACTGGGCCCCGCCGGCCACCACCAGGGCTCCGCCCGAGACCCCCGCGAACGGCGCGGCCACGCCCACCGGGTCGGGCAGTGGACGGGCTTTTCGCCACTCCAGGTCCGAACCCGCCACAGGGCTGCCCGCGACCAGCCACAGCCCGCAGATCCACCGGCCCAGCCATTGCAGGAGCCGCAGACCTCGGGAGCGTGACGGGGACATCGTCCGGCCATCGTCACCGTCCACGGCCTTCAGGCAATCCCTGGCTCACCCCGGGGCGCCTCCATGTCCTGGCGAGGGCCCCCCAGGGCCTGGCCACCACCCTGGGGTGATCGACGCTCGTCCGGTCGTCCGGTTCGCCCCCCGAACCCGCTTGCCAAGGAACCGGGCCCGGGGTTGGGTACGATCACTCCCATGAATCGACCGAACCGCCCCTGGACCGGCCTCCGACGGGCCGGCCTGCTCCTGTCGCTCCTAGGCCCCGTGGCCACGGGCTCGCTGTTGGCGCAGACCGACGACTTCGACGACGGCAACGACACCGGATGGTCGCACTACGAGCCTCTGAAAGCCTTCGGGGCCGGCGGAGTCTTCCAGATGTCCGGCGGTGGCTATCGCCTGAGCGCGCCCGGGAGCCCGGCCCCCGAATTGCTGGGACCCCAGCGCATCGGAAGCCTCCGGCCCGAGAAGACCTACACCCGGGCGCGCGTGCAGGCCGAGATCACCGGTTGGCGCACCGACATCAACCAGGCCTTCGGACTCATCGGGCGGGCCGCCAACCTCGGCCTCGGCACCACCGAGGGCTACACCTACAACTACAACTCGGTGTCGGGCTTCCACCAGATCAACCTGGTGCAGAACGAGCAGGCCACCCGGCAGGTCAACGAGTCACCCTTCCCGCTGAACCCGGAGCACCGCTACCGGATGGTTTTCCAGTTGGCCGGGTCGATCCTCGTCG
>JAJTFN010000137.1 GCA_021298285.1 Verrucomicrobium sp.
CAGGCGTTCCCGGGCCGCCGGCATCCCGGTGATAGGGCCCCATCCCGCCTCCCAGGCGGGGCCGATCAATGCCATCGGTTCGGTGGCCGCGAGGGTCTGACGCTGGCGAAGCCAAAGCTCCTCGAAGCGGTCCATGCGCCGGGAGAGGAACAACGACCGGGCAAACCAACCGGAGACCTCGCCGGTGTCGGTCGCGGCGAGGTCTCGCAGCAGGGCGACATTGGCCGGATGATGCCCCACATGGTCCAGGAAGCGCGCGAAGAGCAGCACTTCCTGGCGGTTGGTGCCGGTGCGTTTGAGCAGTTCGGTGCCGCAGGCGTAGCCGAAGCGCACGTCGTCCTGCGTCCAGGCGGCGCTTCCCAGAAGGGTCTCCAGGGCACCGCGCCGCGCCTCGAGGCTCGCCAGGTCGTTGGCCAGGGCCGTCTTCCAGGCGGTGATCGACTCGGGCAACCTGCCGGCCACCCCGGCCTCCCGGGCCGTGCGGATCAGGGCTCGGGCCTGAAACTTGTCGAGCAGGCTGGCCCGGAAGGGTGGGTCGATCTCCGGGGTGGAGACGACAAAGATCGGCACGACGGTCATCACCACCGAACCGGCCAGCAGCAGGACCAGCACCGCCGCCCACCGGAAGCGGGGATCGGTGATCAGGATGCGGAGAAGGTCGCTCTCGATGGCCTCGGGCGACGACTCCACGCGGGGCTCGTCGTCAGGAAGGCCCTGATGGGGGTCAGGCGGCGTGGGCCGGGATCCCGTGGGACCTGAAGTCATTCATGATCCATCGGCAACCCGCAGGATTTCTGAAGCGTCGACGGCATCGACCCTCAACCGGCCGGCGACCGCCGCCGGAATGAGCAGGAAACGGCCGGGGCTCAGCACCCGGTGGCGGTCTCCCACTTGCACCCGGACAGTCCCGGACACCCCGCCGAGCACGACCGGGCCCTGGCCCGCCGCCACCGTGGCACCGGCCCCCGCCCCGGGACGAAACCTCCAGAGATCCACCGCGAAGAGGGCGTGCCGGACCAACGGACGGGAGACCACCCCGGGGGCGACCCTCGACCAGAACTCCGGAATCCGTTCCGGGTGGGTGTCGGAAAAGTCGATGGATTCCAGGGCGGGCTCGCGGTGCAGCTCGCGCGGCTTGCCGTCGAGCCCGGTGCGGTTCCAGTCGAAGACGCGGTAGGTGGTGTCGGAGTTCTGCTGGATCTCGAAGACCAGGTTGCCGGCCCCGAGGGCATGGGCCCGCCCGCTGGGCAGGAACATGGCGTCCCCGGCCCGGGTCGGAATCCTCCGGAAGCACCCGGCCACCGTGCCGTCGTCCAGCCTTCCGGTGAACGCCTGCCGGGTGACCCCGGGCTCGAATCCCACGTAGATCCCGGCTCCCGGGTCGGCCTCGGCGAAATACCACATCTCGGTCTTGGGCAGACTGGCTCCCGCCAGCGGGCCATCGGCCACGACCGATTGGTCGTCGGGCCGGTCGCAAATCTCCCAGGACTCGCCAATTGGCACGCCGGGGGGAAGGGACTTGCCGAAACGCTCCTCCAGACGGCGACCACCCCAGACCCGCTCCTTGGGCAGGGGGATGAAGACCAACGGGGCCTCGAGCATCACGCGGCCTTCGAGTCCGGTTCGGTGAAGTGCCCGAAGGCCCGGAACTTGGCGTACCGGGCCGACAGGCGACCGGACGTCGGCATGGACTGCACCTCGGACAAATGCTGGAGCAACCCCTGCCGCAGGGTGGCGGCCGTGGCCTCGGGATCGAGGTGGGCGCCGCCAAGGGGCTCGGGCAACACGGCGTCGACCAAACCGAGCGAACGCAGGTCGTCGGCGGTGATCTTGAGCGCGGCGGCCGCCTTCGGCGCGGCGGTGCGATCCTTCCAGAGGATCGCCGCACAGCCCTCGGGGCTGATCACCGAGTAATAGGCGTTCTCGAGGATCAACACCCGGTCGGCCACGCCGATGCCGAGGGCTCCGCCCGATCCGCCCTCACCGATGACACAGGCGAGGATGGGAACCTCGAAGGTCATCATCTCTCGCAGGTTGACGGCGATGGCCTCGGCCACATGGCGTTCCTCGGCACCGATGCCCGGGTAGGCTCCGGCGGTGTCGATGAGGCTGATGATGGGAAGACCGAACTTGTCGGCCATCTTCATGAGCCGAAGGGCCTTGCGGTAACCCTCGGGATGGGCCGAGCCGAAATTGCGGAGGATGTTCTCCTTGGTGTCCCGGCCCTTCTGGGTGCCGACCACCAGCACGCGCTGGCCACCGAGCCGGGCGAATCCGCACACCATGGCCCGGTCGTCGGAATGCAGGCGGTCACCGTGCAACTCCTCGAACTCCTCGAAGGCCAGGCGCAGGTAGTCGAGGGTGTAGGGCCGCCGCGGATGACGGGCCAGTTGGACCCGCTGCCACGGGGTCAGGTTGGAATAGAGCTGCCGCTGGGCGTCCTGGATCTTGCCCTCCAGCAGGCGGATCTCCTCCTCCCAGGAGATGCCCAGGGAGGGCGTCCCGGGCTGGGCCTTGAGCTCGTCGAGCTTGCGCTGCAGTTCGGCGATGGGCTTTTCAAAGTCGAGGAAGTGTCTCATTCAGGGGGAAAATCCTACCCGCTCCGGAGGCTACGGGCCGTCCCCGGCTGCCGCAACGGCGGAATTGCCGCACAGCGCGGACCTGGGACTTCCCGGCCCGGGGACGGCATCCAGAGGCCGAGGCGCAGGATCCATTTTCGCGCTTCCGCCCGTCCGCCGGCTCCGCAACGATCCCGCCCGCCATGAAACGCCGATCCACGTCGAAAGCGACCAGCACCAAGGCCACGAACGACTCCCTGCCCCGCCCGTTCTCCTCCATCGTGGTGGACGGCATCGAACGGGCGCCCAGCCGGGGCATGCTCTACGCCACCGGCTTCAGGAAGGACGACTTCCGCAAGCCCCAGATCGGCGTGGCCTCGACCTGGAGCATGGTCACCCCGTGCAACATGCACATCGACCAGCTGGCCGTGAGCGTGGCCCAGGGGATCAACGAGAACGGCGGCAAGGCCGTGGTGTTCAACACCATCACCATCTCCGACGGCATCTCGATGGGCACCGAGGGCATGAAGTACAGCCTGGTCTCCCGCGAGGTCATCGCCGACTCGATCGAGACGGTGGTCGGCTGCCAGGGCTTCGACGCCTTCGTGGCGGTCGGCGGGTGCGACAAGAACATGCCCGGCTGCGTCATGGCCATGGCCCGCCTGAACCGCCCGAGCATCTTCGTCTATGGCGGCACCATCCTGCCGGGCGAACTGGGCGGCAAGGACGTGGACCTGGTGAACATCTTCGAGGCGGTGGGCAAGAACGCCGCCGGCGCGTGCTCGGCCGAGGACGTCGAGGCGGTGGCCGAGGTGGCCATCCCGGGCGCCGGCTCCTGCGGCGGCATGTACACGGCCAACACCATGGCCTCGGCCATCGAGGCGCTGGGCATGAGCCTGCCGAATTCGTCGGCCCAGGCGGCGGTTTCGCAGGACAAGACCCGCGACTGCGAAGAGGCCGGTGCGGCCGTGCTGAACCTGCTCAAGCACAACATCCGCCCGCGCGACATCATGACCAAGAAGGCGTTCGAGAACGCCATGACGGTGGTGATCGCCCTGGGCGGATCCACCAACGCGGTCATGCACCTCATCGGCATGGCGCACTGCGCGGGCGTGAAGCTCACCATCGACGACTGGACCCGGGTCGGGAAGCGCGTCCCGGTGCTGGCGGACCTCAAGCCCTCGGGCAAGTACGTGATGGCGCGCCTGGTGGAGATCGGCGGCACGGTGCCCCTGATGAAGATGCTCCTCGACAAGGGCCTGCTCCACGGCGACGTGATGACCGTCACCGGCAAGACGATGGCCGAGAACCTGCGCAACGCGCCGGGCTACCCGGCCGGGCAGGACATCATCCGGGGCTTCGACAACCCCATCAAGAAGGACAGCCACCTGGTCGTCTTCCGCGGCAACCTCTGCCCCGGCGGCGCGCTGGGCAAGATCTCGGGCAAGGAAGGCCTCACCTTCAGCGGCAAGGCCATCGTGTTCGAGAACGAGGAGAAGGCCCTGCAGGGCATCCTCAAGGGCAAGGTGAAGAGCGGCCACGTGATCATCATCCGCGGCGAGGGCCCGAAGGGCGGACCCGGCATGCGCGAGATGCTCTCTCCGACGAGCGCCATCATGGGCAAGGGCCTCGGCAAGGAGGTCGCGCTCATCACCGACGGCCGTTTCAGCGGCGGCTCGCACGGGTTTGTCATCGGCCACACCACGCCCGAGGCCTTCGACGGCGGACCGATCGCGGTCATCAAGAACGGCGACCCGATCACCATCGACGCCAAGCAGCGCGAGATCACCCTGGGCATCCCGGCCAAGGAGCTGGCGGCCCGCCTCAAGGCGTGGAAGAAGCCCAAGCCGAACTACACGCGGGGCATCCTCGCCAAGTACGCCGCCACGGTGAGCACCGCCAGCGAGGGCGCGGTCACCGATCGTCAATTCTGACCGCACGGACGGCCTGACCCGCCGCTCCATCCAACCGCCCCATGGCCCTGCGCATCAAGATCTGCGGCATCACCCGCGAAGAGGATGCCCGCGCCGCCATCGAGGCCGGTGCCGACGCGTTGGGGTTCGTCTTCGTGCCCGGCACGCCCCGGTTCATCGAGCCCGGGCGCGCCGCGGAAATCACGCGGGGCCTGCCGCCCTTCGTCAGCCGGGTGGGTCTCTTCGTCGACGCGGATCCCGGCCTGATCCGGGCCGCGATCGACGGGGCGAGGCTCGACACGGTGCAACTGCATGGCGAGGAACCGCCGGAGGTGGGCCGATCCCTGCGCCAGCGGGTCCGGGTCGTCCAGGCCTTCCGGGTGCGGGGGCCCGAAACGCTTGAACGGTTGCCCCACCACCGGGATTCCAGCGACGCCTGGCTCCTGGACGCCTACGTGCCCGGAACCTCCGGGGGCACCGGGGCCCGCTTCGACTGGAGTCTCGCCATCGAGGCGTGCCGGCTGGGCCACCCCGTGATCCTCGCCGGAGGGCTCAAACCCGACAACATCGCGGAGGCGGTCCGCCAGGTGCGACCCTACGCGGTGGACGTCTCATCCGGGGTGGAACTGGCTCCCGGCATCAAGGATGCGCAGAAGATCCTCCGGTTGGTGGGTGAGGCAAGGAAGGCAGCGGCGACGGCAACCACCGACGGTCGGGCATCCAGCGGGGCCCAACGCTGACCCGGAGGCGGCATTGGAGGCGGCATCGCGCATCACGCCCCCACGAAGTCCGAGGACATGGCGAGGCCGCAACCGACCGGTTCACTGCCCGGGAAGTGCGGGAAAGGGTGCCGGCGGGGGCGGAGGCACGATCCGACCGGTGCGGGTGACGGGGGTCGGGATGGTCCCGCCGTATTCATTGGGGGCGGGAGCCACGGCCGGCACTTCAATGCCGTTCGGGATGGGTGTGCCCCCGGCTTGGATCGCGTTCGGAGCGAACTGGTTGCCCTGCAAGGCCCCCACACCGCCGCTCAGGACCGCCCCGCCCCGCCCGATCACGGTCGGGGCGACGGAAACCGCTCCGGGACCACCCGCAGCCCCGACCGCTCCCGGAATGCCTCCGACATTGCCGGGTTGATTGATGACCGGCGGGGGCGGTTGGCTGCCCCGGGCGGCACCGGGTGGCAGACCTGGCGCCCCGGGAGCAGGCGGTGCTCCAGTCCCCCCGGTCACCTTCACCGCGTTGTCCTTGAAGTTGAGCGGGATCTCCTCCCCGTTGTAGGCGATCGTCACGGATTTCTCGATCGGGTCGATGGACACCAGCTTGAGCACGCCGTCGCCGATGCCGACCTCTTCGTCCGGGACCAAAGCCCGTGGGTATTGCACGGGCTTGCCCTTCGGCTGATAGGCGACAAAGGCGCGCTTCTCGCCGCGGACTGTGGTGAACCCGGTCAGGAAGAACTCCGGACGGTCCTTGGGAGGTTCCTTTTCGGGTTCGGGCGGCGGCGGCGGAGCCGGCGGCTTGATGCCGAAGGCGTTGCGCTTGGGGATGCGGGCGTACCGGTGGGCAGGTCCGGGCGGTTCTTCGGCCGCCTCGGGCCCCGCCTCGGCAGGCACCGAATCGATGGCGGGCACGGCGGTCGCCGGCGTTTTGGACGCCTCCGCCCAGGCCCTCTCTCCCGGCGCCAATCCCAGGAGGATCGCCAGGACCGACGCCAAGCCGGACGCCCCGGTGACCGACCCGGTGACCGAGCATCGGCTCCAGACGCCAGCCCGAGGGGGAACGCCGACCGACGCCGGAGCGCAAGGAACCATCGCCGGAAGGGCGGAGGAACCCCGGCCAGAAACCGGGTCGGGCAGGCAACAGGTCTCCCGAGGGGACGTCGACATGACCTCAACAACACCGGAGGAGGCAATTGGTTGCAGCATGGGGTGGTTCCGGGCCAACCGACCCGCCCTTCGAGCGTCGCCGAAGTCGGGGGGCGAAGCCCAGAGCGGAGTTGTTCAACGGATCGTGGGAAACACGGAGGATCCTCCGCTCGGGGGAAGGATCGGCCGGTAGTTTGAACACCCGTCCCCCGCCGGAGACCAACGGTGGAGTCCCAGGATCCGGATCCATGGCGTCGCAAGCCCATGCCGCCGTCACCCGAGGGTCTGCAGTAGGTCCAGTTTCACGTCGACAAACCAAAGCTCCCGCCGCTCCACTTGAAGCCTCCGGTGCCGGTCCCCGGGCTGCCCCCACGGGTCGCCCGGGAGCACCCGCCCCGATCGATCGAATGGATACCAAGCATTCTCCCAAGGCCCCTGCTCCGGCTTCCCCCGGCGCGATTTCCTCGGCCTGGCGCACCGGATCGACTCCGCCGCCCAAGTCCCCGGAACCGGCACACCACCCCAGCCATCCCACCGGCGAACCCCATGGGCGGTTCTTCCGGCCGATGGACTGGCTGACCTTCATCCTCGTCACCCTTTTTGTGATGGCCGGGTACCTCTACACGGTGGCGCCCGACCTCACGCTGGAGGATTCCGGTGAACTGGCCGTCGGCTCGATGTATGCCGGCGTCCCCCATCCGCCGGGCTACCCGGTCTGGACCCTGTATTCCTGGCTCTTCACCAAGATCCTGCCCTTCTCCAGCATCGCCTGGCGGGTGGCGGTCTCCTCGGCCGTCGCCGCCGCGCTGTCGGCCGGCCTCACCGCGCTGCTGATCTCGCGTGGCTCGAGCCTGATCCTCGAGGGCATCGACCTGTTCAAGGACCTGCCGAGGCGCACCGAGAACGCCATCACCTTCGTGGCCGCCTGGGTCGGCGGGTCGCTGCTCGGGTTCAACGGGTTCATCTGGAGCCAGGGCGTCATCGTGGAGGTGTACACCCTGGCCGTGCTCAACCTCGTGGGCATGTTCTGCCTGCTGCTCATGTGGATGTACCGGCCGGACCGGCGCCGATACCTGCACGGGGTGTTCTTCCTCTTCGGCCTGTGCCTGTGCAACCACCAGACACTCATCGTCGCCGCCATGGGCATCGAGGTGGCCATCGCGGCGGCCGACAAACGACTCGGCCGCGACTTCTTCCTCGGCAACACCATCATCTGGCTCCTCGGATTGCTGGCCCACTTGACCGGCAAGATCCACACCTTCGAGGGCAACCTGCCGGTGTTCATGATCTACAACCTGGTCGGTCTCGGCTCGCTGGCGGCGATGCTCTGGCTGGCCTCCGAGACCGGCAAGCTGGGCGACCAGTTGCACGTGGTGCTCATCGCCGGCCTGGCCTTCGCGGTCGGCGCGGCCTTCTACCTGTACATGCCGCTGGCCTCGGCCTCAAACCCGCCCATGAACTGGGGCTACCCGCGAACGTGGGAGGGCTTCGTGCACGCCTTCACCCGGGGCCAGTATGAGAAGACCAACCCCAGCACGGATCCGGTGGTGATCTTCCGCCAGTTGTGGATGTACGCCCAGGGGGCCCAGGAGGAGTTCAACTGGGCCAACCTGCTCGTCGGCCTGGTACCCTTCGCCTTCCTCAAGCGGATGCGCCTGCGCGAGCGGGCATGGTTGATCGGCCTGACGGCAATCTACCTGTGCCTGGCCATCCTGCTGCTCATCCTGCTCAATCCCGGCCTCGACAAGTCGGCCAAGGAACTGGTGAAGGTGTTCTTCACCTCGTCGCATACCATCATCGCGCTGGCGGTGGGCTACGGCCTCTCGATCGTGGCGGCGCTGCTGGTGACCCAGTACCACACCGGCAACACCCGCTTCTGGATGTGGGTCGGCGGCGCGGTGGCCTGTGCCTTCAACCTGTACGAGCTGGTCGACATCCACCTCAGCACCGTCTTCACCATCCTGCGGGTGGCCGGAGCGCTGAGCCTCGCGCTCTCGGTGGCCTTCACCGGTTGGATCCTCATCCACCGCCAGAAGATCCGGATCGCGCCGATCCTGGCCATCTTCGCCTTGATCCCCTTCGACAGCATCCTCTCGCACTGGGGCGACAACGAGCAGCGCGGGCACCTCTTCGGGTACTGGTTCGGCCACGACATGTTCGAGCCCGGACGCGATGCCGGGCATGGCAAGGCGCCCAAGGACACCAACGGCGTGCCGCTCTACCCGGCCATGTCCCCGCATGCCGTTCTCTACGGCGGCACCGACCCGGGACGTTTCTGCCCGACCTACATGATCTTCGCCGAGTCGTTCACCCCGGCCAAGCACCGCCTCGACCCGGGCTTCGACCGCCGCGACGTGTACATCATCACCCAGAACGCCCTGGCCGATAACACCTACCTCGACTACATCCGCGCCCACTACCACCGCTCCGACCAATACCAGTACGACAAACCCTTCTTCCTCGGCATGCTCAACGACGCCAAGTCGGAGGCCCGGGGCAAGACCAACGCCCTGGCGTCGCTGTTCGCGCCGCTCGACCGGCTCATCCAGGGGATGGGCGCCTCGATCGAGGAGGATCGCCGGGCCGGCGAGTCGCTCTTCCAGCCGGATCACTTCAAGGACTTCACCGCGTTCACCGCGAGGGTCAACGCGGCCGCCGATCCGTTGTCCAGGCACCTCAAGGCCGAACTGGGTCAGGCCTCCACCCCGCAGGCGGTGGCCGAGGCCCTCAACCGCCTGCTGCGTGGCCCGTCGATCGCCGCCGACCCCGCCCGGTTCGCCACCGTGACGCTCACGCCCCATGTCCGGGCCTTCGCCGCCCAGAATCCCCCGACCCCCAACCGGATCCGCCTCAACCGGCTGCTGCTGGAGGCCGCCTACCCGGGTCTCTTCACCGCCAAAGCCGGGCGAGCAGGTGGTCCAGTTGCCCGACGGCCGCATCTCGGTCACCGGTCAGGTGGCCGTCATGCAAATCAACGGCCTGCTCACCAAGGTGATCTTCGACAAGAACCCTGGCCACGAGTTCTACATCGAGGAGTCCTTCCCCCTCGACTGGATGTACCCGCACCTCACCCCCTACGGCATCATCATGAAGATCGAGCGGAACCCGGTTCCCGAGATCACCGAGGAGATGGTCCGCCGCGACCACGAGTACTGGAGCCAATACTCCGAGCGCTTCATCGGCAACTGGATCAAGTACGAGACCCCCGTGCGCGAGGTCTGCGACTGGGCCCTGAAGACCTACCTGCAGCGCGACCTGACCGGCTTCCGGGGAGACCCGGCCTTCGTGCGCGACGACAACGCCCAGAAGGCCTTCTCCAAGCTGCGCAACGCCATCGGCAAGTCGATCTATGCCATGCGCATCAACTCCCCGACCCCGAGCCCCCAGGTGCAGTCACGCATGATCAAGGAGGCCGAGTTCGCCCTGAAGCAGGCCTTCGCCTTCTGTCCCTACAGCCCGGAGACCGTCTTCAACTACTCGCAACTGCTGGCCACCATCGGCCGCTATGAGGACGCCCTGTTCGTGGCCAAGACCTGCGAGGTCTTCGATGGCGACAACCTCGGCATCCGCAACCTGGTCGAGCAGCTCGAGAGCATCCTCAAGAGCGCGCCGCCCAAGGCCGACGCCCAGACCAAGGCCAAGGCCTCGGGCCCGAACGCCGACGCCAAGGCGGTGTTCGATCTCGCCTCGGCGTATTTCTCGTCGGGCCAGAGCAACCTCGCGGTCGACACGCTCGAGGTGCTGCTGACCAACTCCGGCACCAAGGGCGAGGTCCTGCTGTCACTCGTGGACGGGTACCGTCAACTCGGCCGGGTGGACAAGGTGGAGAGTGCGCTGGCCAGGTACACGGTCGCGGAACCTTCGCGACCCGAGGGTTGGTACGACCTCGCGGCCATCCAGATCGTCTCCGGACGCAAGGAAAACGGGGAGAAGGCCCTCGAGAAAGCCCTCGCTCTGAGCGATGCCAGGCTCGCCCAGGACCCCCAGGCCAAGGACCTCCGCACCCAGGCGGCCCGGGATCCGCGCCTCAAGGGCATCCAGTTGCCCAAGCCGATTTCCAAGTAGACGCACCGTCCTCCAGGAACCCAAAAAATCCCCCTTGCGCGGGCGTTGGACCACCCCAACCTCGCGCCGATTTTTCAAATGAACTATCCGATCGCGCGCCGCGCCGCCTCGCTGTCCCCGTCCCTCACCCTCGCCATCGACTCGAAGGCCAAGGAGATGAAGGCCAAGGGCGAGGACGTCGTGGGCTTCGGAGCCGGTGAACCCGACTTCGACACCCCCCAGCACATCAAGGACGCCGCCGCCGCCGCGCTGGCGGCCGGCTTCACCAAGTACACCCCCAGCAGCGGCATCCCCGAGCTGCGGCAGGCCATCGCCGACAAGTTCCAGCGCGAGAACGGCCTGACCTACAAGCCCTCGCAGGTGATCGTCAGCAATGGCGGCAAGCACTCGTGCTACAACGTCATCCTGGCCACCTGCCAGGAAGGCGACGAGGTGATCATCCCGGCCCCGTACTGGCTGAGCTATCCGGAGATGGTGAAGCTGGCCGGTGCCACGCCGGTCATCCTTGAGACCACCGACCAGACCGAGTTCAAGGTCACCCCGGCCCAGTTGCGCGCGGCCATCACGCCCCGCAGCCGCCTCTTCATCCTCAACTCGCCGAGCAATCCGACGGGAAGCGTCTACACGCCCGACGAGATCAAGGCCCTGGGCGACGTGTGCGTCGAGAAGGGCGTGCTCATCATGAGCGACGAGATCTATGAGCACCTCACCTATGACGGCGCGCAGGTGAAGAGCGTGGCCAGCTTCAGCCAGGCGCACTACGACCACACCATCATCGTCCACGGCTTCGCCAAGGCCTGGAGCATGACCGGGTGGCGCCTGGGCTTCCTGGCCGCGCCCGAGCCCATCGCCAAGGCCATCGACGCCGTCCAGAGCCACAGCACCAGCAACCCCTGCTCGTTTGCCCAGAAGGGCGGCGTGGCGGCATTGACCGGTTCCCAGGCCCACCTGCCCGGCTGGCTGGCCGAGTACGCCAAGCGCCGCACCCGCGCCTGGGAGATGCTCAATGCCATGCCCGGCGTCTCGTGCGTGAACAGCAAGGGGGCGTTCTACCTCTTCCCCAACATCTCCAAGACCGGCCTGAAGTCGGCCGACTTCTGCGCGCGGTTGCTGGAGCAGGAGAAGGTCGCCGCCGTCCCCGGCATCGCCTTCGGCGCCGACGACTACCTGCGCATCAGCTACGCCACGAGCCTGGCCAACATCGAGAAGGGCCTGGCCCGCATGGAGCGCTTCGTGCGCTCCCTCTGAGGGCGGCCCGGGGAGCCTCCCCCGCCATCTCCTGACGCGGAGGCGGCGGGAGGGCCCGCCGAGCCGGCCCAATCAGGCAACCACGGGCCACCCGGGCGGGTTCACCGCGTCCAAGCGCACGTGCCACTGCCAAGGCCGCCGAGCGCTCCTTGAGGGTGATGACCGTGTTGAGCTTCGGTCCGCTTTGGTCTTAGGCATCGATGCGCGCCAAGTAGAGCTCGACCAGTCTTTCGGAGGTCAGGGCCCCCTTTTGCATGGCCGCCTGAAGATCGGCAACCGTGGCGGTGGAGAGTTCCAGTTGGGCGGCGCCGGAGGGCAGCGCCGCCGCGAGGGTCCACGCAAGGACGATCCGGTGGACGGTGGGCATCAGAATCATGGCAGGAGGGTTGGATGGAGGTTGCCAGGGACAGCCCCCATCGCGAGCACCGGCCATGCCACGGGAGGTCGCCCCAACATCATGCCGCACCCGACCAGTGGATCCTTGGCGAAGCCGCCACGACCAAATCTCCACACCTGCCCGGAGAAAACCATCTCCGCCGGACATGGGTGCGATCCCCGGGCGACATCGTTCCCGGGGCCACGGCGACGGGACCATCGAGGATGGATGAACCAACCCGTCAGGCGCTTAGGCCATCGACGCGCCGCGGCTCGAAGGCCGCGCGCAAGCCGGCACCGACGCTGTTGAGAGCGGCCAGGAGCAGGGCCATCAGTCCGGCCGGAAAGACCAGCAGCCACCAGCGCACCCGGATGGGGTTGAGCTGCGAGGCCCCGTCGGCGATCAGTGAACCGAGACTCGCCTGCGGGGGCCGCACCCCGAGCCCGAGGAAGCTCAGGAACGACTCGTAGAGGACCACCGAGGGCACGCTGAGGGTGAGGTACACCAGGATGACCCCGGACAGGTTGGGCAGCAGGTGTCGCAGGAACCAGCGGACCGGCGGCACGCCCAGCGCGGTGGCGGCCAGGAGGAACGGCCGTTGCCGGAGGACGAGGGTCTGCGCGCGGATGACCCGGGCCATGGTCAACCAGGAGACCGATCCCAGGCAGATCATCATCGCCGCCAGCCGGAGCACCGGCAGGGCATCGGGCCAACGCTGCGCGAACCGGCCTGCCAGGCCGGCTTCGAAAAGGGTCATTCCCAGCATCACCCAAACCACCGTGGGCAGGGCCTGCAATCCGTCCACCACCCGCATCAACCAGGCGTCGGTCCGCCCACCGGCCGCCCCGGCCACCACTCCCCAGGCGACCCCGATCATCAGGCTGACCAACGCCCCCACGGCACCGACCGCGAGGGAGATCCGGGTGCCGATGAGCACCCGGGCCAACAGGTCACGGCCATGGATGTCCGTGCCCATCCAATGAGCGGCACCCGGCGGAGCCAGCGCCAAGTCCCCTGCCCGATCCGGGTCGATGCCCAGGAGGAGTGGCCCGATCCCCGCCGCGAGGGCCGCCAGGACGAGGACCACCAACCCCGCCACGGCCATCCGGTCGCGGAGGAAGCGCTCGAGGGCCAATCGGCCCGGGCTGGACGAGGGGCCGATCATGATCCGATGCGGGGGTCGATCCACCGCAGCAACAGGTCCGTGATGAGGCTCAAAACCTGAAGCACCAGGCAGTAGAAGAGCACCAGGCCCATCATCAGCGGGTAGTCCCGGCTGAAGAAGCTGTTCACGAAGAAGGCGCCCGTGCCCGGGATCTGGAAGACGTTCTCGACGACAAACGACCCGGTGAGCAGGTCCGCCAACATCGGCCCTGTGTAGGAAACCACCGGCACCAGGGCCACCGGCAGGACATGGCGGAGGATCACGGCACCCTCGCCCAAGCCGCGGGCCCGGGCGGCCTGCACATGCGGGCTCTGCAAGACCTCCAGCATGCCCTCGCGCATCCAACGTGCCACCCGCGCGGCGAAGTACAGACCCAGGGTCAGGGTCGGCAGGACCGCCCGGGTCCATCCGCCCCAGAGGGCCACCGGAAACCATTCGAGTCCCACGGCGAAGACCAGCACCAGCAGGGGACCGAGCACGAACACCGGCACGCAGACCCCGACGAGGGTCAAGAGGGAGGCGGTCGCATCGGCCCAGCGGTTGCGCCCCAACGCCGAGAACACGCCGACCGGGATGCCCAGTCCCATGGCCACTGCGAAGGCCAACGCCCCGAGGGACAGGGAAACCGGAACGGTCTGTCCCAGCAGATCGTTGACCGAATGGTTGCGGTACTTGAGCGAGGGCCCGAGGTCCCCGCGGGCGAGGTTCCCGAGGTAGCGCAGGTACTGGCGCCCCAACGGTTCGTCCCAGTGGTAGCGGGCCCTGAGCGCGGCCTCGACCTCGCGCGAGGCCGCCGGGCGTTCACGGTCGAAGGGCCCCCCGGGCAGCGCCCTCAACAGGAAGAAACACAGGGTCGCCACCGCCCAGAGCAGGACGGGCACCAGGGCCAACCGGGACGCCCAGGACTTCATGGGCGGATCCTCCGCATCGAGAAGAACGGGTGCTCATCCATCCGGTTGGGCCAGACACCGGCGACCCTGCGGGGATCGGCCGCATAGAGACCCACGTGGCTGTAGAGCCCGGTCACCGGGACGGCCTCCGCGATGAGCAGGGTCTCGGCCTCGCGAAGGATGCCGGCCCTCCGTTGCGGAACACCCTCGGACGCCGCCTCCCGGAGGAGCCGGTCATACCGGGCATCCTTCCAGCCGGTGCGGTTGTTGCCGCTGTCCGACAGGAAGCAGTCGAGGAAGGTCATCGGATCGTCGTAGTCGCCGATCCAGGACCCGCGGATGAAGTCGTAGTTGAGGGCCGACATCTCCGCGAGGTAGGTCTTCCACTCCAGGGGGCGCAACTCGACGCGGATGCCGAGGTGCTCCCGGAGCATCGCCTGGATCTCCACGCCGGTCTGCTCGTAGATCCGCGACCCGACGTTGAAGGCATATTCGACGGACGGGAAGCCGCCCCCCCCGGGATAGCCAGCCTCGGCCAGCAGCCGGCGGGCGGCCTGGGGGTCGAAGGGCAACCCGGCCGGTGGCTGGTATCCGCCGGTGCCGGCCGGGGTGATCCCCGCGCTGGGCCGTTCGCCCATCCGGGTGATCCGGGTGGTGATCCGCTCGCGGTCGATGGCCAGGGCGACGGCGCGGCGGACCCGTGCGTCCTGGAACGGTTTGCGGGTGGTGTTGAAGCGGATGAAGTCCTGCCCAAGGTAGTCGAAGCGGTGGAAATCCGGCCGACGGGCCAGTTCGGGACCGAGTTCGCCGGG
>JAJTFN010000138.1:0-9485 GCA_021298285.1 Verrucomicrobium sp.
GATTGCGTGATGCCCAACGGCATCCCGCGCAAGGGCGAGGTCCTCACCCAGATCTCCCACTTCTGGTTCGACCAGACCGAGTCGTGGCTGCCGAACCACCGCCTGCTCAAGGCGGGCGACCCGCTGCCCGCCCCCCTGAAACCCTTCGCGCAGGTGCTCGAGGGCCGAAGCATGATCGTGCGCAAGACCCGTCCCCTGCCGATCGAGTGCGTCGTCCGCGGTTACCTGTCGGGCTCCGGCTGGAAGGAGTACCGGAAATCCGGATCGGTCTGCGGCATCACCCTGCCGCCGGGGCTTCAAGAATCTTCGGAGCTTCCCGAACCGATCTTCACCCCGGCCACCAAGGCTGAATCGGGCCATGACGAGAACATCTCGTTCGAGGAGGCCTGCCGCCTGACCGGGCCGGAAATCGCCCGTCAGGCGCGCGACCTGAGCCTGAGGCTGTATCGCTTCGCGCGCGACTACGCGCGGACCCGCGGCATCCTGATCGCGGACACCAAGTTCGAGTTCGGCCTCGTCGACGGCCAACTCATCCTCATCGACGAGGTGCTCACCCCCGATTCCTCGCGGTTCTGGCCGGCCGACCAATATGCGCCGGGCCGCGGGCAACCGAGCTTCGACAAGCAGTTCGTGCGCGACCACCTCGAGACGCTGGACTGGAACAAGACCCCGCCGGCGCCGGCGTTGCCGCCAGAGATCGTCGCGCGCACCCAGGCGAAGTACCTCGAGGCCTACCGTCTCCTGACCGGTTCCTCGCTCTGAGCCGACGCATTCCCACCGCTCTCCGTTCCGCCCTTCCGGACCCATGCTCCAGGCCTCCCACTCGAAAGATCCCCTGCGGACCGATGGCCGATTCGCCATCGTCTGCTCGCGGTACAACGCCGAGTACACCGAGCCCATGCTGGCGGCGGCCCGTTCGGTCCTCGAGGCGGCCGGGGCCGCCTCGGTGGAGGTGGTCCGCGTGCCCGGGGCCTTCGAGATCCCCATGGCGGCGGCCGCCCTTGCCCGTCGCCGGACGAAGAGACCCCGGGCGATCCTCTGCCTGGGCGTGATCTGGCAGGGCCAGACCAACCACGCCGACCAGATCGGCGGCGCCGTCACCCGGGCACTGATGTCCATCGGCCTCGACACCGGGATCCCCTGCATCCACGAGGTGCTCACGGTGACCACCCGGGCGCAGGCCAAGGCCCGGTGCCTCGACCCGGAAACCAACCGGGGAGTTGAGGCGGCCCATGCCGCCCTCGAGATCTCCGAGGCCCTGGACGGGATCTCCGGTCCACTCCGGGGTCGCCATACGGCCTGAAGCCTCGACCCGACCATGGCCACGCCACGCCCCCAGCTGCCGCCGGACCGCCTGACCCTTGTCCTGGCTCTGGGGGTCCTCGGCCTTGACCAGGCGACCAAGTGGGCGATCCAGCGTTCCATGGAATTCGGTGCCGAGAGGACGATCATCTTCCGTCACCACAACAACTGGCTGGCCGTCTTCTCCGCCCTGGCCATGCTCGCCCTCTGGCGCTGGCGCCGGCACTTCGAGTATGAACACCGCCCCGGACAGGTCGCGCTGGGGCTGCTTTTCGGGGGCATCGTGGGCAACCTGCTCGACCGGATCATCCACGAGCACGTGGTCGATTTCCTCCGGTTCTACTGGATCCGCCGCAGCGGCTCCGAGGTGGGATTCCCGGCGTTCAACGTGGCCGACTCGGCGATCTGCACGGCGGTGGCCATCCTGATGATCCTCGCCTGGCGCGCGGAACCGCCTTCCACGACGGGCCGGCCGATCGGCGGCGGCCCGAGGCCATGAATCCGGTCCTGCTGACCGGGCCCACCGCCTCGGGCAAGTCGGCGGTGGCCATCGCCCTGGCCGAACGCATCGGCGGGGAGATCCTCTCGGTGGACTCGATGCAGGTGTACCGGGGACTCGACATCGGGACGGCCAAACCCACGGCGGAGGAGCGCGATCGGGTCCCGCACCACCTGGTCGACGTGGTGGGCCTCAGCGAGCCCTTCGACGCGGCGCGGTTCGTGACCCTGGCCCGGGAGGTCATCGCGGACCTTTCGGCACGCGGGCGGGTGCCCATCCTGTGCGGAGGCACCGGTCTCTACATCAACGCGTGGCTCGGCGGGCTTGGCTCGGCCCCGCCGCCCGACCCCGCGCTGCGCACCGAACTGGAGGGGCTGGACACCGCCGCCTTGCTGGATGAGCTCGCCCGGAAGGATCCCGTCACCCTCGACGAGATCGACGTGCAGAACCGACGCCGGCTGATCCGGGCCGTCGAGGTGATCCGCCTCACGGGCCGGCCGTTTTCCCTGCAACGGGCCCGATGGCCCGAGCGCGGCGGGGCGATGCTGGCCGGCCGGGCCTTCGGCATCGATCGGGACAGGTCCGATCTCGTGGACCGCATCCACCGGCGCGTGGACCGCATGTTCGGGGACGGGCTCGTCGCGGAGACCGCCCAGCGCCTCACCGAGGGACTTCGTGAGAACCGGACGGCCATGCAGGCGATCGGCTACCGGCAGGTGGTGGAGCATCTCGAGGGGAAGCGTTCCCTCCGGGAGACCCGGGAGCTGGTGCAGTCGAAGACCCGCCAGTTCGCCCGTCGCCAGCGCACCTGGATGACGGGCCAACTCGACCTCGAGTGGCTGGCGGTGGGCCGCGACGAGCCGCCGGAGGCAACGGCGGACCGGATCGACTCCTGTCTCAGGTCACGCTGAGGGAATCGGCACCACCTTGCAGGCCGCAGCGGCCGGATTCCGGGTCGACCATCCGCAGCTCAGGGGACAAGGACCCGAAGGTCCACGATCTCGCCTGGAAACACCGAGACATTCTCCGGCAGGGAAACCAGGATCGGCAGTCCGGTCTCGGCCGCCGAGCGGCTGTCGCCACCGGGTCCCGAGGCCGAGGTGTTCCTGGGCAACAACGTCGGATGGATGGGCTCCAGCTGCGCTCCGACGCTCACGGCTGCGTGCCCTCGATCGGACCTCGATCTTCGTTCCGGGCCGGGCGTCGATCTGGAGGGGCTGGCGGAGGAAGGCGACGACCCGCGACGGCTTCTCGCGGGAGACCGTCAGGATGGGCTCACCGGCCTGCACGGTCTCACCGGTCCGTCGGTGCACGATGCTCACCACGCCATCGAACGGCGCGACCAGGTCGATGGGCATCAATTGGGCTTCGATGAGGTCGAGGGTCCGCGATTCCACCTCGATCGCAGCCGAGGTCGCCGTGGATTCATGTCCGTCCGGGCGGGCGGTTCCCATCTGCTGGATGGTCGTGCCGATCTGGTTGACCAGCTGCTCGAGCTCCTGGACAGCCACCTCCTCGATCGCCGCATCCCGACGGGAAATGTCGAGATCGTTCTGGCTGAGCACCGGCAAGGCGTTCGGAGAACCCGCGGTGGCCACTCCCGAGCGAAGCTTCTCGAGGCGTGCCAACTCGAGCTGCCGGTAGGCGCTCCGGGCCTTGGCCGAAAGCCAGTCGACCCGTTTGGACATCCAGTCGAGTCGCAGACTCTCCAGGTTGACCCGGCTGTTCTGCTTTCGGAGCTCGGAATCCGTGCCGGCACGGATGAGCTCGATGCGGGCCTTGCTCAACGCGATCTGGGCTTCGAGGACCCGGGGCTCGGCCGTGATGACGCGTGCCAGCACCTGTCCGGCCACGACCCGCTGCAAGGCGTCCACCTGGACCTGCGCCAGGCGGCCCGGTCCGATGCTGGACACGACCCCGCGCACGGACTCGGCCTCGCCGACCAATGCCGCCGGCCCGACATACCCCCGCCAGAGCCAGAGGGTGGCGACGAGCACTCCGGCGAAGGCCAGGTAGGGCACCACCTGGATGCGGAACTCGCGGAACAGGGTGCCTGGAGGGGTCGGGATCGGCGGCAGCCCGCCGTCCTGCCCCTGGGTCGATTGGTTTGGCATGCGACTAGACTTCCGATTCGTCTTCGGCCTTGAGGCTTGTCACCCGGGACACCCCGGGAAAGGCCTTGAGTTCCGAGACCAGTTCTCCGGCCCGGGACGCGTCCCTCAGCAGGATGCGGTAGGAAAGATCGGTGCCGTCCGACGAGGCACCGGCCCGCTGGCTGGCGAGCTGGTTGCGCCTGCCATGGCGTTCGAGCAACCCGGCAAGGCTGGGCAATTCGTCCAGCGGACGACCCCAGTGAAGGTTGAGGATGAGGTCGTACCGATGCCGCGCGCCGAACGAGGTCCAGTGCAGGTACAGCATGATGGCCGCAAAGACCAGGGCCCCGAGGATGGCCGTGCTGAACTTCCGGGTTCCGGCCGCCATTCCCGTGCTGATGCTCGCCAGGATGTAGGCCGTGTCGAGGGTGTCGCGCAGGATGTTGCGGAAACGGACCACCGCGAACACGGCCATCATCCCGAAGACCATGAGCAGGTTGTTGAACATCACCGCCATCACCAGGGCGACGATGACGCAGAGGATCACCAGCGAATTGACGAACGACCGTGAGTAGCTCAGCCCGGAATGGCAGAGCATGTAGACCCAGGCGACCACATGGCCGCAAAGGAAGGCGATCAGCAAGCCGAGGACGATGCCCCCCAAGTCGTCGGGGGCGGTGCCGAAATCACCTCGGAGAAACAGATCGGAGACGTTCATGTGACCAGGAGGCCGGGCTGTGCCGACCGGTTGGCAAGGCGGGAGAGTCGCGCCTGCCGGCGCTCGACCGCAACACCGGAGACGGCACCTCCGGCGGCGAGCCCGGGATCCCGAAGGAAGTGATGTTCGCCTTTGACCGCGATGCCGTCGGCATACTTCGAGGCCGATCCCTGCCTCAATCCGAACACCCGGACCATGTCGGCGAACCAGTCCGGGAACCTGCCGGTGAACTTCAACTCCAGGATGACCAGGTCGCCGAAAACCGGCGTCGGATCGTCCATCTCGGCGGTGAAGCGGGCCGTGAACTCCGGGGAAATCAGCACGTTGCGATCGAACGTGACCCGGACCGAGTTGTCATGCGGGCTGATCCATGCCTCCCGGTCGTAGGAGACGTGAGCCACCGGACAGGCCCGCATGTCGCTGGAAAGCTCGATGAAACGCTGGATCGCGGCCAACTGGCGGGCATCCTGGCTGACGAGTTCCGCCGCCTCGGGCAACTGCCCGGACAACACCGCCTCCACCGCCGGCCGCCGGACCCCGCACCGCTGCTTGAGGATCGCGTCGTTCATCCGGCGCTTGATCTCGAAGAACACCGGAGCCTGGGGGTTGGGATTGTCGGCGTAGAACCGGAGCCGCAACTTGTAGCGGTTCTTGTTGCCGTTGATGGTGCCCCAGTAGATCCGCAGGTCGTCGGAGTCGAGGTAGAGGTTGTGGATCGAATACGAAAGATTCGGCCGGTTGGCCCCGTACTCGTCGATCTCCAGATAGGAGGAAACGAAGTCCCTGAGGGCCAGCGCCAGCGCCTGGGGAATGACGTACTTCAATTCCCAGCGCTGCATCTGCATGTTGTCGGTCGCCATCGTACGGATCCGGGCGCTTTCAGGCGCCATGTCATTCAGGAAATCGTATCGGATCGTCACCTGATTGTCACCAAGGCTGATCGATACGGCCACCTTGAGGTGTCACCGTCGGATCCACCGAAAAGCTAGCAACTGCCGTGCCTGCCCGGCGAAAGCCTGGCTGGGAATCGCTAATCCTTCCATTGTCTGAGGATGGGATCGCCGTCACCCCGCCGGTATTGGAATGGCACGCTCTCGACCACCGCCTCGATGAGCGCCGAGAAGCGGAAGCCCTGACGTTGCACCCGGGCCTCGATGGCGGCGAGGGCGGGCCGGTCGTAGTACTCCAACCCGCGGCCGAGGGCATAGGTGAGCACCTTCTCGCTCACGCACCGGATGAAGTCGGCCTGCCGGGCCTCGGAAAGCACCCGGCTGAGCTCCCGGTGGTCGGAAAACCGTTCTCCGGAGACCAATTCGCCCCGCGTCTCGACCGGCGCATCACCGTCCTTCTCCCGATAGCGCCCCACGGCATCGAAGTGCTCGAAGGCGAACCCCAAGGGGTCCATCTTGGCATGGCAGGAGGCGCACATCGGGTTGTCCCGATGGGCATCCATGCGCTGACGGAGCGTGCCGTGCGTCTCCTTGGATTCAAGGGCGGGCACCCCGGGGGGAGGCGGCGGCGGGGGCGAGGCCAGGATGTTCTCGAGGATCCATTTTCCGCGTTTGACCGGTGAAGTGCGGTTCGGGTTGGAAGTCAGCGTGAGCACGCTGCCGTGGGTGAGGACACCGCGTCGACCGGAGCCGTCCAGCGACACCCGCACAAACTGCGACCCCATCGGCGATGGCAGGTCTTTGAGGCCATAGTGGCGGGCCAACCGCTCGTTGACGAAGGTGTAGTCGGCGGTGAGGAACTCGGTGATCGGCCGATCCTTGCGCAGGATGTGTTCGAAGAGCGCCTCGGTCTCGCCCCGGAGCGCGGCCCGCAAGGCCGGGTCGAAGTCCGGGAAGAGCTTGTCGTCGGGGGCCACGATGTCGAGGGTGCGCAGCTGGAGCCATTGGCCGGCGAAGTTGTCCACCAGCGCCCGGGACCTGGGATCGGCCAGCATGCGACGGACCTGCGACCGGAGGTCCCGCCGCAGCCGCCCCTTCGAGGCCAGCGCGAAGAGTTCCTCGTCCGGCATGGTGCTCCAGAGGAAGTAGGAAAGCCTTGAGGCGAGGGCGTGCTCCGACACCCGGTGGACGGCCCCCGGGTTGTCGGGATCGACCTGAGGTTCGCCCCGGTAGAGAAACTGCGGCGACACGAGCACCGCTGTCAGCGCCTGCTTCACCGACGCCTCGAACCCGTCGCCATCGCCGCGCGCCTGGTCGAAGAGCGTCATCAGGCGGTCGACCTCGGCAGCCGTGGCCGGACGGCGGAACGCCCGGTCGGTGAACCTCTGGAGGATCTCCCGGGCCACCCGGTTGGTGGTGCCGCGACCGGGTTGCCTGAAGAAGATGCCCCGATGCGCCGCATGCAGCGCAGGCACCTCGTCCGAGAACGGCCCCCTCACCTCGATGAACTCGACCTGCAGGTTGCGATCCTCGATCCGCTTCTCCGTGTACGTCCGTCCCCGGGCATTGGTGCGGACCAGTTCGGTCTCCCGGTAGAAGTCGTTGAGGAAGGCCACCGCCAACCGGTGTGTTCCCGCCTCCAGCCGCAGCCGATGCTCATGGAGCTTGGGATTGCCGCGGTTTCGCCGGACCTCGATCTGCTCCAGCTCCCGGCCGTCGGCCTTGAGGGCCATCTGGACCTTCTCGCCACCGGCCTGGTCTCCGTAGGCCTGCACCCGGAACAGGTAGTCGCCCCCGACCGGGGCCTCGTAGGTGACCGACATCTCACCCCGGGTCGTGAGTGAGGCCAGCGCACCGCCACCGGCATGCCCCTCGATCCGCGACGGTGCGTACCGGGTGGTCCGCGGCGCCACGGGCCCGGTGACGATCGCCCGGTCGAGGATGTCCTCGGCCGCCTTCAGGTACTTCTCGAGGAGGATCGGGGGCGTCGAGAGCACGTCCCCGATGTTGTCGAAACCGTAGCCGACATCGTCCTGGGGGAAGTCGGCCGCCGGTTCGAAGTCCACCCCGACCAGGTCGCGGATGGTGTGGTTGTACTCCACCCGGTTGAGTCGGCGCAGGGTCACGCGGCCCGGGTCGGGACGGGCGGGGTCGATCGGGAACAGCGTCCGGTCGATCCACGCCACCAGGTTGGTCCGCTCCTGGGAACTGGGCTGGACCTTGCGCTTCTTGGGGGGCATCTCGCCCGAGCGCACGGTCTGGAGGACCCGTTCCCAGGTGCCCCGGTCGCCGAGCACGGTCACCAGGTTGGTGTGCCGATCGAAGTTCACCCCGCCCTTGGATTCGGAGTCACCGTGGCAGTCCCAGCAGTGCTCGCGGAGCACGGGCAGCACCGTCTCGCGGAATTGTCCCTCGGCGGCCACCCGGTCGACCCGGGCGACGGACCCGGGACGCTGCCTGGCCGCCCCGAGCCAGACGGCCAGCGCGATCGGGATCAACCCAAGGAGGTGAATGCGTCGGATCATGCGGTGGATGGGAGACGCCGGACCCGCCGGCAGGCTTCAAGAAACCTCCGCGCAACCTTCCGCCCCGTCAACCACCCGGGCGGCCGGACGGACGGACGGCCCGTCGGGAACCCGAAGGCCGCAGCCTCCGGAGTCCCTCCTCCGCCTCCTCACCCGCACCGGAACCAGCCGCGGCGGTGTAGTCGGCGCGTGCCGGACCCAGTTCGCCGAGAAGTTCCCATGCCAGGGCTCGGTCCAGCAGCAGCGCAGCCTCTGGCCGGTCGGTGGGCATGCGGCGGTCGATCTCGGCGATGGCACCCCGCAGATCCTCTTCCGCCTCCGCGCGCCGTCCCAGTCCCTGGAGGGCGCGCGCGCGTCGGATCCTCCAGGTGCCGGTCAGTCGGGCGGATTCGATCTCCGCCTGGATCCATCCGAGGGCCTTGGTCCATTGGCCGGCGTCGAGCAACGCCTCCACCCGCTCGACCTCCAGCACCCCGGCCCCGGTCCGACGCACCCCCTCCTCCAGCCCGGAGATCCGATCGCGGGCCCGGCCGAGGCGCCGCTGCAACGCGCTGCGCTCGAGGTAGGCCGCAACCAGCATGGGATCGCCGCGGAGGGCCTCGTCGCAGTCGGCCAGGGCGCGGCGCCAGGCCCGGCCGATGGCGTGGGCCTCGCAGCGGATCATCAGGATGGCCGCCCGCTCGGGTCCGGGAAGGTCAGGAATCCGGAGGGCCTGCCGGAGAGTGCCCATCGCCTCGTCAGGCCGGCCACCACGCAACTGGGCCTGCGCCAATTCCCGCAGCAGCAGGGGGTCGGTTGGCGCCAGACGGGCCGCCCGGCGCAGATCCGCCGCGGCCTCCTCCCACCGTCCCAACGTGCGGTACTCGATGGCCCGCTCGAGGAGCAGGTCGGCGCTTTCGCCGCCCAGGGCCATCCGGTGCGAGAGTTCCTCGATCTCATGCTCGGGCCCCTCGTGGGCAAGCACCCCGAGGAGCAGCCACCCGACAAGCCCCAGGAACCGGGCGACGGCCGGCGCGCGCATCAGTCCTCCATCCAGAGCCGGGCATCCAGCCCGAAGTCGATCCCGCCCTCGGAGTGGGCGTGGCATTCGATGGCCAGCACGTTGACGCCGTCGACCAGGTGCTTGTGGGCCGAGCCCAGCGGCAGGTACACGAACCCGGCGTCCTCCCGCACCTTGACCCCTTGCACGTTGCGGCCCGTGCTGCGGCCCACGTTGGACCGGGCGACTTCGTGTCCGTTGACGTGGACCACCAACCCGTCGGCATAGTCCACCCAGAGCCCCAACTCCGTGACCTTGTCGGCCTGGGGAATGGTGAATGTCGCGCGCGCGTACAACGCCGGGCGACCGGCGGGCGAATCGCCCCCTGTCCCCTTCAGACGCCCCCGCCCAAGACCACACGGCAGCCTGGATTCCTGCCAGGCGGAGGCATCGAACCCCTGAACCGTCCAGCCGGATCC
>JAJTFN010000138.1:9491-22816 GCA_021298285.1 Verrucomicrobium sp.
GGGGTCTTGGGGGCCTTTTCGGGTGGCTTGTACTCGGGCGGTTGCCACGGCAACGCCAGTCGCCGGATCTCGCCCCCGCCCCGCTTGACCAGACTGAAACGATCCCGCTCCGAGCCATCCCGGTTGATCATCCTGCCGACCAGGGTGTCGCCGTCGACATCCACGATGAGCGACCCATGCTCCACGATGGTCCGGCGCATCACCGGCGAGGTGCCGACCCTGCCGAGGCTGGCGCCGGAATGACCCGCCACCACCTGCACGGTGCCCTCATGCGGGCGCAGGCCGGGACGCTTCCGGTAGGGGCCGTCCCCGGCGGGATCCCCGTCCCCGTCGTCGAGGATGAACTTCTCGGCCACCGTCGGGTTGGTGGAATATGCGCCATCCATGAGCATGGACCGCTCGTAGATGTGGGAATGTCCGGTGAGCACGAGATCCACTCCACCCGACTCGAGGATCGGCAGGAGGTGATGCCGCACCTCGATGAGATCCGCCTCCTTGTCGCTGTCATGGCTGCCCTTGGTGTAGGGTGGATGGTGCCAGAAGGCGATCAACCACTCCGCGCGCGTCTTTTCCAGGTCGGCCTTCAGCCATTTGGCCATGGCCCCGGTGGGCTTCCGGTCGAGATCGTGCGAATCGAGGCAGATGAAGTGGATGTTCCCATGGTCGAACGAGTAATAGGCTTCGGTGCCCGAGGCCAGTCCGCCGGATTCGCCCCGGGTGGGGACCAGATAGGCGTCGTAGTACGGGCCGATTCCGGTGCTTCCCTTGGACGTGTGGCCCTCGTGGTTCCCCATGGCCGGCCAGCACACCAGGTGGCGCAAGGTCTCGGCGTAGGACTCGAAGAACCGGCTCTGGAACTCCACGTCCCGGCCGGTGCCATAGGCCATGTCGCCCACATGGATCCAGAAATCGAGCGGCCGACCGTCCCGGCGGACCCAGTCCAGCATCCCCCGGTGCACGGCCCGTTGGGCTTCGCGCCCCGTGCCGCTGTCGCCGAGCACCCAGAACCGGTAGGGCCGGACCGTGCCCGCCTTGGGCTGGGTCCGGAAGCGGTGTTCCTCGGACTCCGGGGTCAGGCGGCGATCCCCGTCGAAGATCGCGTAGTAGCCGACGGCGTCGGGTTCGAGGCCGTCGATGCGGGCCTCGTATTGGAAGGTGCCTACCGGGGCGCTGTGGAGCCTGGGAAGGGCGAGGTTCTCCGGGGTTCGCAGCGCCGCCCACCGCTCGGGGATGGGCTGGTCCTTCGAGCCGAGGCTGGCGCGGATCACGACGGCATCCTTCGGCACCACGCGGTCGAGTCGCCCCGGATGACTGCCCCATCGGACCACCGGACGGATGGGTCCGTCGGTCCGCCACAGCACATGGATGCGGCTTGGACTGGAAGCCTGCACGTACGGAAGGCGGGCCATCGGCGGCTCGGGGTTGGCGCCTGTCAGCGCCAAGGATCCCAGGCAACTGGCCACCAGGATCCACCAGACCATCCGCCCAGGCCTGCCTCCCACCGCGTGGCTGCTCGTGTCGTGTCTCATGAACCTTGAGTTTTCCTGCCCGGCGTGGGTCGGGCACGCAAGCGTTGTTCCAATGCGTCGATGCGCACCTGCCAACCTTCCCACGCGGCGTTCCACGCCTCCCCGTGGAACCGCTCCCGGGCCGTGGGCAGTCCGTCCCGAAGCGCCTGGAACTCCCGCCGGGCGGCCTCGGCGTCTCCGTCCCTCTCCAGGTACTCGACCCATTCGAGCCGGTTGCCTGGATGAGCCGGCGCCAGTTCCACGGCCTTGGCCAGATGGCTGCGCGCCTTGGTCCGGCTGCCGACCCCGATCGGTGGTGGCGGGCATTCGGCGTAGAGCATCCCCAGGGATCGGTCGGCCCCGGCGTGGTCGAAGGTGGGGTCGAGCAGGCGAGACGCCTGCCAGGCGGACTCCATCTCCCGGACATGACCCAGGGCACGGAGCGGTTGGGATTGGGCGAGGATTCCCAGATTCAACCCCAGGTAATAATGACATCCCGCCTCGGTCGGGAACGTCTTGAGGGCCGACCGGCAGGCCTCGACGCCCTCGCGCGCCACGGCGATGCGCACGGGCTTGGAGGCGAGCACCTCGCAACGATCGAAACAGGCGCGGGCGAAGGCCCAAGCGAGGTCGGGCCTTCCCGGTGATTCGCGATGGAGGGCCTTGGCCTGCTCATAGGCACGGGTCAGGGGCACCGACCCGGAGACCTTCCTTCGGATGCTCACCAGCGCCCGGGAGATGCCCTCCGCGTCGCGCCCTGCGACCGCCGGCTCAGGGGCGGCCGACAGGCCGCCAGCCAAGGTCCATCCGCAGACCACCAGCACGGCGACCCCGGGCGATCGGCGCCTGACGGTCGGCCGGGACCTTGGCAACGGGATCC
Organism: Verrucomicrobium sp.; assembly: GCA_021298285.1. Lineage (GTDB taxonomy): Bacteria > Verrucomicrobiota > Verrucomicrobiia > Limisphaerales > UBA9464 > SXXZ01. The sequence goes on from JAJTFN010000138.1 coordinate 11,880, forward strand.
TCATGGGGATCAAGGTGCCCGTTCGGCACCTGTCCGGGCAAGTCACGTTCCGGTTTCCCGGCCGACCGTGTCGGACGACCGGACACGGGTCGAACCGGCTGGACCGCGACACCGGAATGGCGGGTGTGTCGGACGCGGCGCCTGTCCCGACGGGACCCGATCGAGCTATTCCTCGACCAACTGGAAGAAGCCAGCGGCGCGTCCCGGGTCGAGGGTCAGGGGGACGCGAACATTGCCCGTGGGGGTGATCTCAGGCTGCAGTCCACTGTCCCGCCACAGGGCATCGGAACCGCCCAGGGAATCCGAGGTCCGCACCCTCAGGCGCCGGTCGCGCGCCGAGACGACCTTGCCGGCCGAATCCACCGCCTGCAGTTCCAGGCGCCATTGGGATCCGGAGACCGTCTGGCCCACAACCCTGCCTCCCAGCACCCGATGACGCTGGGCGATGGTGAGTTGTCGGGCGCTGTAGCGGACCGCCGTCACAGGCTTGGCCTCGACCGTGGCGATCAGGGAATCGAGCGGCACCGTGCCGAAACGGAGTTCGGTGGCTCCTGCGGCCGCCTTGACTTTGAAGCCCGCCTCCAGCAGCACCGAGGTGCCCGCCGGGGCCGCCTCTCCGGCCGGCCTCCAGAGCACCGCCCCGACACGGCCGTCGGCGGCCCCCTTGCGGTTGTCGAGGAAGGAGGCGTTGCCCGGGGCCCAGGGTCACCGGGACCCAGGCCGTCTGACCCGTGACCAGGTCGCTCCATCCGAAAGCCAGCGAGCGGACCGGTTCCGCGCCGGTGTTCCGCGGCAGCGATTTCGGAGTCACCGGGAGCTTCGCACGGTTCAGGAGGTACCCCGGCCCCCCGGCAACCGGGTCGGCTGCCGGCTGCGGAGGATCCAGCTGGGCGACATACCGGGCCACCTGGACCAAGTCGGCAAGGTTGATGGACCAGTCTCCCGACTCGGAGCGGGGAGCGCAGTCGATGCGGCGACGGGTCACGAGATTGGTGTCGATGATGGACGCCGCCAGTTGGGAAGCCAGCGAGGTGATGTCCAGCACGTCCACCGATCCGGTCCCATTGACGTCGCCCTCCACCGAATCGGCGAGGACCGCGAGCCCGCCTCCCTCGGTGGCGAGGGGGGCCTGGGTGGCGTTGGTGTAGGCCACCCGGAAAGGCAGGTCCCGGTTGGTCACCGACAACTCGGCATCCGGAACCACCCGGATCGGCATCAGGAGCGGCGGGACCACGGGCACGCCCGAGGTTCCAAGGTTGCGGATGATCGCGATGGACTCGGGGGTCTGGGCCTGGAACGACAGCCGGGCGATCCGGTTGGTCCCCCGGGGCAGACCCTGGGTCGGGTCCTTCTGGGCGACCAGGACCTGCAGGCGGAACTGATTGCCACCGACCCCGCCATTGGATGGTGCCGACACGACCGATCCCAATCGACGGACGCTCAGGGTCGTGGTGGCGTTGAGGCTGGGCTCCAGGGTCAACGTCAGGGTTGCCTCATCGGTCAGCAGGTATGGGGTGGTGCACGCCAGGGTGAAGGAGACGGCCGATTCATCGCCGAAGCCCACGAGCGACAGGGGAACCTCCGCCGTGGCACCGGGCGCGACGAGCGTCTGCGGGGCCATGCGAAGCACCCGGTCCACCCTCAGGGCGATGGTCTTGGACACCCCGTTGGTCCCTCCGATGGCATTGGTGGCCACCAACCGGTAGATGCCCGCGTTGGTGGCGTGGGCGTTGACGACCCAGCGTGAACCGCGCCTGCCGCCGGGGCCACCTGGCGCTCCCACCGGAACACCGGGGCCGGGAAGCCCGAGACCGACACGTAGGCCGCCAGATCCACCGCCGAGTAGGCGCTCGCGGCGACCGTCATGTCCACCCCGGGCACGGAGCCGGCCACCCAGGTGCCGCCATCCTCGACCGGTGTCGGCGCGGAGGACGGCACCGAGAGGGCCGCCCCGGAAGTCACCGAAACCTGGAATGGGGTCAGCCTCTCGGTGCCCGCCAGTTCGACGCCGCCAGATGAGGTCAACTGCACCACGCGCACCCGGTAGTTGCCCGTCATCGAGGGAAGCAGGTTGGGGGTCCCCACCGAGAACGAGGCGCGACCACCACCCGCGCTCACATCGAGATCGAAGGTCCCGGCCCCCGACCACGCCGCGGGCAGGGGCGGCACCGTGACCGGGAAGATCGCGCCGGCATCCAGCCAGGCCTGCGCCGTGTCATCCCACCGCTGGAGCTGCGCCCGGCCGGTCAATGCCCCGGAGAGCTGGATCTCCAGGGACGCCGCCGTGCCGGACGGGCCGAGGAGGTTGGTCTGCGACAATGCCACGCTCACCGGCAGGACCGGGGTGAATCCCCCCGAGACGGCCGTGCCACGCAGGCGATCCGCCGGGAGGCTGGAACCGGTGAGCGGGTTGGACACCTGGACGGAGTAGGTGCCGATCTGGGGGAATGAGAAGCCGGGGAGCGGCAGGGTGGCATTGGTGGCGCGCGAGATCTCGGATCCATCCTTGAACCACTGGTAGGAGACCGATGGGCCGTGGGCCGAGACCACCGAGAGCACCACATTGCTGCCCCCCGATGGCACAGGTCCGAGCAACGTGGGCACGGTCGGGTTCGGCGGGATGGTCGAGGCGACCGCAGGCGCGACCATCTCGGGGAAGATGCCGACGGAGACGAGGTTGGTCGTCGCCTTGCCAAGCGCGTTCCCAAACACGACCAGGTAGTTGCCCGAGTGGGCCACCGAGAGCGCCCGTGTCGAGACCACGACGGCCGAACCGGAGACCGAAGGCGTGGCATTGGTCACGGGCGTGTCCTGGGGGGTGACCATCTCGCCGGTCTTGGCATCATACACGGTGACCAGCGGGATGGGATCGCCCTTGGCCTGGACCGAGAACGCCAGGTTCAGCGTGGGATTGGCCGCGGCGAGGAAGGTTTCGGCATCGTTTTGGCCGAGGGGCGTCAGCAATGGCGTCGGCACCGACCGGAACGACGCCGCCGCCACCGAGACCTCCGTGGGTGAATCGGCGATGCGGATCATCACCGACCGGAGATCCCCGCCGAAGGCATTGATCGCCTCGACGTCGATGCGGAATCCCGCCGGGTCACCGGCGGCGCCCCGTTCTGGAGAGCGGCCCGGAACGTCATCGTCCGACCCCGGTCCGTGAAGTGGATGGCCGGATCGAAGTCGCGCACGCCGGAGGCGGAGGTCTCGCGGACCGCGATGGCATCGAGCACCGGCCGTTCCCTCGAGACCAGGACCAGGTTGTGGTGGGATCCGGCGGCGATGTCGACCACGTTGACCAGGCCCGCCGGGATCGTGGTCTGGCCCGAGGCGTTCTGGCCCCAGGCGACGACGGTCCCGTCGTCCTTCAGGGCAAGGGTGTGGGCCCGACCGGCGGCGATCTTCACCACCTTGGACAGGCCCGAGGGCACGGCGGTCCGACCGTCCGCGGGATTGCCCCAGGACACCACAGACCCGTCGCCCCGCAGCGCCACGAGGTGCGCCGAGCCGGCCCGCAGGGCCACGACATTGGTCGCGTTGGAAGGCACCGTGACCACACCGGAAGCGTCGGAACCCCAGACCACCACCTGGCCATTGGACAGGAGCGCCGCACTGAAGAATTCGCCGGCAACCACGCCCACCGCGCCGGTGACGCCCGAGGGCACGAGGCGTTCGCCGAAGAGGTTGTCACCGCCGAAGGCGGCCACCGTGCCGTCAGGTCTCAGCGCCAGCACATGCGTGGTGCTCACCGAGACCGCCACGAAGCCGCCGAGCGGGTCCGAATCGGTGGCGGGCAGCCCTGCGGAGAGCCGGTCCCCGAAGAAGGCCAAATCGCCCGGGTACTGGTCCTTGAACCGCCCGGACAGGATCGGCGCCGGCGCGTTGGTCGGGCGCCGGATCAAGGCGCCGAAGAGGTTTCCGAAGTCGACGCGGTCGGCGACCAACCGCCCGGCGGCGTCGCGCAACGCCACGTTCCACGAGGTGCGGTCGGTGTGGTCCAGCGATCCCGGGCCATACTGGACGACGCCGTCGGGTCCGCCGGTCAGGAGGGCCGGCCCACGGAGCAGGAGTCGGCTCCCGGCGTAGTTGGTGCCGGCCACCAGGATGCCGTCGCGCAGGACGACCCCGGACACCAGATCACCGGCGACGACCGAATCGACATCGTTGGCCGTGACGCCCGCCGGCAGATCGGGGACGCGGTTGAGCCCGAGGAACCCGTCGCCCCAGGCGACCAGCGACCGGTTGCGCACCTGCGCCTGCACCGCCGCCGTGGCCGCGAGGAAGACCCACAGCATGACGGCAGCCGGCCACCGGCTCCGACCCGAAGGACGCGAAGACATACAAGGTTCCCATCGACGGATCCGGGACCAACTTGAATCCGCACCACCCTCGTCGTCGGATTCGCCACCTTTGACAGCCCGAGGGCTGCCCTCCCAGTCTTGGCCCATGTCGTTTGCCTTCCGTTTCCTGGGAACGGGCACCTCGCAAGGGGTTCCCCTCATCGGCAAGGACTACCCCGAGGCGTTCCTTGCCAACCCGCGGAATCATCGGCTGCGCGCGTCGATCTATGTCGAGACCCCGTCGGCCCGGGTGGTGATCGACACGACGCCTGATTTCCGGACCCAGATGCTGCGGGAGCGGCTGGGGTATCTGGACGCCGTGATCATCACCCATGCCCACGCCGACCACATCATGGGCATGGACGATTGCCGGCGGGTGTGCGACCTGCGCCAAGGCCCATTGCCGGTGCATGCGACCGAGGAGACCTTCCGATCCCTGCGCCGGGTGTTCGACTACGCCTTCGGCGGACATCCCATTCCCTTCAGTTACTTCCATCCCCTGCCCCGGGTCATCGACGGTCCGTTCGAGATCGGGGACCTCCGCATCACGCCGTTTCAACTGCCGCACGGCCGGATCACGACCACCGGCCTGGTGTTCGAGCAGGCCGGCATCCGCCGTCTGGCCTATTACTGCGACTGCAAAGAGGTGACCCCGGAGGCCATCGAGGGGGCACAGCAAGCCCAGGTGGCGGTGCTGGATGCGCTGCGCCCGGAGCCGCACCCCACGCACATGTGCCTGGACGAGGCGCTGGCGACGGCGCGCCGCATCGGAGCCGACCAGACCTTCCTGACCCACCTGACCCACCACTACGACCACGACCGGGACCAGGGCGAACTGCCCCCGGGCGTTTCCCTGGCCCATGACGGGCTGAAGGTCCTGCTCGAGTGAACCGCCCCGCCTCCCGACCGGACCCGACGATGAATCCCACGAGCTCTCCCCTGCAGGATCCGGACGGATCGCTCGCGCGGGCTGCCCGCATGACCTGGACCTACCGCACGGCGTGGTGGGCGTCCCGCCTGGCGGCCCGCTGCATCTACCGGACCCGCATCGAGCACGTGGAACGCATTCCCCGCATCGGCCCGGTCATCCTGGCGTCGAACCACGCCAGCCTGGCCGACCCCCCACTCATCGGCGGTTCGGTGCCACGGGCCGTCTGCTTCCTGGCGCGCGACACCCTCTTCCAGATCCCGCTGCTCGGGTGGTACATCCGGCGGCTCAACGCCGTGCCCGTGAATCGCGAGGGGGGAGGAGGCGCCGGCCTCAAGGCCATCCTCGACCGGTTGCAGGCCGGGTCGGCGATCCTGCTCTTCCCGGAGGGTACCCGTTCGGCCGATGGGCGCCTGAAGCCCGCCCGATCCGGCATCGGCCTGACGGTGATCAAGTCGGGTGCCCCGGTGATCCCCATCCGCCTGCATGGCACCTTCGAGGCCTGGGGACGGCACCGCCGCTTCCCGGGACCCGGGCGATTCCGGGTGGTCGTCGGCGCCCCCCTGGACTTCGAGGCGCTGCGGGCGGAGGCCAGGACCTGCGACAAGGAACGCCTCAAGGCGATCTACCAGGAAATCGCCGACTCCATCATGGCGAACATCGCCGCTCTCTGAGCGCAGGCCGAGGATCGGGTCCGTGGGCGGGCCGACGACCCCTGCCCTGGAGTCGACCCTCGGGTCGATCTCCAGCTGCCCGCCTCAGCCCTTCACCTGGTCGAGGGCCCAGTTGACCTCGGCATCGGGGACCCGCTGTCCCCAGACGACCTTGCCGATCCGCTCGGCCAGGACGAAGTGGATCTCACCGGCGCTGACCTTCTTGTCGAGGCGCATGGCCGAGAAGAGCTTGTCGCGCTTGTCCTCGGCGAGCTTGATCGCCGTCGGAAGCCCGATGCGCTCGAACAGGGTCCGAAGGCGCTGGACATCGGCGGCCGGTAGCCCGGTGCGGCGGGCCGAGAGATGGGCCGCGGCGACCTGCCCGATGCTGATGGCCTCACCGTGGAGGAACTTGCCGTAGCCGGACGAGTTCTCGATGGCATGGCCGATCGTGTGGCCGAAATTGAGCGTGGCTCGCAGGCCGGTCTCGGTCTCGTCCTGCGAGACGATCTCGGCCTTGATCGCGCAGCACCGGGCGATGATGGCCGACAGGGTGGGTGCGGACCGGGCGAGGATCGCATCCAGCTGTTTCTCGAGACGCTGGAACAGGGCGGCGTCCTGGATCACCCCGTACTTCACGATCTCGGCGATGCCGGACCGGAACTCCCGCTCGGGCAGCGTGGCGAGGGTGTCGAGGTCACACAGCACCAGCCGCGGCTGGTGGAAGGCGCCGACGAGGTTCTTTCCCGCCTTGAGATTGACGCCCACCTTGCCGCCCACCGAGCTGTCCACCTGGGCCAGCAGCGAGGTCGGCACCTGCACAAAGGCCACCCCGCGCAGGTAGGTGGCCGCGACGAAACCGGCCAGATCCCCCACCACGCCACCGCCGAGGGCCACGATGAAGCTCTTGCGCTCGATGCGGTGGGCGGCGAGCTGGTCGTAGCACTTCTGCACCGTCGCCAGGCTCTTGGCCGACTCGCCGGCCTCCACCGTGATGAGGGTCGGGGTGAACCCGGCCACCTTGAGCGACTTGATCGCCGCCTCGCCGTAATGCTTGCCGACGTTGGTGTCGGTGATCACGGCACACCGCGTCCCGATCTTCAGGCGCCGGCAACGCTCGCCGAGGGTCGCGACGAGACGGGTGCCGACTTGGATTTCATAGGAACGGTTCCCCAGTGGAACCTGGACGGTTGGCATGGGCGTTGATCCTGCACCCGTCGGGACCCGGAAGGCAAGACGGTCGGCGGTCGCGGCCTGCGCCACGGTCGCACGCCACCGGTCGCCGTGACGAACCGAGCCCCCCACGTCAGGACTGCCGCGCGCCCGGCGTCGTGCGAAGCTTTTGCCTTGGGTCGCACCGGACGGTGTCGGATGCTCTGGAACCGATGTCACGTTGGTTGTCCTCGTCCGGTGCCGCAGGCGCCGCCACGCTGCTGAGCCGAATCCTGGGCTTCGTCCGGGAGTCCGCCTACGCGGCGTTCATGGGCACCGGGCCGGTGGCTGACGCCTTCTTCCTGGCCTTCCAGATTCCCAACCTCTTCCGCCGGCTTCTGGGAGAGGGAGCCCTCTCGTCGGCCTTCATCCCGGTCTTCAAGGAAACCGAGCGCCGGGAGGGGGTCGCCGCCGCCTGGAGGGTCGGCCTGGCGGCGACCTGGGCGGTGCTCCTGGCCTGCTCGGTCGTCTGTGCCGTGCTGCTGGTCGTGGTGAGCCTGCTCATCGCCTTTTCGAGAATCCACGCGGACACCGAGCTGATGTTCCGGCTGATGCGCTGGATGCTGCCCTACCTGCCGATGGTGTGCGTGGCGGCCGGGTTCATCGGCATGCTCAATGCGCGCAACCACTTCTTCCTGCCCGCCCTCGGGGCGACCATGCTCAACGTGGCCATGCTGGTGGCGGTCTGGTGGCTGGCTCCCCGGTTCGGCGTCGAGCTGCGCGACCAGGTCTTCGCGCTGGCCATCGGCGTGGTGGTGGCCGGCCTGGCCCAGGCGGGATTCCAGGTGCCCTCGCTCCTGGCCGAGGGATTCCGGTTCCGCTGGCTGAACCCGTGGAAGGAGCCCGCAGTCCGCGAGATCGCCCGTCGGATGGGGCCCTCCGTGCTGGGGGTGGCGGCCTTTCAGGTCAACACCGTGCTGTGCCAGGCCTTCGCCTACACGCACGGCCGGGAGATCATCTCGTCGTTCAACTACGCCGTCCGCCTGATGGAGCTTCCGCAGGGCGTGGTCGGCATCTCGCTGGCGACCGTCCTCCTCACCGAACTGAGCACCCTCGCCGCCGACCGCAACTACCCCGAGTTCCGCCGGACCCTGGCCGAGGGCCTCCGGCAGCTCGTCTTCCTGACCCTGCTGCCGCTGGCGATGTTGCTGAGCCTTTCGGAACCCATCGTGCGCCTCCTCTTCGAGCGGGGCGAATTCGGCCCGGGATCAACCTCGCAGGTGAGCCTCATGATGCTGTGCCTGAGCCCGAGCCTCCTGGCCTTCTCGCTCAACAACATCCTCGCCCGGGCCTTCTACGCCCTCGGGGACACCCACACGCCGATGCGGATCAGCCTCGCGGCCATCGTCACCAACCTCGTGGCGGCCTTCGTCTCGGTGAGCCTGATGCCGAAGGCAGGGCTGGCCATCGCCAACTCGGTCAGCTCCTCGGCGCAGTGTTTCTTCCTGTTCTACGCCCTCAAGCGCAAGCAGCCGAAGTTCGACCTCGCCGCCCTCGTCGCACCCCTGAGGCCGATGCTCCTGTCGGCGCTCGCCGCGGCACTGATCGCGGCGACGACGCTCTGGGCCTGGGAGCGCTGGCTCGGCCGGACCGGGCTGGCCGTTCGCCTCGGGGCCACTTTCGTGCCCATGGGACTGGCTGCCGCCGGGTACTTTGCCGTCGCGACCTTCCTCGGACTGCGCGAGGCGTCGGACGTGCTGGCCGTCGTCACCCGCCGATTCCGGAAATCTGCGGCGGCCAAGGCCGACCCGGCGCAAACTTCCGGTTGATCCACCCGGGCGGCGGGGGGTAGCGTTTTTGGCAGACCCACCGGTGAATCGCCCACCCGCACTCGTCCTGATCCGTGGCCGTGAATGCCCGGCCGGGCGGAGGCGTCGGGCTTCCCGGAACGTTTCCATCCCATGAGCCAAATCATTCCCTCCGCCAGCGCCTCGGTCCTCACCCGGCGCGGCTTCCTCTCCACCTCCGGCACCGCCCTCGGCGGTGCGATGATCGGCGGCCTTGCCATCGAGCGCATGGCCTTCGCGGCCGCCAGCTCCGAGATCAAGATCGCCCTGATCGGCTGCGGCGGTCGCGGCTCCGGCGCGGCCAACCAGGCCCTCAACGTTCCGGGCGTGAAGCTCGTGGCCGTGGCCGATGCGTTCCAGGACCGCCTCAACGGCGCGCTCAACAACCTCAAGTCCTCGCAGGGCGCCAAGGTCGATGTGCCGGCCGACCGCCAGTTCGTCGGCCTCGACGGCTACAAGAAGGCCATCGCCCTCGCCGACGTGGTCATCCTGGCCACGCCCCCGGGCTTCCGCCCGCAGCACTTCGAGGAGGCCGTCCGGCAGGGCAAGCACGTGTTCATGGAGAAGCCCGTGGCCGTCGACGGCCCCGGTGTCCGCCGGGTCCTCGCCGCCGCCGAAGAGGCCAAGAAGAAGAACCTCAAGGTTGGCGTCGGCCTGCAGCGCCATCACCAACCCGGCTACCTGGAGACGATGAAACGGCTCCATGACGGCGCCCTGGGCGACATCTACCTGGTCCGCGCCTACTGGAACGACGGCGGCGTCTGGGTCAATCCCCGCAAGGATGGCCAGACCGAGCTCGAGTACCAGCTGCGCAACTGGTACTACTTCAACTGGCTCTGCGGCGACCACATCACCGAGCAGCACATCCACAACCTCGACGTGGCCAACTGGGTCAAGAACGCCTATCCGGTCAAGGCCCACGGCATGGGCGGCCGCCAGGTGCGCATCCAGAAGGAATACGGCGAGATCTTCGACCACCACGCCGTCGAGTACACCTACGCCGACGGCACGACGCTGCTGAGCCAATGCCGCCACATCCGCGGCGCCGACAGCAACGTCTCCGAGCAGTGCGTCGGCTCCAAGGGCTTCTGCAACATCAGCGGCCACTCCATCGCCCCCTCGGGGGGCGGCAGCGCCTGGCGCCACCGCTCCGAGAAGCAGGTCGACCCCTACCAGCAGGAGCACGACGACCTCTTCGCCGCCATCCGGAACAACACCGAGTACAACGAGGCGTTCAACGGGGCCAAGTCGTCGCTGACCTCGATCATGGGCCGCATGTCGACCTACACCGGCAAGACCATCACCTGGGAGCAGGCCCTCAACTCCAACGTCAACCTGGCTCCCAACGACTTCGAGAACCTGCGCTGGGATTCCGAGTGCAAGTCGAAGGCCGATGCCAACGGCTTCTACCCGGTCGCGGTGCCGGGAGATGCCAAGTGGTTCAAGATGGTGGTCTGATCCACCCCTGCCCGGCGGGCGGCCGATCCGCAGCGGATCCGGGCCGCCCATCCGGGTCAAGACCGGCGCCCCGACCCGACGTCGGGGTGCCGGTCGCTCCAGGGACAGGCCACGCATTCCCTGTCCGTTGACGATTCCTCACGCCGTCCTAAGGTCCCATCCATGCTTCGCCGGTTCCTTCCCTTCGCCCTTCCCGCCCTGTTGGCTCCTGCCGCCGCCGCATCGGACTGGCCCCGATTCCGGGGACCTGATGGGACAGGCATCTCGCCCGAGACCCGCTGGCTCGGAACCTGGCCGGGAGGCCAGCCACGGCAGGTCTGGAAGGCCGAGGTGGGGGTCGGATTCTCCTCCATGACCGTGGTCCAGGGCCGCCTGTTCACCATGGGCCACAACGGCCAGAAACAGGACGGCATCGACAGCGTCGTGGCCATCGATGCCACCAGCGGCAAGGAACTCTGGCGGCACAGCTATCCCGAGAAGTTGGCCGACCACTATTACGAGGGTGGCACCTCGGGCACCCCGACGGTGGACGGCGATCGGGTGTATTCCCTCTCGAAGG
>JAJTFN010000139.1 GCA_021298285.1 Verrucomicrobium sp.
GAGCGGATCGAGCGGATCGAGCGGATCGAGCGGATCGGGCGCGATGCCCGGGGGCGACGGTGGGCCGGGGCGACTTTGCGGCCCCGGGAACTCAGGTGCGGACGCCGAGGCGCGGCAACTGGTCGCGGTGGCTGCGGCTGAGGGTGAGCTTGGCCCCGGACATCAGCTCGACCGAATACTCGCCGTGGAAGAGCGGCTCCAAATGACGAACCCGGCCGACCTGGACGATGGCCGTGCGGCTGATGCGCACGAACCGGTCGGCAGGCAACCGCTGGGTGATGGCGGTCATGGTCTCACGGAGCAGGAAGGTCTGGGCGCCGACGTGCAGCTCGACGTAGTTGTCGGCGCTTCCGACCCAGTCGATGTCGGCCACCGGCACGAAGATGATGCGCCCGTTGTGTTTGACCGACAGGCGTTCCGGCAGCTTGGGATCGGCCGGGGCCGGGCCGGCGGTCGCTCCCGGGCCCGGGCCGGCCAGCCGCTTGGCGACCCGCTCGAGGGCCGTCTTGAAGCGCTCGCGGGACACCGGCTTGAGCAGGTAATCCACCGCCTGCACCTCGAAGGCATCCACGGCGAAGTGCTCATGCGCGGTCACGAAGACCACGGCCGGCGGGGCATCCTGGCCGAGCGCCTCGAGCACCTGAACGCCGGTCAGGCCGGGCATCTGGACATCCAAGAACACCAGGTCGGGGCGTTCCCGCCGGAGCACCTCGACCGCCTCCTCGCCCTGGGAGCATTCGCCGACGACGGAGAAGTCCGCCTCGCGGGCAAACCACGTCCTCAACCGCTCCCTGGCCAGGGGCTCGTCGTCGACCACGATGGTTCGGATCGGGGGCATGGGCCTAAGCTGCCAAGGGAATGCGATCTGTCGAGCCTTCGGGGGCAGGCGATCCGGGCCCCTCAACGGCGCAGCGGCAAATCGACCACGGCCCGGACCCCACCGGTGGGGACAGGCTCGAGGCGGAAGCCCCCGTCGGACCGGTAGAGCTGCGCCAGGCGCGCCACGGTGTTCGAGGTGCCGACGCCGGACCCGGGGCCCCGGTCGGGCGGCAGGCCGCGCCCGTTGTCCTCGACCTCCAGGCGCAGGCGCCCGGGAGCCGGCGAGGCGGCGCGCAGGACGATCCGGCCGGGGGCCACCCTCGGTTCGATGCCATGCTTGATGGCGTTCTCGACCAGCGGCTGGAGGATCAGGTTGGGCACCTGCGCGTCGAGCAGTCCCTCGTCGATCTCGCGCTCGACGGTCAGGCGCTCGCCGAAGCGCATCTGCTCGAGGGTCAGGTAGCGGTCGAGGAAGGACAGCTCCTCGCGCAGCGTGACCAACTGGCGGCCCGATCGGTCGAGGGCGTGGCGCAACAGCTCGGCCAACCGCATGAGCATGGCGTCGGCGGCGTCCACGTCGCGGAACATCAGCGTGCCGATGCCGTTGAGCGCGTTGAACAGGAAGTGCGGGTTCAACTGCATCTGCAGGGCCATGAGACGGGCCGAGCTGAGCCGGCCCTCCAGTTCCACCAGCCGGCGCTCGCGTTCCCTCAGGCTGTCGGCGTAGGCCACGGTGTGGGCGACCGTCACCACCACCCAGTAGACCAGCATGTTGAAGAAGAAGGTGGCCACCAGGACGTAGCGGATGAGCTCGTGCAGGGGCTTCTCGGACCGGTGCCCGGGAAAGAGCAGCTCGCCGACGCCGGCGCGCACGAGGATCCACACCAGCGAGAACACCACGCCGCCGAGCCCGTGCAGGGCCAAGCGCAACTGCCAGTGGGCGCCCCCGAGCGGGAAGCGGCGGGCCAACCGGAAGGCCGGGAAGGCCAGCGCGGCGAAGACGTACCAGTCGGCCAGCGCACCCTGCAGGGCCACGGCCCACGACACCCCCTCGCCGAACGAGGCGGCCTTGAGGTAGTGCTGCCCTGCGAAGGCCAGCCCCACGAGGGTCCAGCTGAGCCAATACAGCCACGGAAACCACCGGGATCGGCGGGGGGATGGCGGGGCCGGCGGCGCTTCCACGGGCGCGACTCTGCCCTGCCGGCCGGTCGAGGCAATGGCCTTCGGCAAGATCAGGCGAAACGGTGTGGATCAGGGCGAGTCAGGGTGCGAGTCGTCTTGAATTCGTCGTGGATGCAGGAAAGACCGATCCGGGGAGGATAGGTCCAGAGAAGATCGGCCCGGGGGTGGGCCGTCCGATTCGGACGGTTTCCCGAGCGGAGTGGTGCGCACGGCAGGACTTGAACCTGCACGCCTTACGGCACTACCACCTCAAAGTAGCGCGTCTGCCAATTCCGCCACGTGCGCATGTCTGTCAGGCTCGATCCGGTTGCCCGGCCGGTCTGGTGAGGTCACCGGAGGACCAGGATCGGAATCCCGGGCTTCCCGTGAAACCGCTCCGGCAGACGAACCCGGAACGGATCGATGGTCGGGGCGGTGAGATTCGAACTCACGACCTCTTGTACCCGAAACAAGCGCGCTACCAGGCTACGCTACGCCCCGAACCAAACGAGGCGGGGAACATGGGCAATCGACGGCCAGCTGGCAATGGATTTCTCCCGGTTTCTGTGGCGGACCTGTGCTGGAACGGGCGCCGCCGGGGCGTGGGACCGGGCATTGACCCGCGCCGCGGCCACGACACAATCGGCCTCCCAGACGATCTGTATGTTCTCCAAAGGCCAGAAGGTGGTGTGCATCAACGACGACTTCCCCCCGGAGGCCGCCGTGCTCTTCGCGGAACTGCCCCGGAAAGACCGCGTGTACACCGTCCGTGGCATGTACATCGGCCGGGGCAACTACTACCGGCACGAGTCGGGCAAGAAGGACGGTGAGATCGGGTTGCTGCTCGAGGAGATCCTGAACCCCCGGGACCCGGCGCTGAAGACCGGCCTGAATGGCGAACTGGGTTTCAACAGCGAGCGCTTCGCCCCGCTCGAGACCGACGAGGAGAGCGCCACCGCCGAGGAGGAGGCGGAGTTCTCGCTGCCCACCGCGGCGGGCTAGGTCCGTGCCGTTCCCCGCCCGCCCCGGCTTCTCCGGGCTCGCCGGAGACCACCGCTCAGGCCCCGATCGGCCCAAGGCCCACCAGGCGGATCACCGGGGCCCCGGCCGCCCGGCTGGCCGCGAGGTCCACCTCGAACTCGGCCTGCCAGTCGTTGTGCTCCTCGGGGTCCACCAGCACCTGCATCACCCGCCAGGTCCTGCGGTCCTCGGAGGGCTTCACGTGGGTGTGCCGGACATTGCGGGCCTCGGGATCGAGCCGGATCCGCTCGTGCTCCTCGAAATAGGGGTCCAGCGCCGCCCGCAGCGAGGCCGCGGTCCACCCGGAAGCGCCGGTCTCCGTTCCCGTGCCCTCCCCTGCCCCGGGGTCCAGGAGGCTCACCGCCTCGTCGTACTGGTCGAGTGCCAGGCACCGGATCCAGGGCAGGACCCGGGCACGGACCAGCGCGGTGAACTGACGGGCGTCGCGGGTGATGTCGCGCGCGGCCTCCTCGGCCCCCGGCGGCTTGGCCTCGGGCGTCGCCTCGCGCGGGGCGGCCGACGGGTTCTTCAGGCGCTCCCACTCCTCGACCAGGCTGGAGTCGACCTGCTTGAGCAGCGTGGCGAGGTAGGCCTCCATCTCGCGCAGGGTGTCGTCCTTGGCCGCCTCGGGAACGGTCTGGCGGAGGACCTTGTAGACCGAGGTCAGGTGCCTGAGCAGCAGGCCCTCGATGCGCTGCAGCTCGTAGGCCTTGATGTAGTCGGAGAACGACTGGTACTGCTCGAACATCTCGCGCGCGATCGACTTGGGCCGGATGTTCTCCCGGCCCACCCAGGGGTGCTTCTCGGCGAAGGCGTTGAAGGTCGAGTACACGAACTCCCGGCAGGGCTTGGGGTACTCGAGCTTCTCGAGTTCCTCCATGCGCTGGTCGTACTCCATGCCCTGGGCCTTGAGCTCGGCCACCTTCTCGCCCTTCAGGCGATCGAGCTGCCGGCGCAGGATCAGGTCCGGATCCTCGAGGATCGACTCGACGAGGGTGAGCGCGTCGAGGGCGTACTCGGGCGACTGGCGGTCGAGCAGCGGCAGCGTGTCGAGCAGGTACAGCGACAGCGTCTGGTTCATCGAGAAGTCCTCGGGCAGCTCGACGTTCACCCGCACCCGCTTGGGCTCACCCTTGGCCGGCAGGGTCACGATGCCCCGGTCGACCAGGGCCCGGAAAAGCTGCCAGGCACGCCTCGCGTGGGCCTTCCTCTGGGTGGGCCCGTCATGGCACCCCTCGATGAGCCGCTGGAAGGTCTGCCGGTCCCAATGGGCGTAGTTCTTGTCGGGGGCCTGGCGCTTGACGAACTTCTTGCCGTCGCGCCGGGATTTCTCCTCGAGCTTGAGGTTCTCGACCACGTGCTCCGGGGCCTGCGCGACCACCCAGCCCACCGCGTCGAAGCCCTTGCGGCCGGCCCGGCCGGCGATCTGGTGGAAGTCGCGCACGCTGAGGATGGCCGTCTTGTCGCCGCCGTACTTGCACAGCCGCGTGAAAAGCACCGTGCGGATGGGCACGTTGATGCCCACGCCCAGCGTGTCGGTGCCGCAGATCACCTTGAGCAGGCCGCGCTGGGCCAGCTGCTCGACGAGGATCCGGTAGCGCGGCAGCAGGCCGGCATGGTGCAGGCCGATGCCCGAGCGGAGCCACCGCTTGAGGTCCGGGCCGTAGGGACTGGCGAACTTGACGCCTTCGAGCGCCGTGGCGATCGCCGCCTTCTCCTCCCGGGTGGCCGTGGCGAGGCTGGTGAAATCCTGGGCGCTGTCGGCGGCGTCGGCCTGGGTGAAGTGCACCACGTAGACCGGCCCCTTGCCGTCGGCCAGGAGGCCCTCGACGGTCTGCGACAGGGGCGTCTCGGCGTAGCTGAACTCCAGCGGCACCGGCCGGGTCGCCGACTTGACGGTGACGCTGGGCAGCCCGTTGAGCCGGGTCATGCCTTCCTCGAAGAACCCGGTGTCGCCCAGGGTCGCCGACATCAGCAGGAAACGGGCGTTGGACAAGGTCAGCAACGGCACCTGCCAAGCCACGCCACGGTCGCGGTCGGAGTAGTAGTGGAACTCGTCGACCACGACGTCGCGGACGGCGGCGGCCGGACCGTCGCGCAGGGCGATGTTGGCCAGGATCTCCGCCGTGCAGCACAGGATGGGCGCGTCGCGGTTGATCGTGGCGTCGCCGGTGCTCAGGCCGACGTTGTCGGGCCCGAATTCGCGACAAAGCGACAGCCACTTCTCGTTGACCAGCGCCTTGATGGGGCAGGTGTAGACCGACCGGCGTCCCTGGGCCAGGGCGCGGAAGTGCAGCGCCGAGGCCACCAGCGATTTGCCGGAGCCGGTGGGCGTGTTGAGGATGACGTTCTTCCCGGCGTAGAGTTCGAGGATGGCCTCCTCCTGGGCGGGGTAGAGTTCCACACCCCGGGCCCGGGCGAAGTCGAGGAACCGGTCGAGCAACAGGTCGTCGGTCGGGGCCTCGAGCCGGGGCAGGAAGTCGTAGAGGGTGGCGCTCACGCTGGGGAGCGAGGCTGGACCGCCGGGCCAGCGCCGAGCAAGCGCCGGTACAACGCATGGTACTTCGCCCAGGCCACGGAGGCCGCATGGTGCCGGACGCTGTCGCGGATCTGCTCCGGCGTGGCGGTGGCCCCGTCGCCCGCGATCATGCCGGCGATCTGGCGGGCCAGGTCCTCGGGGTCATCCGGCCGGAAGAGCCGCCCGTTGAATCCCGTCCGAAGAATGTCCACCGACCCGCCGCTGGCCGAGGCGATCGAGGGCCTGCCCAGGGCCAGCGCCTCGGTGAGGGCCACCGAGCACGGCTCGTCGGTCGAGGGGATGATGAACACGTCGGCCGCCTCGACCGCCTCCCGGACCCGGTCGGTCGGGCCGGCGATGCGCACGTACGGGGCCAGGCCGAGCGCGCCCACCTGCGCCCTGAGTTCCCGGGCGAAGGCCTGCGAGTCGGCGTCGGCCGGCGTCGGCCCCCAGAGCGTGAAGTGCACCCGCTGTCGGAGCGGCACCGGAAGGCGGCCAAGCGCATCGAGGACCAGGTTCCACTTCTTCCAGCGGACCAGGTTGCCCACCCCGACCAGCGCCAGCCGCCCGCGCGGCCCCTGACGGGTCGTCAGCGGCCCCTCGAAGAAGGTGTCCGAGCAGCAATCGGGGATGATCTCCACGCGCCCCGGCTCGGGGGTCAGTCCGTAATGCGCGGCCATCGCCGGGTTGAGGACCACGGTGGCCATCCGTCGGCGCGCCGCCCCCCACCGATACATGGCCGTGCGGCGGGCGAAGGCATGGTTGGTGAAGACGATGGGCACCCCGCCGGGGAGGAGGGCCATCAGCACGGCGGCGGCGAACCCGCCCCGGCTGTGCGCGTGCAGGATGCCCCAGGATTCGTCGCGACACCGGCGCCGCGTCTCCAGCACCACCGCGAAGGCCCGGGCGAAGAGTCCCAGATGCCTCGGGGACTCGGCCAGGAGCCATCGGCTGTGGCGCAACTCCAGGGGAGGCTGGCGGCGCGACTCGAAGCCCTGGTGGACCACCACGGCGTGACGGAACCGTCCCTCCGGATCCCGGGCGTGCCGGAGCACGGTGAGGATGCCGCCGTCGTCCTGCGTCGAACCGACCAGATGCAGCACCGGGACGACGCCTGGGCTTGGGCTCCCCGGGATCCGGGGGCCCCGGGCTTCCGGACTGGGCACAGGGGGCATGGACCGGACCTCAGGACGCCGTCGGGCTCGCGGGAGCCGTCTCGGGCTGCGCGGCCTGCTTCGAGGCGAGCCGGAACACCGTCTTGGCCGCCGGCACATCCAAGGACAGCGTCCGCGTGCGGTGCCAATGGGTGATGAGGACCAGACCGGACAGGAGGCCGAAGGTCTGCATGAAGAAGCCCGCCTCGCCCGTGGTGCTCATGAAGGTGACCAACTGGACCACCCACAACGAGCTGACATGGCAGGTCAGGCGGTCGAAGGACGTCTCGCACCCCAGCCGGTGGATGGACTTCAGGTTGCGGATGGCGACCACGGACACCGCCCCCAGGAAGGTCATCACGCCCAGCAGGCCCGGCAGGCCGAGGTTCACCAGCAGGCTCGGGATGCCTGCGTAGAAGATGCCCTGATCCAAGCTCTGCTCCAGGATGCCGTACTGGTCGATCTCGCTGTGGGTGTACAGGTGGCCGACATCCGGGACGAATCCCAGGCCCCGGCCGACCCACAGGAAGTTGGGGGCGATGTCGAAGGCGATGCGCCGCATGGACGCGCGGCCGCTGGAGGAGTTCTCGGCGTCGAGGCCGGCCAGGGGGTCGATCTCGATGCCCGGGAGCACCGACAACATGCGCTGGGCCGCGTGCGGCAACTGGCGCGCCGTCTGGTAGGTGACCACCAGGGCCAGGCCGAGGAGGACGGCCGAGACGACCACCTTGGCCATCGAGACGGTCCTCTGGACGATGCTCGAGAGCAGGATGACCGACGGGATGATGATCATCGACATGCGGTGGCCACCCAGAGCGCTGCCACCGAGGAGACCGAGGATGATCAGCACCCGGCTGATGGAGCCGAGCGTCAGGGCCCTCGAGCCGGGGATGAGCACGAGCATGAGGTAGATGAGGTCGCGGGACACGAAGGCCACCGACTGGAAGCGTCGCACGCCGCCCTCGAGCGACTGGACCTCGAAGGCGAGGCTGTCGGTGGACAGGCCGAAGAAGGAGAGGAGAACCCAGAGGGGTCCGCTGCCGGCGGCCAGGGTGAAGTCCGAGACCAGGAAGGTGAAGCTCATGAGGCAGTGCGCCACGTAGATCCGCACCAGCATCTGCGGGGTGGTCGGGACGGCCATGTAGAGCAGCGGGAACAGGAGCCCGAGGAACTGCGTGACGTAGGCGCGCCCCCCGACCTGGCCCTGGCCGAGCACGTTCAGGCCGAATCCGCGCACCTTGATGAGGGAAACCAGGACGAGGAAAAACATCCCAAGCCCGACGAAGGCCCAGCGGAACTCCCGCAGCCGCTCGCCGAAGTCCGGGGCGCTGCGCCGCATGGCGAACATCAGGGGCAGGCCGCTGACCGAGAGCATCAGGCTCGCCTCCCAGAAGAACGGGCGCCCGGAGACGAAGGGCACCAGCATGGAGGAATTGATCATCACCGAGCCGAGGACGAGGGCGAGGGTCCCGTGCTGGGGCAGGGTCAGCGCCCAGAGGACGGCGACGAAGCCCATCAGGGCAAGCACCTGCACCGATCCCAGGAGGACCGCGAACAACAGCAGGGCTCCGATGAGGAAGACCCCGAAGAGGGCTTTCTGGACTTGTTCCTGTGCGGCAACCATGGCCGCCAATAAAGCCCCGGGGACCCCCGGCGTTCAACGTCTTTTCGGTCCGCTCTTGCGGGGCGTCATGCCGAGGCCGACCGCCCGCCGGCCGGAACGGTCCCGTCCGGGGATCACTGGAGGTACACCCGCCGGGCCCACTCGGGATCCAGCGTCGGCACCCCGTCGGTCCAGCGGACCCAGGGCGGACTGCCCTGGCCGGGCGGGGGCTGGGTGACCAGGAAGGCGAAGCAGTTGGTCTGCGACGGAAGGAGCCGCCCCAGGAGGGTCGCCAACGGGACGGCCAGCCGGAGGCCCAGCCGGATCCACGGGTTGCGCCGACCCGCCGCCCCCGACGGGGGCCGGGTGGCGTGGAAATAGCGGAACTGGCACATCATCCAGGGCGTAGCGCTGCGGATGACCTTCTCGATCTCCCGCTCGGTCCATCGGTACACGTAGTTGGGGACCGGCCCATTGCGCCAGCCGCCACTCACCCGGTCGGCGCTCAGCGCCACGGCGGCCGTCTCGTAGTCCTGGCCGAATCCGAGGCGGACGCCCAGGCGGGACACCCAGGAATCCCGGGGCTCGAAGACCAGCAGGCCTTTCCGGGCCACCCGGTGCATCTCCAGCAGGCCCCGGTGCGGGGAGGCACAGTGGTGCAGGCCGCTGTGGGCGATGACGAAATCGAAGGACTTGTCGGGAAAGGCCAGGTCCTCGACGTCCCCATAGGCCACCCGGTGGGTTCCCGGGTCCTTCAGCTCCCAGCGGGTCTCCAGGTTGGTGAGCGTCACGTTGGGGAACCCCGCCTCCCGCAGGGTGAGGTGGTCGCGTTCCCCGGCACAGACGCAGAGGATGCTGGCGGCCGGGTCCATGACCCCCTCCCGGATCAGTCGGTGCAGGGTGTCCCGGTAGAACGGATCGAGGTCGGACGCCATGAGTTCCCAAGGAAGCCCCAGCGGCCGGAACCTTTCAAGAACTCGGGCGGACCCGGCACCGACGCCCCGGCTCGGCCCGACGCACGGGCCGCCACAAGTTCGGGGGCTGCCGGCTTGTTCCCGGGATCGACCGGCCTATCCTCGCAGGCCTGTGAGCTCCGCATCGGAACCCCGCAACCGCCTCGCCACCGAGAAGTCGCCCTACCTGCTGCAGCACGCGGGCAACCCGGTGGACTGGTTTCCCTGGGGCGACGAGGCCTTCGCCAAGGCGCGCGCCGAGGACAAGCCGATCCTCGTGAGCCTCGGGTACTCCACCTGCCACTGGTGCCATGTCATGGAGCGCGAGACCTTCCAGGACCCGTCCATCGGGGCCTACCTGCGGGAGCACTTCGTGTGCGTGAAGGTGGACCGGGAGGAGCGGCCCGACGTGGACAAGATCCACATGAGCTTCGTGCAGATGACCACCGGCGGCGGCGGCTGGCCGCTGAATGTCTTCCTCCTGCCGGACCTGCGACCCTTCTACGGCGGCACCTACTTCCCGCCGGAGCCACGGCATGGCCGGCCTTCCTTCCGGACGCTGCTCGAGCGCATCGTCGACCTGTGGAAGACCCGGAGGGACGACCTGACGGCCTCGGCCACCGATCTGTGCTCCCGGTTGCAGGAGATGGTCGTGCACGATCCGGACAACGCCTTCCCGACGGGCCCCCGCGAGCTGCACGGCGGCGGCCAGACCCTGCTCGGTGAATTCGACCCGGTGAACGGCGGGTTCGGGACGGCGCCGAAGTTCCCCCGGCCCAGCCAGCCGCTCTATCTGCTGCGCTACGCCCGGCGCTTCGGCGACACCGAGGCCATGCAGGCCGTGCTGCACACCTGCGACCGCATGGCCGCCGGCGGCATCCGCGACCACCTCGGCGGCGGCTTCGCCCGCTACAGCGTCGACGAACGCTGGCTGGTGCCGCACTTCGAGAAGATGCTCTGCGACAACGCCCAACTGGCTGCGCTCTACCTCGAGGCCTTCCTGGTCTCTGGCGACGCCCGCCATGCCGCGGTGGCCCGGGACATCCTCGGCTATGTCGCCAACGACATGACCCATCCCGACGGGGGCTTCTTCTCGGCGGAGGACGCCGACAGCGAGGGCAAGGAGGGCAGGTTCTACTGCTGGACCCATGCCGAGCTGTCGGCCCTGCTGCGTCCCGAGGTCTTCAACGTGGCCGTCGCGCGGTTCGGCATCACGCCCCAGGGAAACTTCGTCGACCCGGGCGACCCGAAACCGGAGCCCGGCCTCAACGTGCTGTCGCTGGCGCAGGCCGAGGTGCCCGAGGCCGACCGTCCGCTGCTGGACGAGGCCCTGGCGGTCCTGAGGGAGGCCCGGGCACGTCGCGTCCGACCCCACCGGGACGACAAGGTGCTGGCCTCGTGGAACGGGATGATGCTGGGCGCCTTCGCCCGGGCCCATGCCATCCTCGGGGACGAGGAGTTCCGCACCCTCGCCGAGCGCAACCTGGCCTTCCTCCGGGAGCAGTTGTGGGAGCCGGCGGTCCCGGCTTCCGTGGACCAGCCACGACGCCCCGGCACCCTCCACCACCGCTGGCGCGACGGGGAGCGCGACTCGGTGCAACTGCTCGACGCCTACGCCCACCTGCTGGCCGGCACGCTCGAGCTCTACGAGGCCGCGCTGGACCCGGCCCACCTGGCCTTCGCGGTGGAGTTGGCCGAGGCGATGCTTGAACGTTTCCAGGACCCGGTCGGCGGCGGGTTCTGGCAGAGCGGCGCCGAGACGCCCCACCTGCTGGTGCGCCTCAAGGAGGACTACGACGGGGCCGAACCCTCCGGCAACGCCGTGGCCGCCCTGGCCCTCCTGCGGCTCTCGGCCATCTGCGCGCGGCCGGATTGGCGCGAGGCCGCCGAGAAGACCCTCCGGCTCTTCGCCCAGAAGCTGCACCAGACGCCCCAGGTCGTGCCGTTCCTGCTGTGCGCCCTGGACTTCGCGCTCCAGGAACCCAAGCGGGTGGTGATCGTGGGGGATTGGCTCTGCGGGTCCACCCGGGCGCTGCTCAGCCACGCCCACTCGGTCTTCGAGCCGCACCGCGTGATCCTGGGCAACCACGGGCCCGTGGATCCGTTCGCGACCACGCTGCCCGGCGACGAGGAACGCTCGCTGGCCTACCTGTGTTCGGGGCAGGCCTGCCAACCGGCGACCCGCGACGGGGCCGTGGTCCGGGAGTTCCTGCGCCAGAGCCCTCCGCCGGAATCGCCCTACTGAGGGCCGAGGCCCGGGTCCTCAAGTCCCCCGGGACCACCTCACGCCCCAGGCGGGGACGGACGGAACGATGCCGTGCCGGACAAGGAATCCCGTCGGAGGCGGTTTTCCGGGCGGGGAAACGTCAGGGGGCGTCGGGGGAGGGACGGCGGAGGACGTCGCCAAGGACGTTGGAATGGGCTCCTTGGAGGGAAGAATGGTGGCTGGGGGCGGGATCGAACCGCCGACACTGCGATTTTCAGTCGCATGCTCTACCAACTGAGCTACCCAGCCGTACCAAGGAGCGCCGATGAAACTCGGGCGGCCGGGGGGTTGGCAAGCCGGTTTTCCGTGATTTTATCCAGCAGGGTGAATGGCCCTGCCCCCATCGTGGGCCCGGTGGCCACGGGTCCGCGGGGTCGGCCTGGCCGA
>JAJTFN010000140.1 GCA_021298285.1 Verrucomicrobium sp.
TCTCCAGGGGATCGACGCCCGGGGTCTTCTCGGCCAGGGCCTCGATGGCGCCGTACACGATGCGGCGGGCCACGTTCTTCTGGCCGCCGAGCATGACGGTGTTCACCAGGCGGCCGACCAGGACGCTGTTGTACTTGGCATCCGCGATGACGGAGCGCTTGATGGCTTGACGGCGACGGGACATACGGAAGTCGGTGGAAGGGGGATCGTTGGAAAGGGTGGAGCGGGCGCGTTGGGTTTCGACGCGTTATTTCTTCTTCGCGGCGGCGCCGGCCTTCGGGCGCTTGACGCCGTACTTGGAGCGGCTGACGCGACGTTTCTCGACGCCGGCGGCGTCGAGCGTGCCGCGGACGATGTGGTAGCGGACACCGGGAAGGTCCTTCACGCGGCCACCGCGGACCAGGACGATCGAGTGCTCCTGGAGGTTGTGGCCCTCGTCGGGGATGTAGGCGATCACCTCGTACCCGTTGGTCAGGCGGACCTTCGCGACCTTTCGCATCGCCGAGTTCGGCTTCTTGGGCGTGCGGGTCATGACCTGGAGGCAGACACCGCGACGGAAGGGGGCGTTCTCCAAGGCCGGAGACTTGGACTTGTAGTTGATCTTGGTGCGGCCCTTGCGGACCAGCTGGTTAATCGTAGGCATCGATGCCGAAAGGTTATCGCCTCCGTCTGCAGCGACGGAAACGGGAGCGCGGACCTTACCAACCGAGCGGGTCCGTGCAATACGTTTTTTGAAAAAATCGGTCCGCGGCGGGAATCAGGCCGGGAATCGGGCCGGGAATCGGGTGGGTTCAGGGCCTGGTGGTTGGACCTCCGGCGGGCCGATGCTCGATGCGGACGAGCTGCGTGTCGCGGTTGCCGACCCAGGCCGATCCGTTCTCCAGCACGTAGAGGCATCCATCGGGCCCGATCTCGAGGTCCATCGGGCGCATGAAGGTCATGCCCGGGCAGAAGCGCTCCATCCGCAGTTGGCCTTCCGGGGTCTTGGCGATGCGGTGGTCTTCGTCGAGATGCACGGCCACGATCCAGTTGCGCGACCACTCGTAGATGAACAGCGTGCGGTCGTACTCGCGCGGCAGGCGGTTCGGCGAGGTGGATCGCTCGTCGTAGCGGTAGACCGGCCCGGCGCAGGCGGTTCGGCCGCCGTTGCCCACCGCGGGGAAGCGGGTGGAGGCTCCGTAGGGGTACCAGAGGAAGGCGGGCTGGGCCGGCGGCAGTTCGGCCGGGCCGGTGTTGAGGCGCGAGGGGTTCACCGGGTGCGCCGCATCCCAGGCCTCGCCGCTCTGCCGGGAGGCGAAGTCGTAGCGGTGGTACGGCCGGTTGTCCCCGCCGAAGTAGGGCCAGCCGAAGTTGCCCGCGGCCCGGGCCTGGTTGATCTCGTCGAACCCGGCGGGTCCGCGCTTGTCGTTGGGGCCCCCGGCGTCGGGGCCGACCTCGCCCCAGTAGAGGTGCCCGGTGGCCCGGTCGACGCTGATGCGGAAGGGGTTGCGGTTGCCCATGACATAGATCTCGGGCCGTGTCTTGGGCGTTCCCTTGGGAAAGAGGTTGCCGGCCGGGATCGTCGCCGTTCCGTCCGGCTCAGGGTGGATGCGCAGGATCTTGCCGCGCAGCTCGTTGGCGTTGGAGGCCGATTTCTGCGCGTTCCAGGGCTCACGTCCGGGCCGCTCGTCGATCGGGCTGTAGCCGTCGGACTCGCCGGGGTGCGTGTTGTCGCCCGTGGCGGCGTAGAGGTTGCCGGCGGCGTCGAAGGCCAGGGAGCCGGCCGAGTGGCAGCATTGGTCGCGCTGGGTGGGGATGCTCAGCAGGACCTTCTCGCTGGCGAGGTCCAGGGTTCCGTCCCGCAGGGTGAACCGGGAAACCCGGTTCACGCCGGTCTTGTGCCCGCTCGCGTCGACGGGCGTTTCCGGCACGGAATAGAAGAGGTAGATCCACGAGTTCCGGGCGAACTTGGGGTCCAGGGCGATGCCCAGCAGGCCGTCCTCGAGCTCGGTGTAGACCTTGAGGGTGCCGGCGACCGTGGTGGCCCGGGTCTTGGGGTTCCAGACCTTGAGCAGGCCGGCCCGCTCGATGAAGAAGACCCGGCCGTCGGGAGCGGGGGCGATCTCCATGGGGTTGATGACGGTGTCCTCGGGCTGGCCATCGCCGTCCTGGTCACGGTCGGTGTCGAGGATGACCTTGTGGAAGGCCCCGTCGACCTGCGGACCCGACGGCTTCGGGCTGGGCTTGGGGTCGGCGCCACGGAGGCTGTGGCTCGTCCCGAGGACGATCAGACCGAGGGCGGCCGCCCGGGAGAGGGCGGCCAGGCGGTGGGGCAGGGGGCACGGAGGCGTCGGCGCGAGGGACATCGTGCGCCCAGTCAACCGGAGTCCCGCCGCCGAGGCAGTCTTTTTTGGCGCCCCACGCTCCGGTGCCTGTCGAGGCGAAGCGGATTCCCGGGGACTCAGGAGTTCCGGCTCCCGGGGTGCCCGCACTGGGCCTGGTGCCGGAGCGCGTGGTCGATGAGCGTCAGGGCTGTCATGGCCTCGACGAGCGGAACCGCGCGCGGCAGCACGCAGGGATCGTGGCGGCCGCGGCCGCGCAGTGTCGTGTCCTGCAGGTGGACGTCCACCGTGTCCTGCGGATGCATGACCGTCGCCACCGGCTTGAAGGCCACGCGGAAATGGATCGTGGCGCCGTTGGAGATGCCGCCCTGGATGCCGCCGGAGCGGTTGGACGTCGTCACCACCCGGCCCTCCACGTTGCGGAACGGGTCGTTGTGCTCCCGGCCGGTGAGCAGCACGCCCTCGAAACCCGAGCCGATCTCGAAGCCCTTGGTCGCCGGCAGCGACAGCATGCCCTTGGCAAGGTCGGCCTCGAGGCGGTCGAAGACGGGGTCTCCCCAGCCCACGGGCACGTGGCGGGCCACGCCCAGGATGATCCCACCCACGCTGTCGCCCTCGCCCCGCCGCTCCTCGATGAGGCGGATCATGGCCGGCGCGGCCTCTGCGTCAGGGCACCGCAGGATGTTCGACTCGATCGCGGCGGCCGTGACGGTCTCAGGATCGACCACGGCCTTGAGGTGCTGCACCTGGGTCACGCAGGCGAGGACCTCGACCCCCCAGAACTCCCGGAGGAGCTTCTTGGCGATCGCCCCGGCGGCCACCCGGCCGATGGTCTCGCGTGCCGAGGTGCGGCCACCGCCGGGCCAGGCGCGGTGGCCGTACTTGGCATGGTAGGTGTAGTCGGCGTGGGAGGGGCGGAACTTCTCGGCCATCTCGTTGTAGGCCTCGGAGCGGAAGTCCTCGTTCTTGACCCACATCGAGATCGGCGTGCCGAGGGTCAGGCCCTCGAAGGTCCCGGAGAGGATCTTCACCGTGTCGGTCTCCTTCCGGGGGGTGACGATCGAGGACTGTCCCGGCCGGCGCCGGTCCAGGTCGGGCTGGATGTCCGCCTCGGTCAATGGCAGTCGCGGAGGGCAGCCGTCGACGACCACCCCGACGCCGCCGCCGTGCGATTCGCCCCAGGTGGTGATGCGGAAGAGGTGTCCGAACGTGTTGCCCATGACGGGTGCGAACCTTGCGCCGAACGGCCGGTCGGAGGAAGGGCAAACGCGCCGCCGGCACGCCGCGACCGGTTGACATCGGCCGGGTGGCTTGTTGGGGTGGGGAAACCATGACGCGAGTCTCTCTGTCCTCGATCCTCCTCGGTGCCGCGCTCGCCCTCGGGGCACTGCCCGCCGCGGCCGACACCTTCCAACCCGAGCCGGGATTCGTCTCCCTGGTGCCGGGCAAGGACCTGAGCGGCTGGAAGTACCAGCCTTCGGAGACCTTCGACGGCAAGACCGAGTCGAGCGACGGGCGCTACACGGCCCGGGACGGGCAGATCGTGGTGAACGACTACGTGCCGTCCAAGGGGCCGCACCTGCGTCAGTTGTGGACCCAGCGGGAGTTTCCCAAGGACTTCATCCTGCGCCTGGAGTTCCGGGCCTCGACCAACGCCGACAGCGGGATCTTCCTGCGCGGGCCGCAGTTGCAGTGCCGCGACTACCTCGTGGCCGGGCCCTACAAGCAGCTCAAGAAGTACAAGCCGCAGGACTGGAACCGGATCGAGGTGGTGGTGACGAACAACGTCGCCCACTGCACCTGCAACGGCGAGGTGCTCGAGGCCGCGCTCAAGCTGCCGGCGACCGGGCCGATCGGGTTGGAAGCCGACCGGGGCCAGATGGAGTACCGACGGATCCGGGTCCAGGAACTGCCGGCCCGGTAGCCGGCTGTCGGCCCGCCGGGGCATCCGGCCTCCGGACATGCTGCGCCGGCCCGGGGTGCCTCCCGGTTTTCGGAGTTTCCTCGTCGGCAGGGCGCGCCCACGATCTCCTGCGTGACGCGACGGTCCCTTCTCGGTCGCCTGGCGCGGCGGTTGCCGCCCGGCGAGCTGGTCTTCACCCCGGAGACCCTGACCGCGCATGCCGGCGACAAGTGGTTCGCCTCGCACCCGCCCGAGGCGGTGGCGTTGCCGAAGTCGGTGGAGTCCGTCTCCCGGATCCTCGCCTTTGCCACCGCGCACCGCATCCCGGTGACCCCACGCGGTGCCGGGCACGGCTACGTCGGCGGTTGTGTGCCGGTGCAGGGCGGCATCGCCCTCTCGGTGGCCGGCATGGACCGGATCGTGGAGATCAGCGCGCGCGATTTCGTGACGGTGGTGCAACCCGGGGTGAAGACGGCCCGGTTGCAGGAGGCCGTCGAGCGGCAGGGCCTGTACTACCCCCCGGACCCGGCCAGCCGGGCCGACTGTTCCATCGGTGGCAACATCGCCACCAACGCCGGCGGGCCGCGCTGCCTCAAGTACGGGGTGACGCGCGATTACGTGCTCGGCCTGGAGGTGGTCCTCGCCGACGGCACGATCACCCGGCTGGGTGCCCGCACCCACAAGAACAAGACCGGCTTCGACCTGCACCGGCTCTTCGTGGGCAGCGAGGGGATGCTGGGCGTGGTCACCGAGGCGACCCTCAAGCTGCTGCCGCTTCCGGCCTACCGCGCCTGCCTCGGAGTCGGGTTCCCCGACATGAAGACGGCGGCCCGGGCCATCCGCGCGCTGTTCAAGGCCCGGTTCCTTCCCAGCGCGTTGGAGCTGGCCGACGGCTTCACGGTCGAGGCGGCCCGCCGCCGCACCGGCTCCAGGATGCTACGCGGTGCCGGGGCCCTGATGATCGTGGAGCTCGACGGCCGCGAGCGCGGCGTCCGCTCGGAGATCGCCGAGTTGGCCCGCTTGCTGGCGGAGTTCCGGCCCACCTTCGTCCAGCGCGGGCTGGGGCCCGAGGGATGCGAGCGGTTCTGGAAGCTGCGCCGGGAGTTCAGCTACTCGCTGCGCGACACCGGGCTCACCAAGCTCAACGAGGATGTGGTGGTGCCACGGGGTTCGCTCGAGGCGCTGTTCCGCCTCGGCGCCTCGCTGCAGAAACGCCACGGCATCCGGGTGGCCTGCTTCGGGCACGCCGGCGACGGCAACATCCATGTGAACCTGATGCTCGACGAGTCGGTGCCCGCCCAGAGGGCTGCCAGCGACCGGGCCCTCGACGAGTTGTTCCGCGGCATCGTGGCCCTGGGGGGCAGCATCACCGGCGAGCACGGCGTCGGCCTGGCCAAGCAGCCTTGGTGGAACCTTGCCGTGCCACCGGAGGCCGACGCCCTCCATCGCCGCGTGAAAGCCTCCCTCGACCCGGCCGGCATCCTCAACCCCGGCAAGTTCCTCGGTTGAGCCGTCCAGGGGTCGGTCCTCACTTTTGACACACCACCCCGGGAACCTGGCCCGGCAGTCGGTCACAGTCGCGGGTTCATCTGCATGAGCAGGCGGCGCTGCAGGTCCTCGGCCGGGTTGACCCCGCTGAGCTTGAGCTTGGTGTGCAGGGCGGCCACCTCGATGACCCGGGCGATGTCGCGGCCCGGACGCACGGGCAGGTCCATGTGCGGGATGTCGATGCCCAGCAGGTTCACCTGGCCCTGGTCGAGCCCGAGGCGGTCGATCTCGCCGGCCTTCTCCCAGACCTTGAGGGTCACCACGAGGTCGACCCGTTTCTCGGACCGGATGGCCGCGACGCCGAACAGCGCGGCCACGTCGATGATCCCGATGCCTCGGACCTCCATGAGGTTGCGGGTCAGGGTCTTGCCGGTGCCGATGAGCTGCTTCCCGTCATCGAGGGTGAGGCAGACGATGTCGTCGCAGACGAGGCTGTGGCCCCGCTCCAGCAGTCCCAGCACCGCCTCGCTCTTCCCGATGCCGCTCTCGCCCTGGATGACGACCCCGATGCCCTGGATGTCGACCATGCAGCCGTGGATCTGCGTCTTCGGGGCGAAGAGCTGCTCGAGGGCCAGGGTCGCCAGGTTGATGAACTTCATGGTCACCAGCCCGGTCTGGAAGACCGGCACGCCCCGCTTGTCGGCGGCGGCGAGCATCTCGGGCTCAGGCCGGATGCCCCGGCAAAGCACCAGGCAGGGGATCTGGTGCCGGAAAAGCTCGGCGTAGCGCCGGCGGCGGAGTTCCGGGTCGATCGACCGGAGGTACGACCTCTCGACCGCCCCGAGCACCTGGAGCCGCTTGTTGGCGAAGTAGCGCCGGAAGCCTGCGAGCGCCAGGCCGGGCCGGTTCACCGTGGGCTCGAGGATGAGCCGGTCGAGGTGGTTGCCCCCGGTCAGCAGCTTCAGGCCCAGGGGGCCGGCGTGGTCCGCGAAGAACTTCTCGACGGTGACGTTGGACGGCTTCATGGGCGGGACCGGGGCGGGGTTCACATGTTGAAGTCGGGACCGAGGTAGATGTCGCGGGCCTTGGGGTCGTTGACCAGGAACTCGGCTGTCCCCTCCACGAGCACGCGTCCCTGGTGGATCACATAGGCCCGGTCCACCAGGCGCAGCGTCTCGCGGACGTTGTGGTCGGTGATCAGGATGCCCAGCCCGCGGTCGCGCAGGCGGCGGACGATCTTCTGCACCTCGTACACCGCGATGGGATCGATGCCGGCGAACGGTTCGTCGAGCAGCAGCAACCGCGGCGAGGTCACCAGCGCCCGGGTGATCTCCAGTCGCCGCTTCTCGCCCCCGCTGAGCTGGTAGGCCCGGCTCTTGGCCAGGCGGGTCAGGTCGAGCTCGTCGAGCAGGTGGGCCAGGCGGGAACGCCGCTCGGCGGCCGATCCCTGGCAGGTCTCGAGGATGGCCAGGAGGTTCTCCTCCACCGTGAGCTTGCGGAACACGCTCGGCTCCTGGGTGAGGTAGCCGATGCCCAGGCGCGCCCTCCGGTGCATGGGCAGCCGGGTGATGTCGATGCCATCGAAGCACACCGAGCCCGCGTCGGGCCGCACCAGGCCGACGGTCATGTTGAACGAGGTGGTCTTGCCCGCCCCGTTCGGCCCCAGCAGGCCCACGATCTCGCCCGCGCCGACATGGATCGACACGCCATCGACCACGCGCCGGCCGGAGTAGGCCTTGGCGAGGCCTTGCACCGAGAGCAGCGCCTGCTCGCTCCTGCCGGGGGACTCTGGGGTGGTCTGGGCGGCTCGGGCCATGGTCAGCGTGCCTTGGGGGCGTTGGTGCCC
>JAJTFN010000141.1 GCA_021298285.1 Verrucomicrobium sp.
CATGGAGGTTGCCCCGGTTGACGTCGGCATGCGGGCTGAGTGGTCTGGGCAGCTGAACCGATCGATGTCGGCCCGGCGCGACGGGTGGGTGGCCAACAAGGTCGCCCGGGTCCCGCCCTCGAAGATGTCAGGGGTAAAGCCGGGAGCGAGGGTGCATCCGTAGAGCGCGTAGAGCCCCCCAGGGAGCAGGTGGGCCGCCTGCCAGACTCCGGCCGGCACCACGAACTGGCTGTGGTGGCCGCTCAGCGGATCGGGTCCCAGGACCACGTCCTCGGAGGTGCCGTCGGGTCGCAGCAGGATCAGGCGGAAAGGATCGCCGGCGTGGAAATGCCAGACTTCATCGACCGCGAGTCGATGGAAGAGGGATCGGCTGGGTGGATCTTCGCAATAAAGCCCGATCATCGCCGTGCCGGCCGGCCGGCCGGGCTCAAGTTCGAGAGGTGTGCGATGCGTCTCGGCGAAGAGCGTGCCTTCGACCGGCAGGGGGCGGAGACGGTGCCGGTCAATCAGGGCCTGGATGGTTGGGTGCATCGTGGAGGCGGTGGCTCCGGGTGTCTGTTGAAGCCTAGCTGCCGTCCGGCAGGGACGCCACCAGGGCGTCGACCAGTTCCTGGGTCCGCAGGCTCCGGCGGATGCTGGCCGACGCTCCGGGCCCGGCGGGGTTGCGCGCCAGCCGGGCAAAAGCCTCCAGCATCCGGGTGGCCTGGCGCTTGGGCGACGGGGTCTCGGTCCGGACCCACGTCGATGGGTTGGCCATGCCGAACCGGTGGGTGAAACCCACGGGCCGGGTCGTGTCCGGACTCCCGAAGCCTCCCTCCCAGTCGAGCACGAAGTCGTCCATCGAGACGACCCCTTGGGAGCCCATCAGGTCGAGGTCCATCAGGCAGGCCCCCACCGAGTAGCCCACATCCCAGGTCGCGGTGAAGCCGTCGCGCAGGCGCAGGAACCCCGTCCCCCGGAACCACGCTCCCGTGACCGGGTCCCGTTCGGCCCAGCTGCGGCACTCGGCCACCGGGGCGTCGCTCCCGGAGTACTCGACGATGGCCCGCATCGAATACCAGGCCATGTCGCCGATCACCCCGGTGGGCTCCTGGTCCGGCCGCAGGCGGATGTTCGACCGGTCCAGGGCGGGGAAGAAGAACGAGGTGCGCAGACCCTGCAGAGGCCCGGTCAGGCGGGGCAGGGCCTCTCGGAGGATTTCCGTGCGGGGGTGGTGGGTGAAGTGGGTGCCGTCCAGGAAGGCCACACCGGCCTCCGAGCAGGCGGTCGTGATGCGCCGCAAGGATTCTAGATCGCGGAACGGCTTGTCGGCCAGGACCGCCAGGCCCCGGGCCGCCGCCGCCAAGCAGATCGGTTCGCGCGCGGCGGTGGGTGTCGCCACATACACCGCGTCGACGGCGCCGGATTCGATGAGCCCGGTCCAGGTCGTGTGCACCGGCACCGCGCCATGTCGGGTGGCAAAATCCGCGGCCTTGTCGGGACTTCGGCTGGCCACGCCGGCCAGCACAATCTCAGGGGTGTCCCGGAGGGCTCGTGCGATGACGTCCGCGATGAAGCCGGTGCCGATGATGCCAAGGCGGACAGGGGGAACGGTGGAGTTCATGGATGCGACGGACGAAGCATCCCCCGCCGGGCGAGGGTCCAATCGGTCCCCGGAGGTGGCAAGCAAGTTGGAGGAATGGTGTGGTCCATCCCGGCCCCCCGAGTCCGGGCTGGTCCGCCCCAATCCGAGAAGCGTCATGCCAGGCCTTGCAAACTGGAGGAATTGATGTTTTTTAGGACTTCTAGGTGGCCGAAGTCCGTCGCCCGGTGCGCCGGTATGCTCTGCCCAAAATCCCAACCCGATGCATTTGAATCGATGAGAAGAACCGCAATCGCAGGAGTCCTGCTGGCGATCTCCGGGCCGTTGGCCCTCGCCCAGGACGTCAAGCCCGTCTGGGTCCAACACCTCAACGGACTGGTCAACGTCGACCCCGCCAGCCAGAACCCCATCGTCAAGGCCAACCCGGGCGCCCGGTATTCGGCCAATGGCATCGGCCGATCCCAGCAGTTCTCGCTGATGAAGATGCGCCGGTACGACGACAAGCGGTTCCTGCTGGGCGTCCGTGAGAACGGCATCGACGAGGCTGATCCCAACCTGACTGCGGAAGCCAAGGCCCTCGCCGAGGCCTTCCCCGACCGCTCGGTGGTCTGGGTCAGTGCGACCGACGGCAAGCCCCTCGGCCTCGCGCACACCTTCGGGTTGCGTCCCATCACGGCGACCGGTCAGGCCAACAACAACGACTTCTTCAGCAACTGGGACATCGACGATGGACCCGACGGCCAGCGTGCGCTGTACTCCACCCACAAGAACGCGATCCTCCGCTGGGCCCCGAAGACGGGTGGCGGGTGGGAAGCCGCCCCGTCCTGCGCCTGGATCGAGCCGACTCCGGGTGCCAAGAACTGCGAAGGTGCCGACCTGGACGGCAGCAGCGGCGGCGATGGCAACAACAGCTGGCGCTGGCGCGACTTCCGCGTGCGGGGCGCCGGCAAGGACACGGTGATCGTCGCCGGCGGCGGCACCTGGCGCGCCAGCATGCACGTGCAGGTCTTCAAGACCAGCGATGGCGTGAAGTTCCTGCCGATCGCCCGGTTCAACGACCGGGATGGCGGCCGCAAGGGTTCCTACTCCCAGGGCGGATTGAGCTCCCACGTCGTCCAGTACGGCAAGGATCCGGCCAACCCGAACCTGATGACCGCGTTCCACGGCCGTTACCCGGGCACCGGTTGGGAGGCTCGCCCGAGCCGCTTCATCGTCAATCCCGACAGCCCGGCGGACGTCTACGACGACACCTATGCGCCCAACGGCACGGTGATGGTGTTCCAGCCGAACAACGACGCCTGGGGTTCCCTGCCGGCCTTCCAATGGGAGTCCGCCGGCGGCAACGGCCTGCCCATCAACCATGCGGTCGACGGTGTCGAGTACTACGACGGCAACTGGGGCGGCATCATCGATGCCAACAAGGAGGTCGACTACGTCGTCAACTACGCCTTCCCGAGCTGGAACAACCAGTTCGGTTCCATCAAGAAGCCGGGATGGATCGGCATCCATCGCCTGGACGGCAGCATCGCCTCCAACTCCGGATACAAGTTCCCGTTCACCGAACTGGACGTCCGCAGCCCGGACGCCAATGCCAACGGTGTGGTTGGCAACGACTTCGGCTATGATGGCGACGTGGGCATCTATCCCGACCTCTCCGCCCCGGCCAACCTCGACAAGTCGACGGTCGCCTGGGTGGGTTCCGGCTTCGGCTATGGTCTCTTCACCATCCAGAACGTCCCGGCCAGCATCGCCAAGGAGCCGGCCGACATCACGGTGACCGAGAACTCCGAGCTCGTGCTCAGCGCCGACATCCTCGGCAGCCCGAACCAGTACCAGTGGTTCAAGGACGGCGTCGCGCTCGACCGCGCCCGCACCCTGGAATCCGGGTTGCCCTACTACCCGGCCACCGTGCAGCAGGGCGTGAACAAGTCCCGCCTGGTGATCGCGGTCGCCGAAGTCGCCGACTCCGGCAAGTACAAGCTGGTGGCGACCAACCCGCTGGGCACCGTCACCACGCGTGAGGTGACCGTCAAGGTGCTCGTGGACAACGTGGCGCCGAAGATCGCCTCCTCGAAGAACGGCCGCTCGGCCGAAGGTTCCTTCGTGCTGCTGCGCTTCAACGAGTCGGTGACCCCGGAGTCCGCCGGGGCGGCCGCCAACTACAAGCTGGAGGGCGGCACGGTTTCGGGCGCCCGGGTCACCGGGGCCGATTCGGTCATCGTCTACATCTCGAATGTGGCTCCGGGAGCCAAGGCGGCGCTGACCGTCAGTGGCGTCCGGGACATCGCCTCGGGTGGCGGCAACGCCATCGCGGCCAACACCAAGGTCGAGATCACCGGCCCGAGCCTCACCGAGGGGTACGCGCTGTGGGAGTTCTATCCCAACATCGATGGCACCGGCGTGGATCTGCTGGAGGGCGACGCGTCGTACCCGGCGCAACCCGCCCGCTGGGAGTACATGACCAGCCTGAACACCGACCCTGCCGGGCTGAGCCAGGTGGCCGACCGTTTTGGCGCCCGGATCTCCGGCTGGATCACGCCGACGGAGACGGCCCAGTACCGCTTCTTCATCCGGAGCGACGACGCCTCCCGGTTCTACCTCTCGACCGACGCCACCCCCGCGGCGGCGGCGATGATCGCCTATGAGAACGGCTGCTGCCAGGCGTTCCTCGACCCGGGCAAGACCAACCCGGGCAACAACGACAGCCTCCAGACCTCCGAGCCGGTGTCCCTCAAGGCCGGCAGCTCGTACTACTTCGCCATGGTCTACAAGGAGGGTGGCGGCGGTGACTGGGCCCAGGTGGCCTGGCGCAAGGAAGGGGATGCGACGGCGGCCGCCGCGCTCACCCCGATCCCCGGCAGTGTCCTCAAGGCCTACCGGTTCGTCGACGAGCCCCCGGTGTTCGGTCGCCCGACGATCTCCGGCGGCAGCGTGAGCATCACGTGGACCGGCACCGGCACGCTGCAGGAGTCCTCGGACCTCAAGTCGTGGACCCCGGTTTCCGGGACGCCTGCGAGCCCGTACCAGGTGCCTGTGTCGTCTGACGCCTCGGCGAAGTTCTACCGGCTTGTCCGCTGAACCCCTCTGTCCCACAGTGGCCGCCGTGTCCCGGCGGCCACTTTTTTTTGCACTCGGATCCGTCGGGCGACGCCCCATGGAAGCCACCGGCCGGTCGGGGCGCGCGTCGTTGATACCGGTCGCGCTCCTCCTCGGGCTCCTGGGCTGGGCACCGGTCCTTTCAGGCACGGGTTCCGGAGTGGAGATCACCCAATTGTCGCCGGCGACCTCCGGATCCGTCGGCTTCACCCCGCTCGATGCCGCCCGAACGGGCATCCCGTTCACCAACCGGGTGGCCGAGTCGCGGTCGCTGACCAACCACATCCTGCTCAACGGCTCCGGGGTGGCGGCCGGGGACGTGGACGGTGACGGGCGGTGCGACCTTTACTTCTGCGCGATCGACGGGCCCAACGCGTTGTACCGCAACCTCGGCGACTGGAGGTTCGAGGAGATCGCCGCCAAGTCCGGGGTGGACTGCCCGTCGTTGGATGCGACCGGGGCGGTGCTCGCGGACCTCGATGGCGACGGCGATCTCGACCTGCTCGTGGCGGCCGTCCGGGCCGGGGTCTCCTGCTTCCGCAACGACGGGACCGGCCGCTTCACCGAGGTGACGCCAATGTCGGGCCTCGCGTCGAACCTGGCGGCGATGACCCTCGCCTTGGCCGACATCGACGGAGACGGCGACCTGGATCTCTACGTCTCGAACTACCGCAACGAGACCCTGCGCGACGGCTTCCGCATGCAGCTGCGGTCCGGGATCGTGGATGGCAGGCGCGTGATCACCCGCGTCAATGACCGCTCCTTGAGCGAACCCGACCTCGAGGGTTGGGTGACCTTGGACGACGAGGGCAACCTGGCCGAGAACGGCCAACCCGACCAACTGTTCCGCAACGAGGGAGGCCTGCGGTTCGTCCGGGTGCCGTTCACCGCGGGGGCATTCCTCGACGAGGAAGGGCGGAAGCTGGAGCGCCCTCCGTACGACTGGACCCTCAGCGCCATGTTCCGCGACCTGGATGGCGACCGGCGGCCCGACCTGTACGTCTGCTCCGACCTGGCCTCGCCGGACCGCGTCTGGCTCAACCGGGGCGACGGGGGGTTCCGCGCGGCACCTGTCACCGCCCTGCGCAAGACCAGTTGGTTCTCGATGGGTGTCGATGTCGCCGACCTCGACCGCGACGGTTTCGACGAGATCTTCGTCACCGACATGATCAGCCGCGAGCACCGCTTGCGGCAGGTCCAGATCGGGGACCACCGGCCGACGGCGCCCAGGGTGGGCGGCATCGACGACCGCCCGCAGGTCCCGCGCAACACCCTTTTCTGGAACCAGGGTGACGGGGGCTACCTGGAGGCGGCCTATTTCAGCGGTCTCGACGCGTCGGACTGGTCCTGGGCCCCGGTGTTCCTGGACGTGGACCTCGACGGCTATGAGGACCTGCTGGTGACGACGGGCTTCGAGCGGGATGTGCAGGACGTCGACATCGCCCGTGAACTCGAGGCCCTCCGCCAGCAGCGCGGCCTCACGGACCAGGAGGCGTTGCGCATGCGGGCCCGGTTTCCGCGGTTGGCGCTGCCCGACCTCGCCTTCCGCAACCGCGGGGACCGAACGTTCGAGGAGGTGGGATCCGCGTGGGGATTCAATCATGTCGGTGTCTCGCAGGGGATCGCCCTGGCGGATCTCGACGGGGACGGCGACCTCGATGTGGCGGTCAACCGGATGAACGGCCCGGCGGGCATCCTCCGCAACGAGGCCGCAGCCCCGCGCGTGGCGGTCCGGTTGGCTGGCGCCCGGGGCAACACCCGGGGAGTCGGGGCGCGTATCCGGGTGCTGGGGGCCATGCCGTTCGTCCAGAGCCAGGAGGTCCAGGCCGGCGGGCGCTACCTGTCGGGGGACGAGGCCGTCCGGGTCTTCGCCGCGGGGGCTCCCGACCGTCAGGTGCGCATCGAGGTGGACTGGCCGGGAGGATCGACCACGGTGGTGTCGAATGTCCCGGCCGGTTCCCTGGTGCGTGTGTCCGAGCCCGCTTCCGGGGACCAATCGGTGGCGCCCGCTCCCTCGGTCGCCCCGATCGCCGGCTTGTTCGAGGGCCGGGATTCGGTCATCGGCCACCGTCATCACGAACGCGGGTTCGACGATTTCGCGCGCCAGCGGCTGTTGCCCCGGAAACTCAGCCAGGGCGGGCCGGCCGTCGCCTGGGCGGACCTCGACCGGGACGGCTGGGACGATCTCCTGGTGGGCAGCGGTGGTGGCGGCACGCTGGCGGCCTTCCGGAACGACCGGCGGGGCGGCTTCACGGCCTGGGCGAACCGCTTCACCACGAACCGCACCGAGATCGACCTCACGGGCATCGTCACCCTGGCGGCCCCCGGTGGTGGCATGGAGGTGGTGGTCGGGCAGTCCAATTATGAGGCGGCGACGCCGGTGGCCGCGGCGGTCCGGTCACTGCCCTGGAGCGGGATGGCGCCGTCGCTCGTCGGGCAGCGGACCTCGACGGGGATGGAACGCTCGAACTCTTCGTGGGGGGGCGCTCCGTGCCGGGGCGCTATCCGATTCCGGCCGATTCGCAGCTGGTCCGGCGCCGGGACGGCCGGTGGGTCGAAGATGCCGAGGCGGCTCCCCTCCTGCGCGGCGTGGGCCTCGTCAGCGGCGCGGTCTTTTCCGACCTTGAAGCCGACGGTCATGCCGACCTGGTGCTGGCTTGCGACTGGGGATCGATCCGGTTGTTCCGCAATCGCGCGGGCAGGCTGGCCGCTTGGGATCCCGCGCTGATCTGGCCCCCCGATGCCCTGCGCGGCCGGTTCGCGGGTGGTCCGGACGCCGCACCGAAGACGCTGGGCGGACTGTCCGGCGGGTGGCATGGGGTGAGCGCCGGCGACTTCGATGGCGACGGCCGCCTGGACCTGCTGGCCTCCAACTGGGGACGCAACCTCCGCCAGGAGCGGTACCGCGGCCACCCGTGGCGCCTTCATGCCGGCGATTTCGCCGGAACCGGGGAGTGGATGGCGATCGAGTCCCATTGGGAACCGGGCCTCCGGAAGGATGTGCCGTGGATGCATCTGGGACGCTTCCTCGAGGCCATGCCGACCCTGGCGTCCCGGTTCCCGACCTTCCGTCAGTTCGGTCTGGCAGGCGTCGACGAGATTCTTGGGGAACGACGGCCGGGCTCCCTCGAGCTGCAGGCAGTCTGGCTTGAGACCACGCTGTTCCTCCAGCGCACCAACGGCTTCGAGGTGCGTCCGCTCCCCGACCTCGCCCAGTGGGCCCCGGCCTTCGCGGTGGCCGTTGCCGACTTCGACGGGGATGGTCGCGAGGATGTCTTCCTGTCCCAGAACCTCTTCGCCATGGAACCCGAGACGGGGCGGCTGGACGGAGGGCGCGGGCTGTGCCTGCTGGGTGACGGCCGCGGGGGATTCACCGCGCTCGACGGCCGGCGCAGCGGCCTGGTGATCCATGGCGAGCAGCGGGGCGCGGCCGTGGCCGACTACGATGCCGATGGCCGCCCCGACCTCGTCGTCACCCAGAACGGTGCGGCCACGCGGCTGTTCCGGAACCGGGGAGGGCGCCCCGGCTTGCGCGTCCGATTGGCCGGGCCCGCCGGCAATCCCGAGGGGATCGGTGCCGTGGTGCGGGTGCGGTCCGCGCAGGGTTTGGGCCCCGCCCGGGAGATCCACGGTGGTTCCGGGTACTGGTCCCAGGACAGCCCGGTACCCGTGCTCGCCCTGCCGGCCGACCCCGTGGCCCTGGAGGTCCTCTGGCCCGGCGGCCGGACCCGGAGCGTGCCGATCCCGCCCGGAGCCACCGAGGTGCGGGTGGGCATTCCTGCCCCTTGACCCACGGCGCTGACGGAGGAATCCGGGTGGGCGGTGAACGGGGGATTCACCATGTCCATTGCCCGAAGGCGCGGCACCGGGCCGACTCGGCGCTTGGCCCTCCGGCAGGTTGGTGGCAGGTTGAGTTCGGATCCTCCATGCCGATGTCCCGTCGCAGTTTCGCCCCCTCTGGCACCAGGCGCCCGCCCGCCCGGCGTGGGCGGTGCGTCGTGGTCGCCCTGATGGTGTTCCTGGGGCTCGTCGCGTGCCATCCGGTCGTCGCCGAGGGGCCTTCCACGACGCGTCCCGACGGCTCGGACCTGTGGTCGCTTCAGCCCCTCGGGACCCCTTCGGTCCCCGAGGCGCGTGGGTCCGCCCATCCCATCGACCGGTTCATCGACGCGAGCCTGGCAAGGCAGGGGTTGCGGCGCGCACCGGAGGCCGATCGGCGAACGTTGGTCCGGCGTGCGGCGTGGGATCTCACCGGCCTGCCTCCCACGGTCGAGGAGGTGTCGGCCGGGCTGCAGGGATCCCCGGAGGACGGCGGTTCGTCCTTCGACCGCCTCGTGGAGCGCTGGCTGGCATCGCCCGCCTACGGGGAGCGCTGGGGACGCTGGTGGCTCGACCTCGCCCGGTACGCCGACACCAACGGCCAGGATGAGAACAAGGTCATGGCCAATGCCTGGCGCTATCGCGACTGGGTGGTGCGGTCCTTCAACGCCAATCAGCCCTACGACGAGTTCCTGCGGGACCAACTGGCCGGCGACCTGGTCGACCGGACCGGCGTGCCCGAGTCCGTGGTCTTCGACCGTTGGACCGCCACGGGGTTCCTCGTGCTCGGGCCCAAGATGCTGGCCGAGCAGGACAAGCCCAAGCTGGTCATGGACCTGGTGGACGAGCAGATCGATGTCGTCGGACGGGCTTTCCTGGGGTTGACCCTCCAGTGCGCTCGATGCCACGACCACAAGTTCGACCCGGTCAGTGCCAGCGACTACTACGCGCTGGCCGGCATTTTCCGCAGCACCAAGACGATGGAGAACCTCGCCTTCGTGTCGAAGTTCAACGAACGCGGCATCACCCCGGCCGGGCGCCTGGCGGCGATCGAGGCGCACCGGTCCACCTGGAAGCGTCTCCAGGAGGAGCACGACGCGACCACGCGCTCAGCCCGTCAGCGCCTCCGCCAGGACTGGCGGGAAGCCTTGTTGAATGGCCTGCCGGAATGGCTCCGGGACGAGCCGGTTGGCGCGAAGGCTTCGAGGCCTGCCGACGGTCCGGAGGCCCGCTGGCGGGCCTGGTGGCAGGGCGGTTCGGTCAGCCCGGCGGTGCGCCAGGCCGTCCGGGAACTGGCGGCTGATCCCGGGGCGCGGCAGGCGTGGGCCGCCGCCGTCGACGAGGGAACCCCGCGGGCGGAACTGCGGCTCGGGCCCGGCCGCCTGGGTCAGGGATTCCGCGCCGGCGGCGACAATCACCTCGATCATCCGTCGACCCCGGCGCTCGAGCCGGCCCAGTGGACCCTGCAGGCATGGGTCCGGGCCGAGGAGTGGCCCAAGGGCGGCGAGACCCGGCGCTGGTTGATTTCCAAGAACGCCAACGAGTGGGCCGAGGGACACTACGCCCTGGGCCTCGACGGCGAGCATGCAATGGCTTGGCTGAACATCGGGGGAGGCCGGGAGCATGCGGTGACCGTGCGGGCGCCGAAGCCGTTGAAGCGGGACCACTGGCATCACCTCGTGGCAACCTACGACGGCAGGACGCTGGCGTTGTTCGTCGATGGCCTGGCTGCCGGCGGCACCGAGGTCGGCAAGGTCCGGGTGCCGGGCACCGGCCCTGTGTCCCTGGCCCGCCGGCCCGATGGCCACGTGCGTTTCCGTGGACTGCTCGACGAGGCGCTGGTGGTTGGCGAGGCCTGGACGGCCGACCGGGTGCGTCAGGCCTTCGAGGCTCCGGAGCAGGTGCGGGCCTGGCCCGCGTTGCTGCGCTGGGATTTCGATCATCTCAACCCGGACGAGACACGGGAAGCGGCACGGGCCGAAGCCCGGGAGGCGATCTTCGGGGGGCAGGGCCCGCTGGCCTTGCCGAAAGACCCACGGCCCCTGTTCCCGGAGGCGGTCCGGGACGCCCTCGTGCGCAACGAGCAGCAGCGCGAGGCGCACCAGCGGCAGGACCCCGGAGCCCCCGCCCACACGCTGGCGGTGGAGGAGGGCACGGTGGCCGACCTGCCGATCCACGTCCGGGGCAGTCACCTGCAACTGGCGGCGCACCCGGTGCCGCGAGGCTTCCCCCAAGCGATCCGGGTCTCCCGCTCCCCGTCCATTCCGGCCGGGCAAAGCGGACGGCTCGAACTGGCCCACTGGCTGACCCGACCCGACCACCCCCTCACCGCACGCGTGCTGGTCAACCGTGTGTGGCAGGCGCACTTCGGCCACGGGCTGGTGCGCAGCCCCGACAACTTCGGTCGGCGCGGCGATCGCCCCACCCATCCGGAACTGCTCGATTGGCTGGCCCGCGACGTCATCGACCACGGCTGGGACGTGAAGCGGTTGCATCGGCTCATCCTCGGCAGCGCGACCTGGCGACAGGCCGGCCGCATCCACGCCGACCCGAAGGGTGCCGATCTGGACCCGGAGAACCGTTGGCTGTGGCATTTTCCGAGGCAGCGGCTGGAGGCCGAGATGATCCGCGACGGGGTGCTGGCCGTGGCCGGCCGTTTGGACCGGACCCTGGGTGGAAGCCTCGTGTCCTGGAAAAACGACGAGTACGCCCCGAAGGACGACATCTCGGAAGCCTCCCTCCGGCGCACCGTCTACCTGCCGGTGGTCCGGGACCGGGTCTACGACCTGCTCACCCTCTTCGATTTCGCCAACCCGAGCGTCGGCGTCTCCCGGAGGACGCCGACGGTGGTGTCTCATCAGGCGCTGTTTTGGATGAACAGTCCCTGGGTGAAGGAGCAGTCGCGGGCCTTGGCGGCCCTCCTGGCGGGTGATCCGGGAACCCCTCACCGTCCCGTTGCCGAGCGCGTGGAGCGGGCCTACCAACGGGTGCTGAGTCGCCCGCCGACCCCCGTCGAGTTGGCCCGTGCCTCCGCCTTCCTCGAGGGGCCGGGCGTCACCTCTGCCGATCCCGACTCGCCCGCCCGCTGGGCCGGTTGGTGCCAGGTGCTCCTGGCCAGTTCCGAATTCCAATACCGCGAATGACTCCCCGCTCCAACTTCCACGGGCCGGTGGTCTCCCGGCGTCAGCTGCTGCGCCAGACGGCGCTGGGGTTCGGGCACCTGGCCCTGGCCGGCCTGCTGTCGTCGGCGACCGGGGGGCGGGCGGCGCCGGGCACGGAGGCTGCGTCGGGGCGGAACGACCCGCTGGCGGCCCGGGCGCCCCGGTTCCGACCAAGGGCCCGGCGGATCATCTTCCTCTTCATGCACGGCGGACCGTCCCATGTGGACACCTTCGACTGGAAGCCACGCCTGTTGAAGGACTCGGGCAAGCCGCTGCCCTTCGACAAGCCGCGCATCCAGTTCGCCAAGACCTCCAACCTCCGGCGATCGCCGTGGGAATTCCGGCCCTACGGCCAATCGGGGGCGATGGTCAGCGACCTCTTCCCGAGGGTCGGGGCGATGGCCGACGACCTGTGCTTCCTCAAGGCGGTGCACGGCACCAACGAGGCCCATGGCGGGGCGCTGCTGAAGCTGCACACGGGTTCGGACACCTTCGTCCGGCCGAGCCTGGGCTCCTGGATCACCTACGGCCTGGGCACCGAGAACCGCAACCTCCCCGGCTTCCTGACCATCAACCCGACCCTGGGGCATGGCGGGGTGGGCAACTGGTCGAGCGCCTTCCTGCCGGCGGTGCACCAGGGCACCCCGATCGGCGGGGGCGTCCCGGTCGACCGGGCCACCATCCACTACCTGCATGATCCGGACGGGGAGGCGCGCACCCAGCGGGCGCAGCTCGACCTGCTGGGGCGGATGAACCGGGACCACCAGGACGCGGTCGGCGCCGATCCGGTGCTGGAGGCCCAGATCGAGGCCTTCGAGCTGGCTTTCCGCATGCAGTCCGAGGCGCCCGAGGCGATGGACGTGGGCCGCGAATCCGAGGCCACGCGGCGCCTCTACGGCCTGGACGACCCGAAGACCGCCTCCTTCGCCCGGCAATGCCTGCTGGCCCGCCGGTTCAGCGAACGGGGGGTGCGTTTCGTCCAGGCGACCCATGGATACTGGGACCAGCATTCGGACCTCACTCGCGACCACGGGCGTCTGGCCGCGGAGGTGGATCGTCCCATCGCAGGGCTCCTGCAGGACCTCAAGGCCCGGGGCCTCTGGGACGAGACCTTGGTGATGTGGGGCGGGGAGTTCGGCCGGACCCCGACGCTCCAGGGTGACGACGGTCGCGACCACCACCCACATGCCTTCACCATGTGGCTGGCCGGCGGGGCCGTGAAGAACGGCTTCAGCTACGGGGTGACCGACGACTACGGGTTCTACGGCGTCGACCAGAAGGTGCACGTGCATGACCTTCACGCCACGCTGCTGGCTTTGCTGGGACTCGACCACGAGGACCTGACCTACCGGCATGCCGGCCGCGACTTCCGCCTGACCGACGTCCACGGCCGGGTGGTCGAGGAGATCTTCGCCTGAGCCGGGCCTACCGCATTCCCTAGGGGACCACCATCCGGTAGAAGCGCTGGGCGGCATCCCAGGGCAGGGGGACAGACACTTCCCTCGCCGTGTTGCCGGGGATGATGTCCTGGGAGCGGGTCCAGGGGCCGGTCACGCTGTCGGCGATCTCGAGGCGGTAAGCCCGAGCCGACTGGGCGAGG
Source organism: Verrucomicrobium sp. (assembly GCA_021298285.1). Lineage (GTDB taxonomy): Bacteria > Verrucomicrobiota > Verrucomicrobiia > Limisphaerales > UBA9464 > SXXZ01. The sequence goes on from JAJTFN010000141.1 coordinate 13,259, forward strand.
AAGCGCAGGGACCAGGCCGCGCCATCCCGGCCCACCGCAAGTCGGAACACACTCGAGGCGTTGCGCGGGTCGGTGCCGGCGAGGAACTCCTGGCGGTTGCTCGCCCCGTCGCCGTCCGGATCCTCCAGGGCATCGGCGGCCCGGTCCGGGTTCAGACCGTGGCGCGTTTCCCAATCGTCGGGAATGCCGTCGCCGTCGCTGTCCGGTTCAGCAGATGCATTGGGCTGGCCCGGGGTGGCCCTGCCGGGGAATCGCACCCGGTTGGTGGACCCGTCGGGCAGCAGGCCCTCCGACACCCCGTCCTCTTGGACCGTGTAGTCGACACTGTCCACCACGCCGCCATGGGCCGCGACCAGGCGCAGGGTCTCGCCGAGGGCACTCAGCCGGAATCCCAGCCCGCTCCCGGGGACTTCCGCCGGACTGCCTTCCATGCGGAAGCGGGCGAAGCCGGCGCCGCCGAGGAAACTGGGGGTGGGCAGCCCGCGATTGGTCGCGCCGCGAATGCTGGGATCGTCGGTCAGCACCCAGCGGGAAAGGTCCACGGGCAGCGGATCCGGATTGTGCAACTCGATGAACTCCGTCTCCCCGCCGCCGGTGGCGAGCCACTCGTTGATGCGCACGCGAGATCCGTCGGCGAGGGCTCCGACCGTGAACGGGGGCTCCACCCCGTCGGAGCCGGAGGCCAATGCCCATGTGTTGCCGTTGCGCCAAGTCGGTCGGCCCGGGACCTGTGGGCCATAGTCGACCCGGTCCCAGACCCGGCCGTCGGCGCTCTCCAGGCGCAGTGAGCCGCCATCATCGGGCAGGGTGGCCCGGGGCGACCAAAGTCGCAGCGGGTCGGTCGACGGGATGCCCGGTGCGACGCCGAGGACCCTGAGGCGCCGGCCGGTCCCAAGGGCCGTGGGTCCATCCAGATCGATCGTCCGGGTCGGCAGGCCGGGTGGATCGATCACCAGGCGCAGGCCCGCCCGGGAGATCGGTGAGGTTCCGACATTCTCGATGTCCACCCAGTCCACATCGGAGCGTGCGAGGAATGCCGCGAGCCGCAAGGTTTGCCCGAGCACCTCCACCCGGTTGCTCAAGCCCGGGCTCTCGCTGAAGGACGGCATCTGGATCGCCCCGGAGCCGTCGGGAATCCTGCCCAGCGTGGTGCCGCGGGCTGGCGCGGGGTAGATGACGCGCTGCACCTCGGCACCGGTCGGATCCTGCAGCGCCACGAACCCGGCACCGGACGGCACCTCCCAGTCGAGCCGCGTGGGTGAGGATCCGGGACCGACCGACAGCACCAGGAACCCCCCGGGAGGCACAAAGGCGGGCCCGGT
>JAJTFN010000142.1 GCA_021298285.1 Verrucomicrobium sp.
CCGATCGCGGTCTTGCCGCATCCCGGACGGGTCCATACCGTCTCGGCTCATGTCCACCCTATTGCCCCGTCGCCGGTTTTTGCGCGCCTCCGCCTCGATCGGGGTTCTGGCAGCCTTGGGCCATGGGTCCCTCCGGGCCGTCGAGCCCTTTGCCCGGTCCTCCCGCTCCCGGTTGAGGCTTTCCCTGGCCGCCTATTCCTTCGGAGACCACTTCAAGCCCGGCAAGGACGGCAGCCCGGCCCGCATGGACATGAAACGCTTCGTCGACTACTGCGCCGACCACGGGTGCGGGGGCGCGGAACTGACCAGCTACTACTTCCCGGACCGGGTGGATGACGCCTACCTGCGCGAGGTGCGCCGCCATGCCCACCTCCGGGGGGTCACCGTCAGCGGAACCGCCGTCGGCAATGATTTCTGCCACCCTCCCGGGGCCAAGCGCAGCGCCGAGGTCTCCTCGGTCAAGGAATGGATCCGCAAGGCCGCGATCCTGGGTGCCCCGCACATCCGCGTCTTTGCCGGCGGCACCCACGGCACCTCCGAGGCCGAGGCGGCCCGGCTCACCATCGAGGCCCTGGAGGAATGCGGTGAGGAGGCCGGCAAGGCCGGGATCTTCCTGGGGGTGGAGAACCACGGGGGCATCGTGCGCCGGGCCGAATCGCTCGTGGACATCGTCAAGGCGGTGCGCAGTCCCTGGGTGGGCATCAACCTCGACACGGGCAACTTCTACTCGAGCGACCCCTACCGCGAACTGGCCCTGTGTGCCCCCTGGGCGGTGAACGTCCAGTTCAAGGGCAAGGTCCACGTGGGCGGCAAGCCGGCGGTCGAGAAGGCCGACTATGCCCGCACCTTCAAGATCCTGCGGGATGCCGGATATCAGGAGTTCGTCGCCCTGGAGTACGAGTTCAAGGAGGATCCCTTCGTCCGCGTCCCGCAGATGCTCGAGGAGATGCGTCCGCTGCTCGACTGAGCCCCTTCGGAGCGTCCCGGGCGATTCTTTCCCCTCGCCTTGGGGCGTGGTTGTCCGATCCTCCGCCCCATTCGTCGATGAAGCTGATCCCCACCCTGTCGCAAGCGGCCCTCGTCCTGGGCCTGGGCTGTCTTGTGGGCCACCTGTGGCCGATGCTCCGGCCGGCGGCCTGCGCGGCCTGGCTGCGCCGGTTCCACCGCAACACCGCGGTGGGTGTCGTGCTCATGCTCGTGGGCACCGTGTGGTTCGAGCAGAACCTGCAGAACTCCGAGATCTCCGACTTCGCGGCCTTCCGCCCCTTCCTGCTCGGGGGCGTGGTCGCCATCGGCGTGGCCAGTTGCTTCGTCGTGCGGGACTATCTGGCGGTCCGCGGTGCGGCCGTCCTGGCGTGCCTCGTGGCCGACGTGGTGCTGGATGCGCAGCGCTGGCACCCGAGCCCACTGCGGTACCTCGTGACCGTCTGGATGTACCTCTGGGTCACCTTGGCCATCTGGGTCGCGCTGTCGCCCTGGAGGGTCCGGGATTGGCTGGCCTGGTGCAGCGCCTCCGAGGCGCGCGTCCGCCTGCTCGGCGTGGCCGGCGTGGCCTGGGGCGCGCTGATCTCGGCCCTGGCCCTGAGCGCCTACCGCTGAGGCGGTGGTTCGGTTGGCCGCCCCCCCCTCCCGCGCATCCCCGAGACCGGCGCTTGCGGCGGCATGATCCGCTCACGTAGCGTCCTGCCCGGACATGCCCATGAAGGTCTACATCGACGGTCAGTTGCGCGACGAATCCGACGCCACCATCAGCGTCTTCGACCACGGTCTGCTGTATGGCGACGGGGTCTTCGAGGGCATCCGCATGTACCACAACCGCATCTTCAAGCTGCGGGAGCACATCGAGCGCCTCTACTGGTCGGCCAAGGCCATCCTGCTGGAGATCCCGATGACCCAGCAGCAGATGATGGACGCCTGCCTCGAGACCTGCCGCGCCAACGGCCTGCGCGAGGGGTACATCCGGCTCATCGTCACCCGCGGCAAGGGCACCCTCGGGCTGGATCCGCGCCGCTGCCCGAAGCCCTCGGTCATCATCATCGCCGCCACCATCCAGCTCTATCCCGAGTCGGTCTACCGTGACGGCATGACCATCGCCACCGTGCCGACCACGCGCATGCTGGTGAACTCGGTGAACCCGGCCATCAAGTCCCTCAACTACCTCAACAACATCCTGGCCCGCATCGAGGCCAACCTGATCGGTGTGGAGGAGGCCATCATGCTCAACACCGAGGGGTATGTGGCCGAGTGCACGGGCGACAACATCTTCATCGTCCAGAAGGGGAAGCTGTACACCCCGCCGCTGAGCGCGGGGGCCCTCTACGGCATCACGCGCAACACGGTCATCGACTGTGCCCGCGCGATGGGCCTCGAGGTGGCCGAGCCGAACCTGACCCGCTACGACATCTACACCGCCGACGAGATGTTCCTCACCGGCACCGCCGCCGAGATGGTGCCGGTGGTCAAGGTGGACGGGCGCCTGATCGGGGATGGCAAGCCCGGGCCGGTCACCGGCAGGCTGCTCGAGGCCTTCCGCGGAGTCACCCGGCACGACGGCGAGGTGATCTTCCGCGACTGACCCCGGCCGCGGCATCCACCCGCTGCCGCACCCGCCCCCTGCATGAAGCCCGGCCTGAGCGTTGAGCGGTTCGATGCGATCACCGGCCGGTATCCGTCCCTGCGGGTGGCCCTGCTCGGCGACTTCTGCCTCGACCGGTATTTCGACATCGACCCTCGGCGCTCCGAGACCTCCATCGAGACGGGGCTGCCGGTGCACAACATCACGGGGGTCCGGTGCCTGCCCGGTGCGGCGGGCACCATCCTCAACAACCTCGTGGCCCTCGGGGTCGGGACGATCCGGTGCCTCGGGCTGCGGGGCGACGATGGCGAGGGGTTCGAGCTGCAGCGGGCGCTGGCCGCCCGGCGCGGGGTCGACCTGGCGGGATTCGTGGCCGTGCCGGGCCGCCACACCTTCACCTACACCAAGCCGTTGCTGCACCGGCCCGGGGTGCCTCCGGAGGAACTCAGCCGCCTCGACCTCAAGAACTTCACCCCGACCCCGGACTCGGCCCAGTCGGCCGTGGTCGCGGCGATGGATCGGGTGGCGGCCGATCCGGACGGGGCCGACGCCTGGATGGTCATGGACCAGGTCGACCTGGCCGAGACCGGCGTGGTGACCGCTGCGGTGCGCGCGCGGCTCGGCCGGTTGGCCGCCGACCGGCCCACCCTGCCGATCGTCGCCGACAGCCGGCGCAGCCTCGAGGGCTGGCCCGCGGCCCACTGGAAGATGAATGCGGCCGAACTGGCCCGGCTCGCGGGGCGCCCGCTCGGTGACCTCGCCTCGGTGGTGGCCGCGGCCCGCTCGACGGCGCAGCGCCTCGGTCGGCCGGTCTTCGTCACCATGGCCGAGCAGGGGATGATCGGCGCCTCGGCCGACGGGGCGGTCGCCCATGCGCCCGCCCACCCGGTGGTCGGGCCGATCGACATCGTGGGAGCCGGCGACTCGGTCAGCGCCAACCTCACGGCCGCGCTGGCCGCCGGGGCCGACCTGCCCGAGGCCATGCAACTGGCCATGGCTGCAGCCCATTGCGTGATCCACCAGCTCGGCACCACCGGGACGGCCTCGGTGGCCGAGCTCCGCTCCCGGATCTTCCCCGGCTGAGCCCCCATCATGGAATCTGCGCCATCCAGCCGCCTGACCGGTCCCCACGGGCACCCGGTGCAGGTTGGCCGATCTCCGTTCCGGCACATCGCCACGGTCCTGGCGGTCCTCGGGCTGGCTCTCCTGTTGGGCTGCCATGGCACGGGCCCGACGGCCCCTGCCGGCGCGCCTCGGCAGGCACCGCCCCGGTCCTTCCCGGTCGGCATCTATGGCGTGCCGGGCGTCGAGGATCTCCGGGCCGTGCACTCGGCGGGTTTCTCGCTGGTCATGGGCGGGTTGGATCCGGCCTACATGGACGAGGCGGCGCGCCTGGGCCTGCAGGTGGTCGCCACGCCGGGCAGCTCGGCCGGCCCCGGTTTCGACCCGGCGAAGGTCCGCGAGGCGGTGCGGCGATGGGACCGCCACCCGGCGCTGGCGGGCTGGTACCTGGTCGATGAGCCCGACCTCAACGGGGTTCCCGTGGAAGAGGTCGAACGGGCCCACGAGACGGTCCGTGCGGCGGGAGGCCGCAAGCCCACGTCGCTGGTGGTCTACCGGGGTTGGAACCTTGCGAAGTTCCATTCGGCGGATGTGTTGATGGTCGACTTCTACCCGGTGGGCTGGATCCCCGTCGCGGCCTTCTTCCAGCACATGCGCCACGGGGCCACGGCGGCCCGGGTGGGAGGGCGTAAATTCCACGCGGTGATCCAGGCCATGGACTGGGGGGCCTACCGCGAGGTCTTTCCCTTCCCGCCGCCCTTCCATCCCAGGCCGCCCACCGAGGACGAATTGCGCAGCATGACCTGGGGGGCCCGCCTCCTCGGGGCCGATGCGGTGCTCTACTACCCCTATCGCGACGGGCACTGGGAGATGCCCCGGCATCCGGAGACCTGGGCTTCGCTCACCCGCGTGGTGCAGGAGGTCCGCCAGTGGGAGCCGATCTTCGCCGCCCCCGCCGCCGATCGCCCGATCCCGCGTTTCGAACCGCTCAACGACCGCCGCAACGAGGCGCTGGAGCCGGCGGTGCTCTGGTCGGTCCATCGCGTGGCGCAGGGCAACGGGTTCGTCGCGCCCGGGGACTACTGGATCCTGGTCAACACCACCGAACGAACCCAGCAGTTGGCCCTGCCGGAGACCCGATGGTGGGGACTGCGGCTGGGGGATGTCCGCGCAGGCCGCGAGGTCGAGGTGGAGGCCGACGGCTGGATGACCCCGCTCCCGCCGTTCGAGGTGCGGATCCTCGGTCCGCTGCCACCGCCGTGAGTCCGGAGCGCCCCGTCCTCCCGGGCGGTCCTCCGATCGTCCCGTGGACCTTGGGGTGCGTCCGGATCAGCGGGACCGTCGCTTGCGCCCGAGGGCCTTCCACAGTTCCGGCAGCGTCAGGGTGTTGATGACATCGTCCCGGGTCAGCCATCCCTTGCGGGCGATGCCGGCACCGAGGCGCAGGAAGTCGAAGTGGTCGAGTCGGTGCGCGTCGCAGTTGATGACGCATTTGACCCCGAGCTCCTTGGCCTGCCGCCACAGCCGCCAGTCGAGATCGAAACGGTACGGGCTGGCGTTGAGCTCGATCCAGGTGCCCGTGTCGGCGCAGGCCTTCAGCACGGCCGGGAGGTCGAACTTGTAGGCCTCGCGTTCGAGCAGCAGCCGGCCGGAGAGGTGCCCGAGCTGGTGGACCTGGGGATTCTCGGCCGCGCGGACCAGCCGTCGGGTGTTCTCGAGGGCGTCGCTGGAGGGCACGTGCAGGCTGGCCACCACCACGTCGAGGCGCACCAGCACCCCGTCGTCGAAGTCGAGTCCGTCCTTGAGGATGTCCACCTCGGTGCCGGTCAGCAGACGGAAGTCGCTGCCCTCGGCGGCGTAGGAGCGGTTCACCGCCGCCACGGCCTCGATCTGCTGTTCCAGCCGGCGCAGGTCCAGGCCGTTGGCCTGGAACGAGGCACGCGAATGGTCGGTGATGGCCCAGTAATCCAGGCCGAGTTCATGGGCGTGCGCCGCGATCGCCTCGAGGGTGTCCCGGCCGTCGGACCAGTTGGAGTGGTTGTGGAGCGATCCGCGCAGGTCGGTCCACTCCAACAGGCGTGGCAGCCGGTGGGATTCGGCCGCCGCGAACTCCCCGTGGTCCTCGCGCAGCTCCGGCGGCACGTACGCCAAGCCGAGGTTCCCGAAGATGTCCCGCTCTTCGCGGCAGTCGACGCGCAGCGCCGGATCCCGGGTCTCCTCGGAGCTGCGGAAGAGCCCATACTCGTTGAGCCGGAGTCCCCGGGCGATGGCCCGTTGGCGCATGACGATGTTGTGCTCCTTGGAGCCGGTGAAGTAGGCCAGGGCGAAGGGGTATTCCGCATCGCTCACCACCCGCAAGTCGGCCTGGATGCCCCCGGCAACGATCACGCTGGCCTTGGTGTCCCCGTGGGCCAGCACCGTCTGCACCCCGGGCTGGGCCACGAAGAAGCCGAGCACCGCCGCCGGGTTCCGGGACGACACCAGGAAGTCGATGTCGCCGATGACCTCCTTCCAGCGCCTCAGGCTGCCGGCGGTGGAGCAACGGATGACGTCGGGGTGTCCCCGCAGCGACTCGAGGATGGGCTCGGCGCAGACCAGGGCGTCGATGAGCCGGTGGCGTGAGGCGAACTGCCGCTTGAAGGCGATCGCCTCGAGGATCTTCGCCTGCGATTTTTCGCCGAATCCCTCGAGCGCGGCGATGCTGCCGGCCTGGCAGGCCGCCTCGAGCTTCTCCAGGGAATCGACGCCGAGTTCCTCGAAGAGCTTCTTGACCTTCTTGGGCCCCAGGCCCTGGACCTCCAGCAGGGCGGGCAATCCCGGGGGCAGCGAGGCCTTCAGCTCGTCATGGTAGGGAAGGTGGCCGGTGGTCACCAGGCGGGTGACCTTCTCCTGGAGCGCCTCGCCGAAGCCCTTCAACTCGCCCAGCCGGTTCTCGGCCACGATCTTCTCGAGGGGTTCTGACAGGCCCTCGAGGATCCGGGCGGCATTGTGGTAGGCGCGCGTCTTGAAGGGGTTCTCGCCCTTCAGCTCGAGCAATGTCCCGATCTCCGACAGCACCGCCGCCACCTCGTCCTTGTCCATGGGTCCAGACTACGGGGAAGTCCACGGGCCGTGGAAGTCCGGGCCTTGGCCGCCTGTCATCCGGCTCCGTCCGGGCAGGAGGCCTCCCTTCGGAGGGCGGCGACGGGTCAGGCACCCCGGGAAAGGAAGTCGCGATAGGCGCCCCGGATGCCCTCCTCGAGGTCGACCTTGGGGGCCCAGCCCAGGGCGCGCAGGCGCGAGCTGTCCATGAGCTTGCGCGGCGTGCCGTCGGGCTCGGAGGGATCCCAGGAGATGGTCCCCTCGTACCCGACCACCCGGGCCACCAGCCCGGCCAGTTCCCGCACGGTCAGCTCCTGGCCGGAGCCGACATTGATGAACTGCTCCTCGGAGTAGTTCTCCATGAGGAAAACCAGCGCGTCGCCCAGGTCGTCGGAGTGCAGGAATTCCCGGAGCGGCGCCCCGGTGCCCCAGCAGGTGACGCCCGGCGCGCCAGCGACCTTGGCCTCATGGAAACGCCGGATCAGGGCCGGCAGCACATGCGAGCCGAGCGGATCGTAGTTGTCGCCCGGACCGTATAGGTTGGTGGGCATGGCGGCGATGAAGTCGCAGCCGTACTGGCGCCGGTAGGCCTGGCAGAGCTTGATGCCGGCGATCTTGGCGATGGCGTACCACTGGTTGGTCGGCTCCAGGGGGCCGCTCAACAGGAACTCCTCCTTCAGCGGTTGGGGGGCCATCCGCGGGTAGATGCACGAGCTGCCGAGGAACAGCAGCTTTCG
>JAJTFN010000143.1 GCA_021298285.1 Verrucomicrobium sp.
GCCCTGATCCGGGCGCGCGAATCGGTCATCGAGGCCCTCGAGGTCCGCTTCGGCGAGGTCCCCTTCTCCCTGCGCGAACGGATCATCGGCCTCGACGACCTGTCCGAGCTGAAGACCGAACTTCGGCGCGCCATCACGGTGCCAAACCTCGATCAGTTCTGATTGGTCGTGGGGTACACCCTGCTCAAGTTGCTCGCGCCTCGGCTCTCCGCTGCGAGCGGCGAACCTTGAATGCCGGGCGGCCGTCATTTCCCGCAAATCCATGGATTCCCGGATCGGTTTCTGGTTGGCTCGCCGGGAGTGAACTCGCAGAAAGCTTATGCCGCCGCAGGCGTTGACATCGACCTGGGCAATTCCCTCAAGAGCACCCTTCCTGCCCTGCTGGCCTCGACGCACCGCAAAGAGGTGCTCGGCAAGGTGGGCGGGTTCGGTGGTTTGTTCGCCCTGGACCTCAAGAAGCACCGGCAGCCCATCCTCGTCAGTTCGGTGGACGGCGTGGGCACCAAGCTCAAGCTGGCCTTCGCCATGGACCGGCACGACACCATCGGCGAAGACCTCGTCAACCATTGCGTGAACGACATCGCGGTGCTGGGTGCCGAGCCGCTGTTCTTCCTCGATTATCTGGGCACCGGCACGCTCAAGCCGCACGTGTTCACCGAGATCATCAAGGGCTTTGCACGCGGGTGCGCGGCCAATCGATGCGCGCTGGTCGGTGGTGAAACGGCCCAGATGCCGGGCTTCTACCAACCGGGCGAGTACGACGTGAGCGGCACGATCGTGGGCGTGGTGGAGAAGTCGCGGATGCTCGTGGGGCAAAAAACCGTCAAGGCCGGCGACCTGATCCTCGGCATCGGCTCCAGCGGGCTGCACACCAATGGCTACTCGCTCGGGCGCAAGATCTTCTTCGAGACCCTGGGCCTGAAGCCCAAGAGCAAGGTGGCCGAGTTGGGCGGCACGATCGGCGATGCGCTGCTGGCGGTGCACGTGTCGTATGGCCCGCTGATCCAGGGATTGCTCAAGAAGTTCAACCCGGCAGGCAAGTCGGGTGCGCCCTCGCGGCCGGGGGCCATCAAGGCGCTGGCGCACATCACCGGCGGCGGGTTCGTCGACAACATCCCGCGCGTGCTGCCCGCCAAATGCGACGCCGTGGTGCTCAAGGGCTCGTGGGAAATGCCCCCGATCTTCCAGATCATCCGCGACCGCGGCGGGGTGGACGAGGCCGAGTTGTACCAGGTGTTCAACATGGGCATCGGGATGACCGTGGTGGTGGATGCCGACCGGGCCGATGACGTGCTGCGGTCGATCCGGGCGGCGAAGCATCCGGCATGGATCATCGGGCAAATCACCAAAGGCACGGGCGTCTGCCGCGTGGACTGAGGCTTTGGGGGTGATCGGGCTCGAGCACCCCGGGTCACGGGAGTTTGCTCGATGGCACCCAGGTGAGGGGGCACCGCGAGCGGATCGCCCCGATGCCAGGCAGGTGATTATTTGCACCCCTGAGTGATTCGGCCCTACTGTGGCGATCGATCGATGACGACGGCAACTTCCCCATTTTTCCGGCGCTTGCTGATGGTGTCCACGGCCCTGGCCTTCGGCGGCATGTTGGCATCGCTGGGGGTGGCCGGTCGCGATGCCAATGGGCTGAGGTTTTCCTTCCACTGGTCGGCACCGGTCCTGTTTGTCGCGGGCGCCGGCGCGGCGGTGGCCTTTTGGCAACTGATCTTCCGATTCGATTCGGGAGGCACCGATCAGTTGCGCGGGCGGCTCAAGCTGGCGGCAGGCGTGCTGTCGCTCGTGGCGGTGGGCTGCTTCCTGTTTCCCCTGAGGCTGGTCAGCCCGGACAAGCGGCTGGAAGTGATCTTCGGCGTGGGCTTTGCCCTGGTGGTGCTCTCGGGCATGGGATGGCTGATCTACCAGACCATCCGTTGGGTGGAAGACGCCAGCCGCGCTGAAGAGGAACGCTCCGAGGACCGCTGAACCAAAGTTGGCCGGAAGCGGTGTTCCCTCGAAGGCAGGCATTCCCAACGCCCGCATGGGATCGCCGTGAACGTGCGGACGATCTCCCCGGTTCGACAGGTTGTCAGAAAGAAAAAAGCGGTGGCGTGACAGAAGCCCCACGAATCAACGGTCGGGGCCACCCTCTGGATGGCTCTGTTCCAACCAGAGGGTGGCGAACTGCTCGAGTTCTCGAAGGGCGCGTTGCGGGTCGGTGGTCAGCGGCTTGGAAAACCGCAGGAATTGTTTGCGGGCGTCCTGGGTGAATGGCTGCTCGATGAGGCAACGCAGACTTTCCCATCGGTTGATTGCATAAGTCCACGATTGCTTGGCATAGGTCGAAATGGTGGTCGACTCCTTCGAGAGATCCGGGGACGGACTGAAGCGATAGGTCTCCCACCGACCATCCAAGCACGCGGCCCACAGGGTGATCTCAGGGGTCGGCAACTCGGGATGCTGCAGCACCCGGCATTGGAAGGGAATCGATCGACCCGCCAGGTGCAGGGCAAGGTGGTCCGGTTCGCCCGCGCGAATCGTGCGGAACCCGGCTCCGACCCAACAAATCTCCGGAGTATGCCCGAAAACGTTGCCGCCCGTCCCCTGCCCCGGCTGCCAGGCGGCGCTGAACACCGACACCCCTGAGGAACACCCGATCTTCCGGGGCAGGCCGCGGCCATCGAACCCACACGGCGGTGCCCAACACCGCCAACACAAACAGGCCGAGGGACATCAAATCCCAACGCCATCGGCGATGCCTGAGGGACGATTGCTGCGGCCAAGCCATCGGACGAGACATCGTCGAACCAGCACCGCTGGTCGAGCAGAAGTTCCATCCAGGCCAAGGATGCAACCATCGCCGATGGCTACAAAAGCGTCGCGGGGAGGGCTCCGGCTGCTCAGGGAAACCGATGGATCGGATGGCGCGACACCGCAGCCAATCGCCCGACCGGGGGGCAGGCCGAGGGCCGAGGGGCAGGAGTTCCCGCGTCAGGTGCTTCTGGTCGAAGGATGTGTCAAAGGTGAGGTCTGACCCCTTTTGTGTCATTAGTGAGGACCGACCCCTTGGGGGTGTTCCGGGGCTGGAAAACGGGCGGCGGGTCGTCCAAGGTCGGGGCTTCGATGATCCTGCCCCAATTGCTGTGGCGCTTTGTCCACCATCGCGACGATCCGGAGTTCTACCGGATGCAGGCGGTGGATGCGATCGGCTGGATCGAGGGGTCGGGGATCACCGTGGGGCCGGGGACGCGGGTGCTGGACTTGGGCTGCGGTCACGGGGTCTTCGGCGGGGAATTGCTGCGACGGGGGTGTTCGGTGACGTTCGCCGACGAGCAGAACCACTTGTTGCCAGAGTACCGGAATCAGCCGTTCGTCGCCGTGAACCTCGACCGGGACCGGATGGACCGGCTCGGCCTGCAGGGTTTCGATCTGGTGATCTGCTCGAACGTGCTGGAACACCTGGCCAAGCCCGAGGCGTTCCTTTCGCAGGCCGACCGGTTGCTCGCGCCGGGAGGCCGCTTCTACCTGAGCTGGACGAACTGGCTCTCGCCCTGGGGCGGGCATGAGTTCTCGCCGTGGCATTACCTCGGCGCCCGGGTCGGACCCGCCATCCACGACCAACTGGGGAAGCCCCGGTTCCATCGTCCAGGGGTCAATCTCTTCGTGACCTCCATCGGGGGCATCCTGCGGCACCTGCGCGAGGCGACCGACTTGCGCATCACGCGCCGGGCTCCGAGGTACTACCCGGAGTTCTGGTTCCTGTTGCACCTGCCGGTCTTGCGCGAGTTCCTGGCGTGGAACTGCGCCCTGCTGCTCGCCCGTCGCACTGATGACACCGATGGTGCCGATGGTGCCAAAGATGCGATCGCAGAACCCACCGCGCCCAGGCCCATCCCGGCAATGCCCCCCGGCACCGACACCCGCCCAAGGGCGACCACAAACCCGGCCCCCGCCTCCCCTGCCCCATGAACGCTCCGTCCCCCTCCGCCCCCCGACGGCTGAACCTCGGCTGCGGCCTGGATATCCGGCCGGGCTGGGTGAATCTCGACTCCGTGGATTACGGCGGCAACCAGCTCTGCGAGCTGAACCAGTACCCCTGGCCCTTCCCGGACAACCACTTCGACGAGGTCTACGCCTCGCACATCCTCGAGCACATGGGCAACTTCAACGCCGTGGTCACCGAGATCTGGCGGGTGTGCCGGCCCGGGGCGATCCTCACGGTCAAGGTGCCGTTCTTCCTGAGCACCAAGTTCTACTCCGAGCCGGACCACCGCATCCCCTTCGGCATCCGCTCCTTCGACAACTACGAGGACATCTCGGGCCGGCGGCTGAAGTTCTACGAGCAGTGGAAGCTGGGCCACCGGACGAACTACGGCAGCAAGGCGCGCTTCGTGGTCGAGTCCAAGCGCTTCCATTTCTCAAACTTTGCCCTGCTGCGCTGGCTCAATGGGCCCATCAACCTCGAGCCGGTGATCTTCGAGCGGTTCTTCGCAACCCTGCTCACCCCCGAGGAGGTCCACTTCCGCCTGCGCATCTCCAAGGGCTGAGGCCACCGCGACGGCACGTCCCTGCGGATCGGCCATCCTCCGGTCCGGGAGGTGTCCGGCCGCCCCCGCGGACCAACCCGCGATTCAATCGCGGTTCGACACCCCGGGCCGATCCGGGCTATGCTCGGGCTTTATGTTCGAAGTCACCCGGTCCCACCTGGACGCCGTCACGTCCAAGCTCGGACAACTGCGCCGGTTCATCGACCTGCCCGAGGCCACCAAGCGGCTGGCCGAGTACGAGGCGCAGATGGCTTCCGACGCCTTCTGGAGCCACCAGGAGACGGCCAAGAAAATCATCGAGGAGTCCAACGCCCTGAAGAAGAAGGCCGAACCGCTGATCCAATTCGGGAAGCGGGCCGATGATGTGGGGGTGCTGCTGGAACTGGGCGAGGCCGAACCGCAGGCCGGCCAGGATGCGGTCCAGGCCGAGGCCGACGCCGAACTGGCCAAGCTCGACCGCGAGATCGAGGCCTACGAGCTGGAGGTGCTGCTCACCGGCCCGCATGACCGGCGCAGCGCCATCTTCAGCGTCCAGGCCGGCGCCGGCGGCACCGAGGCCCAGGACTGGGCCCAGATGCTCTCGCGCATGTACGAGCGCTGGTTCGAGAGCCGCGGTTGGGAATTCGAGTCCACCGATGCCTTGCCGGGCGAGCAGGCCGGGCTCAAGAGCGTCACCTACCGGGTCACCGGCCACAACGCCTACGGTTTCTGCAAGGCCGAGCGCGGCGTGCACCGGTTGGTCCGCATCTCCCCCTTCGATTCGAACAAGCGCCGGCACACCAGCTTCGCCAGCGTGGACGTGATCGCCGAGATCGACGACATCTCGGAGAGCGACATCGTCATCCCCAAGAGCGAGATCCAGCGCGACACCTTCCGCTCGGGCGGCAAGGGGGGCCAGAACGTCAACAAGGTCGAGACGGCCGTCCGCCTCACCCACCTCCCCACCGGATTGGTGGCCGCCTCGCAGGCCCAGCGCAGCCAGGCGCAGAACGAGGCCACGGCGATGACCATGCTGATCTCCAAGCTCTTCGCGCTGAAGCTCGACCAGGCCAAGTCCGACATGGACAAGTTCTACGGTGAGAAGGGCAGCGTGAGCTGGGGCAACCAGATCCGCAGCTATGTCTTCCAGCCCTACCGCATGGTCAAGGACCTGCGCACGGGGGTGCAGACCAGCGATGTGCAGGGCGTCATGGACGGCGCGCTGGATCCGTTCGTGAACGGGTGGCTGCGCGGCGGATGCCCCACCAAGCGCATGCAGGGCGTCGGCGACGACGACGAGTGAGCGGCATGGCCCGTGGGGTCCATGGGCCGGTCGGGAAGATCAGGCCGATCGTCGGAGGCCCGATGGAACCGGGCGCGCTTCGCCGCGGACTCAACGCGTGCCGACCGCCAGCAGGGTCTCGAGGCAGGGCTCCTGCTCCTCGCGGGCGACCTTGGTGATCTCGATCTCCGACAATCCGGCCGCCTCGAGCCAGCGGTGAAGGTCGCTCTCGGCGAAGCCGAGCCAACGGTCGCCGTAGAGTTCGCGGGCCTGCACGAAGCGGTGCTTCACGAGGTCGAGGATCATCACGCGCCCACCGGGGCGCAGGAGTCGGGCGGCGGCCTGGAGGGCCTTGGCGGGATCCTCGGCGTGGTGCAGGGCCTGGCTGAGGATGACCAGGTCCACCGAGGCCGGGTCGATGGGCGGGTTCTGCAGGTCACCCAGGCGGAACTCGAGGTTGGTCAACCCGTTCTGGCGGGCCTTGCGGGCGCCGAACTGCACCATCTTCTCGGAATTGTCCACGGCGATGACCCGCCGGCAGCGCCGGGCCAGCAACTCGGCCAGGAGCCCCTCGCCCGAGCCCAGGTCGGCCACGTCGATGGCCGGCAGCATGCGCAGGAGCAGGTGCCCGAAGGCCTGCCAGGAGCGGCCGGGCCCGTAGCTGCGGTCGAAACGGCCGGCCACCTGGTTGAAGTAGACTTGCGCCTGCTCCTCGCGCCGGGCCAGCACGCGGCGCAGGTTGAGCTGGTCGCCCTCGTGCTCGGGCAATTCCTTGGCCCCCTGCATGGCCAACCGCGTGAACTCGCGCACCTGGACGTCGGCCTGGGGGTTGAGCCGGTAGAAGGTCCGCTTGCCCTCCCGCCGGGAGAGCACCGGGCCTGTCTCGGACAGCAGGCTGAGGTGGGTCGAGACCCGCGATTGACCGAGGCCGGTGATTTCCTGGATCTCGTTGACCGGCAACTCCTCGGCCTCCAGGAGCGCGACGATGCGCAGCCGCGTCGGGTCGGCCAGGGCGCGCAGGGAGCGGAGGGTCGGTGTCATGGGGGAACGGGTGGATGGGCCGGAACTGCGGATGCCTGCGGGTGCTGGTGGCTGCTCTGCGGCTGATTCAACCCCGGCCGATCCGCCGGAACAAGCCGGACCGCAACGAGACCGCAGGCGGCGGACGACGACAACGACGCGTCGCCGTTTCCGCGACGACTCCCGCCTTGTCGGGGCGCCCGGGGTCCGCGTAGGGTTTTAGGACAGTCCTGACACACCCCACAGTCTCCACTCCCCAATCCATGAACTCCGGAGTCCGCTTCAAACTGTTCCTCATGATGGTGCTCGAATTCTTCATCTGGGGAGCCTGGCTGCCCCTGATCTTCGGGTACCTGCCCAGCCTGGGGTTCACCCCCAGCCAGCAGTCGTGGATCCTCAACGCCTTCCCGATCGCCTCCATCGTGGGCATGTTCTTCAGCAACGAGTGGGCTGACCGCAAGTTCGCGGCCGAGAAGTTCCTGGCCTTCTCGCATCTGGTCGGTGGCCTGGCCATCCTCGGTTGCGGATTCACCAAGGAGTTCACCCCATTCTTCGTGCTGATGCTCGTGCACTGCCTGCTGTACGTGCCCACCATCTCCATCACCAACTCCATCGCCTTCGCCAACATGAAGGACGCCTCGAAGGAGTTCGGCATCGTGCGCATGGGCGGCACCATCGGGTGGATCCTCGCCGCCTGGCCCTTCACCTTCATCTTCGTCAACTGGGACGCGGTCAACGCGGCCAACCCCCAGGGCTTGGTGAAGTGGCTCGAGGCCGTCTTCAGCAACCCCCTCACCGGCGACGCCGCCAAGGCGGCCACCAAGTGGACCTACATCGTGGCGGGCCTGGCCTCGCTCGCGCTGGCCGGCTTCAGCTTCCTCTTGCCCCACACCCCGCCGAAGAAGGTCGCCGCCGGTTCCGCCGGTGGTCAGTCCTCGGCCTGGGTCCAGGCCGTGCAGTTGCTCAAGCAGCCGTTCGTGCTGGTGCTGTGGCTGGTGACCCTGGTCGATTCCTTCGTCCACAACTGCTACTTCAACTGGACGGGCACGTTCCTGGGCACGCCCAAGGCCGACGGTGGCGTGGGCATCGCCGCCCCGTGGATCACCCCGATCATGAGCATCGGCCAGGTGGCCGAGATCCTCACGATGTTCGTGCTGGGTGCGACGCTGAAGCGGCTCGGTTGGCGCACGACCATGATCGTCGGCATCCTCGGCCACGCGGCCCGCTTCGCGGTGTACTCCTTCGTGCCCGACAGCGCGGGCGCCATCATCCTCATCCAGGTGCTCCACGGCATCTGCTACGCCTTCTTCTTCGCCACGGTGTACATCTTCGTGGACGCCTACTTCCCGAAGGACATCCGCTCGAGCGCGCAGGGTCTGTTCAACCTGCAGATCCTCGGCATCGGCGCCCTGATCGCCAACTCCATCTGCCCCTGGCTGATGCAGTCGGTCTACACCGCCAACAAGGTGGTGAACTTCAAGGGGCTCTTCCTGGTGCCGCTCTTCGCCGCCTCGGCGGCCGCGGTGGCCCTGGCGCTGTTCTTCCACCCGCCGAAGACGGTGGCGGCCTCGGCCTCCGGGGGTTCCGCTCCCGCGCACTGAGCCTCCCGGCGCACTCCACCGATCCGGATCCTTCAACGTTCCCTTCCCGCCATGAACCGCCGTCAATTCCTGGGGCAGGCCTCGATGGCCGCCGCCTTGGCCTCGACCGGATGCTCCCTCTGGCCCACGGGAGAAAAGGACCGGTCCTTCCAGATCAGCCTGGCCGAGTGGTCCTACCATCAGGCGCTCTTCGGGAAGAAGATGACCCACATGGACTTCCCCATCGTGGCCCGGCGGACGCATGACCTGGACGGCATCGAACTGGTCAACCAGTTCTTCAAGGACCAGGTCAAGGACACCGGCTACCTGAAGGAGTTCAAGGGGCGTGCGGACAGCGAGGGGGTGCGTTGCCTGCTCATCATGTGCGACGGCGAGGGGGCCCTGGGAGATCCGGATGCCGGCAGGCGCCGGCAGGCCGTCGAGAACCATCGCAAGTGGGCCGAGGCCGCCAAGTACCTCGGCTGCCACTCGATCCGGGTGAACGCCGAGACGAACGAGGTCGGCTCGTTCGAGGAACAGCAGAAGCGAGCCGCCGACGGCCTCAGGCAGTTGTCCGACCTCTGCCGCCCGCTCGGGCTGAACTGCATCGTCGAGAACCACGGGCACCTCAGTTCGAACGGCAAGTGGCTGGCCGGGGTGATGAAGCTCGTCGGCAAGTCGAACTGCGGCATCCTGCCCGATTTCGGCAACTTCACCATCCGCCCCGGGCAGACCTACGACCGCTATGTCGGCGTCGGCGAGATGATGCCCTACGCCAAGGCCGTCAGCGCCAAGTCCTACGACTTCGACGGCGAGGGCAACTGCGTGGAGACCGACTACCGCAAGATGATGAAGATCGTGCTCGATGCCGGATACCGCGGCTTCGTGGGCATCGAGTACGAGGGCGGCAAGCTGCCCGAGCGCGAAGGCATCAACGCGACGCGCGACCTGCTCATCCGTCTGCGTCTCGAGGGGGTCTGACGCGGAGGAGGGACCGGTCTGCCCTCGCCGGCAGGTCCCAAGGGTCTCGAGAGGGAGGCACGAGGCCACCGTCGGCGGCGGTTCACCCGGGCTCAGGCCAGCACCGCGCGGATCACCTCACCGTGGACGTCGGTCAACCGGCGGTTGGCCCCCTGGTGGAGCAGGTTCAACCGCTCGTGGTCGAGGCCCAGCAGGTGCAGCGCGGTGGCATGGAAATCGTAGGTCGTGGTGATGTCCCGGGCGGCTTTCCAAGACCACTCGTCGCTCTCGCCATGGGCGACCCCGGGACGGACTCCCGCCCCGGCCATCCAGCCGACGAAGGTGCCGCCGTTGTGGTCGCGCCCCTCGCTGCTCTGGGCGAAGGGCATCCGGCCGAACTCGGTGTTCCAGAGCACGAGCGTGTCGTCCAGCAGGTCGTGCAACAGGCCGGCGATGGGCTGGTCGGTCGCGGCGCACATGGGTGGGAGTTCCTTGGCGATGTTGCCATGGTTGTCCCAGTTGCCCGTCGGGCCGCCGGCGCCACTCCACACCTGCACGAAGCGCACGCCCCGCTCGATCAGCCGTCGGGCCATGAGGCAGCGCCGGCCGAAGTCCTCGGAGGGCGCCCGCTCCAATCCGTACAACCGGCGGGTGGCGGGCGTCTCGGCCGAGAGATCGAAGGCCTCCGGTGCGCTCAACTGCATCCGCGCCGCCAGCTCATAGGCCTGGATCCTCGCCTCGAGCCGGGAGTCCGAGTCCTGCGTCTCGAGGTGGCGCTGGTTCCACCGCTGGAGCAATTCGAGGCCCTCGCGGCTGGCCGCGGGCGTCACCGAGGGCGTCGATGCCGGCGGGCTCAGGAAGGGGATGGGCGATGCGGCCCCGGCCTGCACCAGCGTGCCTTGATGGGCCACCGGCAGGAACCCGGCCGAGAAGTTGCCGCGCTGGTTGTAGGGAAGGCCCTTGGTGTCGGGGAGCACCACGAAACCCGGGAGGTTGTCGGCTTCGCTGCCCAAGGCGTAGCTCACCCACGCCGGAGCGAGCCCGTGTTCATCAGGTAGCTGGCCGGCCCGTGGACATTGGTGCGCGAGCGCATGGCCATCAGGAAGGCCAGGTCGTCGACGCACCCGGCCAGGTGGGGCATCAGGTCGCTGACCCATCGCCCGCTCTGGCCGTGCCGGCGCATGGGAAACGGCGGCTTGAGCACCTTGCCGGGCTCGCTGGTGGGAGCCTCGACCCGCACCCCCGCTCCCGGATCGAACGGCTGGCCCGCGCGCCGGAACAGCTCGGGCTTGTGGTCGAAGAGGTCCATCTGGCTGGCCCCGCCGTTCATGAAGAGCTGGATCACCCGACGCGCCTTCGGCGGGTGATGGGGCCGTCGGCCGAGGGCCTTCGGGTCGAGCCGCACGGGCTGGTCGCGCGCGAGGAGCTGCCCCAGCGCGACCGCACCGAAACCTGCGCCCAATTGCCGGACGAAGGCACGCCGGGAGGATGCCGGCCCCAGGGGCCCGAGGGTTGGGTTCATGGCACGAAGAGGAACTCGTTGCTGTTGAAGAGCAGCCGGCAGGCATTGGCGAGGCCGTGGCGACGGGCGTACCGCTCCAGCTCCAGGCGCTCGTCGGCCGTCGGGGGGCGACCCCAGACCCAGCGCACGGCCCCCTCCCAGTCGACCCGGCCCGGGTCCACCGCGCGGTCGGTGTCCGCGGGAGCGCGGTTGGACGACACCGACGGGAGCGGTTCCATGGCCTGCGCCTCCAGGGCCCGGGCCCAGTGACCGGCCTGGCGGAGGGAGAACTCGTGGTTCCACAGGGCCAGGGCCTGCTGCAGCGTCACCGAGTTGTCGCGCGCCGGCACCAGCTGGTCGCCTGCCGGACAGTCGAGGGCCTCCATCCAGGGGTCGGGCAGGGTCCGGAACAGGAACCGGTACACGCTGCGACGCCGGCCCTCCGGGCCATCGGAATCGAACCGGCCGTAGTCGATCTTCGGGGTCACATGGATGCCCGGCTTGAGGTCGAAGTTCCGGTCGCCCGGTCCACCCATGCGGAGATCGAGGCGCCCGCTGATGTGGAGCATCCCATCGCGCACGCACTCGGCGTCGAGACGCAACCGGTTCATGCGGGCCAGCCACCGGTTGTCGGGATCGACCGACAAGGCCTGGCCGGAATCAACGGCCTGGCTGCGTTGCCGGTAGGTGGCGCTGGTGAGGAGCAGGCGGTGCAGCGCCTTCATCGAGCCACCGGCCTCGTCGCGGAACCACACCGCCAGCCAGTCGAGCAATTCGGGATGGGAGGGCCGTTCGCCCATGCGGCCGAAGTCGTTGGGCGTGTTCACCAGGCCGCGCCCGAAATGGTGCAGCCACACCCGGTTGACGATGGACCGCCAGGTCAGCGGGTTGTCCCGGTGCGCCAGCCATCGGGCGAGGGCGGCGCGACGGGCGCCCTCCTCCGCACCGGGCGGCACGGAGAACCGGGCCGGCAATCCGTCGACCAGGGACAGCGTGCCCGGGCCCACCACCTCGCGGGGCTGGGTGATTTCGCCCCGGTTCAGCCGGTGGACGACCCGGGGTTCCAGCGAGGGCTTCAAGCTGCCATCGGGCTCAAAGTCGCCCGCCGCCGCATAGACGCGCGAGGGTGCGGGCAAGGTCGCCAACTGCTCGCGCAGCCGTTCCCGGACGACGAACAGCGTCACCCGACGGCGTTCTTCGGCGGTCCAGGCGGCCAGGGGGCGATCGACGATCCCGGCGAGGTCGGGAGGCACGACCCGGGTGGCCGAACCCGGCGCGTCGGTCATCGAAACCCGGAACCGGCCGATGAGGTGCGAGCCCCCGTGCGCCTGCCTCAGCACGAGGCTCCACTGGTCGCCCGGCCTGGCCTCAAGCGGTTCAGCCAGCTCGAAGACCGCCCGGTGGGCCTTGCCTTCCTGGGGATGGATGCCCCACGCGGTCTTCTCCTGCCCGTCGATCGCGTGGGCCGCCGTCCATCCGTCCTGGTCGAAGCTTGCCGAGGCCCTTGCCCAGCGCACCCGCCGGGGTTCGGCAGCGCCGGCCTGGAAGACCCAGAGTTCGATCTCGCTGAGGTGCAGGTTGCCGTTCTCCGGGTTGCGCCCCGGTCCCTGGTGCGGCAGCGACGCGTCGGGCAGCACCTCGAGCCGCACCGCCCGGAGCGTCCGGAGCGCCGGGCCACCGGCGGCACGGGTCAACGTGTAGGTGTCGCGCTCCGGCAGGACCCCGCCGGCCCGCAAGGATCCATCGGGCAGTCGCACGAGCCCGGCCCCGCCGGCCGAGAAGAAGGTCGTGGGATCCCACGGGGTCCAGCGCACCGGCTGCGACTGGCGCTCCCGCACCCAACGCTCGACCTCCGCCCGCGTGGCCGGAGCCTCCAGCAACTGGGGATCGCCCCGCTCGGCCTGGCGTCGCTCCCGCATCCATTGTTGACGCCGGAGGTGGACCGAGGGGTCGGGGTCGAAGACCCGGTGGGCCCGTTCCACGCCGGAGAACACGGCTTGCAGCGCGTAGTAGTCGGCCTGCGGGATGGGGTCGAACTTGTGGTCATGACACCGGGCGCACTGCACCGTGGTGCTGTTGAAGACCGACATCACCGTGCCGATCATGTCGTCGCGGTCGACGTACCGGCCGAGTTGGCGATCGAGGGTGTCCTCGCGGATGTCGCGCAGGGAGCTCTCGTCCCACGGTCCGGCCGCCAGCATGCCCAGGGCGACGGTGGCCTCGGGGAGATCCGGGAAGAGGACATCGCCTGCGACCTGCTCCTCGATGAACCGCCCGTACGGCCGATCGGCATTGAAGGCGCCGACCAGGTAATCGCGGTAGGGCCAGGCCTGCTCCCGGATGCGGTCCTGGTCGTGGCCGTGCGTCTCGGCGAAGTGCACCGCATCCATCCAATGGCGGGCCCAGCGCTCGCCATACCGGGGCGAGGCCAGCAACCGATCCACCTCGCGCTCATAGGCCGACGGAGAGTCGTCGGCGAGGAAGCGCCGGTGGTCCTCCGGCGAGGGCGGCAGGCCGACGAGGTCCCAGTGGATGCGCCGCAGGAGCGTGGACCGGTCGGCTTCCGGGGACGGTTGGAGCCCCCGGGCCCCGAGCGCGGACCGGATGAAGGCGTCGACCGGATGGCGGGGTGCCGACGCCGGGCCGGAAACTTCGCCGGAAACCTCACCGGGCAATGCGACCGCCCGCAACGGCCCGTAGGCCCAATGCGGTTCCGCGGCCGCCAGGGCAAGGCCGGTCCAGATGAGGAGGGTCGTCAGCAGCCGCATGGGATTGGGTGCCATCATGCCCATCCCGAGCCCCATGGCCAGCATGGAGGCGGACGGATGCGGAGGTGCGGGCGACCCCGCGACCCGGATCCCGGGGAAGTCGCACGAAGACGCGTCCCTCGACCCGCCGCCCGCCCGGTGCCAGAGCTTGACCCCGCCTCCGGATTCAGGCCATTTTGTTCCATCGTCATGAGCGAAGCAGTCCAGAAAGCACCCGTATCGGTAGGCGGCCCAGAGGCCGCCGGGGGTGCTTGTCGCTACGCTTGACGCAGCTTCCACAAGAACCCACGGCCGGCGACGGTCGTGGGTTTTTTGCTGACACCAGGGAAACCCAAGACCACCGGCCACCACCAGCAACGACCCCATGAGCACGGCCACCCCCCCGCAGAACACTCCCACCCAAGGCACCAAGGACATCGGCCCCCTGATGTTCGGACGCGACATCTTCGTCGAGGCGCTCGAGCGCGAGGGCTGCGAGGTCATCTTCGCCTACCCCGGTGGCGCCAGCATGGAGATCCACCAGTCGCTGACGAAGTCGAAGATCCGCACCATCCTGCCCCGCCATGAACAGGGAGGCAGCTTCGCCGCCGAGGGCTACGCCCGCGCCACCGGCAAGGCGGGCGTCTGCATGGCGACCAGCGGCCCCGGTGCGACCAACCTGGTGACGGCCATCGCCGACGCCTTCATGGACTCCTGCCCGCTCATCGCGATCACGGGCCAGGTGGCCCAGTCGATGATCGGCCGCGGCGCCTTCCAGGAGACGGACATGATCGGCGTGACCCTGCCGATCGTGAAGCACTCCTACCTGGTCACCGACATCAACGACATCCCCCGGATCGTCAAGGAGGCCTTCTACATCGCCCAGAGCGGCCGCCCCGGGCCGGTGGTCATCGACTTCCCCAAGAACGTCCAGCAACAGAAGGCCCGGCCGGTCTGGCCCACCCTCGACGAGGTGAAGGCCCGCCTCCGCGGTTACACCGACCGGGTGATCGCCGACGAGCTGGCGCTCAACGAGATCATCGGGCTCATCGAGAAGAGCGAGCGGCCGGTCATCTACAGCGGTGGCGGCGTGATCACCGCAGGCGCCTCGGCCGAGCTGCTGCAGTTCGCCGAGTCGACCCAGATCCCGCTGACGACCACCCTCATGGGCATCGGTGGCTTCCCCGAGGAGCACCCGCTGTCCCTGCGGTGGCTGGGCATGCACGGGGCGGCCTTCGCCAACTGGGCGGTCAATGGCGAGTACGCCCGCCGCAGCGATCCCTCCGAGCCGATGGTCAAGCTCAAGGACGGCTGCGACCTGCTGCTGGCCTTCGGCGTGCGCTTCGACGACCGGGTGACCGGGGCCTTCAGCGAGTTCGCCAAGGGAGCCACCATCGTCCACCTCGACATCGACGCCTCCGAGCACCACAAGAACAAGCGGGCCAACCTGGCCATCCAGGGCGACCTCAAGGACGCCTTGCACCGGGTCAACGCGCTCATCGCCCAGCGCAAGGGCATCAAGAAGACCTTCCCGGCCTGGCACCAGCAGATCGCCGAGTGGAAGGCCAAGGCGCCCTTCCGCTACACGACCGAGGGCCAGATCATCGACTCGGCCCACATCAAGCCGTTCCACAAGGAGGGCGAGGAGTACATCCTGCCCCAGATGGTGATCGAGGAACTCTGGAAGCTGACGAAGGGCGAGGCCATCATCACCACCGGCGTCGGCCAGCACCAGATGTGGGCCGGGCAGTGGTACAAGTACAAGTTCGCCCGCCAGTTCATCACCAGCGCCGGCCTCGGCTCGATGGGCTACGGCTACCCGGCCGCGCTCGGGGCCAAGGTGGCCCACCCGGACAAGCAGGTCGTGGACATCGACGGCGACGGCTCGTTCCTGATGAACATCCAGGAACTGGCCACCGCCCACATCGAGAAGATCGCCGCCAAGGCCATCGTGCTCAACAACCAGCACCTCGGCATGGTGGTGCAGTGGGAGGACAACTTCTTCGATGGCAACCGGGGCCACACCTACCTCGGGAACCCGGACAACCGCTCGGGCATCTACCCCGACTATGTGCGGGTCTGCACCAGTTTCGGCGTGCCCTGCGAGCGGGTCGTCTACCGGAAGGACCTCCGGGCCGCCCTCGAGCGGATGCTGGCCGCCGAGACGCCGTACGTGCTGGACATCATCACGCCGTACACCGAGCACGTGCTGCCCTTCATCCCGGCCGGCCGCACCGTGGCCGACATGCGGTGGTGACCTGAGCGGCAGGAGACCGACGGCGGACGCCGACCAGGGGCCGGAATCCTTTCGAGGGTTCCGGCCCTGTTGCTTTGGCCGCGGAGCGACCGGGGCCGGGCCTCCTGGAGGCGGTTCGGCGGGCCGATCCGGCCCAACCCGGACCAAAATCGGGTTGAATTGTCTCTAGGCGCGGGGCGTCCGGGAAGAGTACGATTCAGAGCTCCAATCGCATGAGACTCCCGCTTCCCTCCCCCGCCCGGCGCCACCGGTCCGCCGCCGGTTTCACCCTCATCGAAATCCTGCTGGTCATCGTGATCATCCTGCTCCTGGCCGGAGCCCTGGTGGTGTTCGTGCTGCCGCAGCAGGAAGGCGCCGAGAAGAACACCACCCGGTTGCTGCTGAACAACGTCTCCAGCGCCCTCGACACCTACCGCCTGAACCTCGGGCACTACCCGACCGAACAGGAGGGCGGCCTCAACGCGCTGCTCACCAAGCCGACCTTCGAGAACGAGCGCCAGGGGGAGAAATGGCAAGGCCCCTACCTGAAGCCCGGAACCCGCCTCGACGATCCGTGGGGCTTCCCGATCCGATACGAGGTGGTCGACCGCAGCCAAGGCTCCGACGGGGCGAAGTCCGCCCTCCCCTACAAGCTCTTCTCCGTGGGTCCGGACGGCCAGCCCGACAACGACGACGACATCAAGATGTCCACCGAGTCCGACACCTCCGGTGCCGGCGGTTCCGGCGGTGGTGGTGGCGGTGGCGGCGGCGGCACCGGTGGCGCTGCCAAGTGACCCCGGGAACCTGATCCCGAACTCAACGACCACCGAATGCCTTCCAGACCCGCGACATCCTGTCGACGCAGCGACGGTTTCACCCTCGTGGAACTGCTCCTGACCGTCGGGTTGTTGGCGGGCCTGTTCGCGGCGGCGGTGTTCGGCTTCTCGAGTCTGCGTCGGACAGCTCAACTCAACGAGGGGGTGGAACGCGTCGAGACCGCCATGCGGTTTGCGAGGGCGCACGCGGCCAACACCGGACGCAAGGTCCAGATGGTCGTCTCGACCACGGACGCCACCGGAATCCAAGGCGGTGACAGCCGTTCCGGCAGCACCTCCGGGGACACCCCCGGAAACGCCGGTTCCGGGATGGGCGAGGCCACACCCTCACTGAGCATCCTCTGGGAGGCTGATCCCGCCCGCGCCCCGGGAGTCTTCGAGTCGATCCCCTCGCTGTCCGCCGAAGTGTCCGATGTGTCGGACCTGGTCGAGAT